>MNEU01000019.1 GCA_001917855.1 Armatimonadetes bacterium 13_1_40CM_64_14 | reverse complement strand
GAGCCGCTCCAGATACTCCCGCACACTATAGAGCTCTGCGATGTCCTGCTCGCTTAAGCGCTTGACTTCCGGGGTTCGATGCGAATCTGCGACGATAAACCCCTCGGTTTCGAGACGTCGGAGGGCCTCGCGAACGGGGGTCTTGCTCACTCCCATCTGCGCGGCGAGGACGTCCTCCTGAATCTCTGCACCTTCGGGGAGCTGATTTGTCGCGATTGCTTCAATCAGATGGCTGTATATCTGCGCCCCGAGGCGCCGTGGTGAGACCGGAGCGAAGACGTGGGTGGACGATGGCATTTACGATCCTTTTCCACTGCTGCACTTTGAATGCCAAGCTCAAGCCGGAATATCAAACCGGTGAGGTCTCTCACACTCATGCCGGAAAGACGGGATGAGAGTGATTCTCCTTGACGGTCCTGACGGTATATGGTACCACATGTAATAAGAGATTCCTAATCTCTAATTTCAAATTCCAGCCACGATCTTACCGACCACTTGGGGGGGGTAATATGAGGAGGCATGCAAGTTTTCTTCTCGCCTTGCTACTGGTGCTCCCACTCGCAAACGCATCGGCAGCACCCACGCCGCAGCGCGGAGGTACGCTGACGTATGCCCTTCGCGACGAACCTGACAGGCTTGATCCGAATCTCTCGGGACTGAGACCGTCGCAGATCGTGTTCTTCCAGATCTTCGACCCGCTGATCGTGCGAGACAAGAAAGACAAGAAGTTCAAGCCATGGCTCGCTACGAACTGGTCCGTGTCTGGCGATGGAAAAGTGTACACGTTCAAGCTCCGCAGCGGCGTGAAATTCCATGACGCCACGGCGTTCGACGCTGCCGCCGTCAAGTTCAACTTCGATCGGACGCACGACCCCAAGTTAGCCAGCAGGTGTGGCGGTTGCGCTGTTGGATTCTACGACCACGCGGAAGTGGTCGATGCCCAAACGGTGAAGATCTACTTAAAGCAGCCGTGGGCTCCATTCCTCGACGCCGCCAGTCTCTACTATCGGATGGTCTCTCCCGCCGCAGTCCAGCAGTTTGGCGATCAGGACTTCGGTCGGCACCCGGTCGGCACCGGACCATTCAAGTTCGTCGAATGGATCCCCAACGATCACATCACCCTCGAGCGGTACGACGCGTACAATTGGCCAGCCCCGATCCTTAAGCATACGGGCTCGGCCTACGTCGACCGGCTCATCTTCCGGATGATTCCGGAGGACGGCACGCGTGTCGCCGCGCTCGAGACCGGCGAGGTACAGGTCATTGACAACGCCCCAGCTCAAGACTTCGACCGGCTGACAAAGAACCCAAACTTCCAACCTCTGGTCGGGCTCGTCCCGGGGGTCCCGTTCGACTTCGCGATGAACGTCACCGGGTCACCCACCAACGAGCTCGCCGTCCGGCAGGCGCTCAGCTGGGGACTCGACCGTCCCACGATCGTAAAGACCGTGTTCGGTCCGTTCCAGAGGTACGGGGCGTTTCAGCCCGCATACGGGCTCCTCACGCCCTATACCTACTCCTTTGACCCTGGTGCAGATCTCTACAAGTACGACCCGGCCAAGTCCAAGACTCTCCTAGATAGTGCCGGGTGGAAACCGGGTCCGGACGGCATCCGGGTGAAGGGCGGCAAGCGCCTAGTCGTTCCCATTGGATCGTGGGAGCATGGCGTCCCCGAGGTCATGCAGGGGCAGCTGAAGCAGATCGGGGTTGAGGTCAAACTCTACATTGCGACAGGCACAGCGATCCAGACGGTCAACGAGAACCAGCGCAAGAGCGTGACCCTTCTCTCCCCGCTCCCAGCGCCGCGCAGCGACCCGGACATCATCAGCGCGCTGCTCCACTCGCGCAACGTCGGCGGCGGCGGGTTCAACTTCTCCTTTGTCAAGGACAAGGAACTTGACCGGCTCCTCGACCGCCAGGCCATCGAGGTGGATGAAACGAAGCGGGCACAGATCCTTGCCGAGGCACAGAAACTCGTCATGCGCGAGGCCTACATGCTCGCCGTCTACAACTGGGACAACATCTCCCTCAAGTCCGCCGCGGTCAACGACCTGGAGTTCGACAGCATCGGGTTCTTCCCGTGGGTATACGACGCGTGGCTGTCTAGCAAGTAGGAGGGGATGCCATGAAGATCACGCGCGAGTCTCTGGAACGCGGCCTAGCCCGAGACTGGCGCGAGCGGCTACGGGAGTGGCCGCTGCCACTCCCGCGTTTCCCGCTCCGTTTAGCCACTACTGCGTTGTTGATCGTCGACATGCAGTATGGCTCCGTCGACCCTAATACGGGTGTTGGGCCATACCTCCGTGAGCACTATCCGGCGATTGCAGATTTCTACTACAGCCGGGTCCGTGACATGGTAATCCCCAATATCCAGCGTCTAATCCGGGTTTTTCGCACCGCCGGCCGACCTATCATCTACCTCACCATCGGCTTCGGCCTTCCAGATCGTGGAGACGGTCTGACCTTATTGCGGCAGATCGACGACGACCTCAAGGCCCGCATGGCGCAAGGGCCATTGGTGCGAACCGGCAGTCGGGCAAACGCCGTCGTGGAGCCCATCGCTCCTCGAGAAGGCGAGCTGGTCATCAACAAGACGTCGATGGGGGCGTTCAACTCGACGGCGATCGACCAGACGCTGCGCAATCTCGGTATTGACTCCCTCGTCGCTACGGGAGTCTCGACAGAGTGCTGTGTCGCGACGACTGCGCGTGATGCGGGCGATCGCGGGTACCACGTGCTGCTTGTTGAAGATGCATGTACCGCGGTCACACCGTATCTTCAGGAGAGCAGTTTGGTGACGTTCGCAGCGATGTTCGGACGGGTCGAGACGACCGATTCGACCCTCGCGGAACTGGGCGAGCCGGCGGCCACGGTCGGCAGGTAAAAGATTGGCCCGCTATCTCCTGCTTCGCCTCGGGCAGTCGTTCCTGATAATGGCCGGGGTCCTGGTGATCGTGTTTATGATGCTCCACCTGGTCCCCGGCGATCCGGTTCAGGTGCTTTTCGGCGATGTCCCGGTACCGAAGGATCAGGTCGAAGCTGTTCGGCATCAGCTCGGCCTCGACCAGCCGCTCTGGCGACAGTTTGTCCATTACATCCAGCACGTGGCACAAGGTGACCTGGGGCGGTCCCTGAAGACCAATCGCCCAGTGGCAGGCGACATACGGCGCGCGCTGCCCTTCACGGTCCAACTCGCTGTCGTCGCCATGGGGCTCGCCGTCACCGCGGGCATTTGCCTGGGAATCCTCTCGGCCGTTTCCCATAACAGCTGGCTCGACGGGGGCGTCTCCGCTGTGGCGTTGGTCGGCATCTCTCTCCCGTCCTTCCTGACCGGGTTATTGCTCATCTGGGTGTTCAGCATCAAGCTGGACTGGATCCCAATCACCGGCCAAGGTTCCTGGCGACACCTAATTCTGCCTGCGCTGACGCTTGGTTGGTATGCAGGGGCGATTCTCGCGCGTCTTGTCCGCAGCGGGATGCTTGAGATTCTGCGTCAGGACTTCGTCACGACAGCGCGGGCGAAGGGCCTCACCGAGCGCACAGTACTGATTCGGCACACGCTCCGGAACGCGCTCATCCCGGTGATCACCGTCGCCAGCATCCAGCTGGGGACACTGCTGGGCGGCGCGGTTGTGGTCGAAACAAAGACTTCCCGGAGGTCCAGGGCACCGTACTCATCGTCGCGATCGCGTACACGCTCACGAACCTCCTCGCCGACTTGTCGTATGGATTCATTGATCCCCGGATCCGTTACGGGTAATCACCCGAGCACAGCCGAGGATGCTCCCCGTCTGAGCGGGCGGAGTCGGTCTCGACGGTTTGCAGCCTTACGCCGGCTGAGCCCCGCCGGCTGGATCAGCCTCGAGGTGGTACTCATTCTGCTTGTGCCGCTTGCCGCTCCACAGATACTCACAGGCTACGATCCAGTCGCCGTTACGCCGGAGGCGATCTTCCTCCCCCCGAGCGCGGCCCATTGGTTGGGGACGGATCAGTATGGCCGCGACCTGCTCAGCCGCATCATCTACGGGGCCA
This sequence comes from Armatimonadetes bacterium 13_1_40CM_64_14, assembly GCA_001917855.1. Lineage (GTDB taxonomy): Bacteria > Sysuimicrobiota > Sysuimicrobiia > Sysuimicrobiales > Kaftiobacteriaceae > 13-1-40CM-64-14. The sequence goes on along the minus strand of MNEU01000019.1, from coordinate 36,371 downwards.
GAGCATCAATGAGTCTTGGCATCGTCTCCGTGTCGCTGTCGTTGGCGATCGGCTTGCCGCTTGGGATCATCGCTGGTTTCTATCGTGGCCGATTTGAGTCGGCTGTAATGCGCGGCATGGACATCATGATGGCGTTCCCTGGCATCTTGCTCGCGCTAGTGGTCGTGGCCATGCTTGGACCCGGCCTCATCAATGCAATGATCGCCGTCGGGATCGGCGAGGCCCCCGCATACACTCGGATTGTACGCTCCGCCGTGCTGACGGTGCGGGAGCAAACCTACATCGAAGCGGCCAGGGCGATCGGTGCGCGCGATACTCTTATCCTTCGCCGGTACGTCCTCCCAAACGTGCTGTCGCCGGTCATCATTGTCGCCACAGTGGGGTTTGCGGTCGCCGTGATAATCGGTTCGTCGTTAGGGTTTCTGGGCCTCGGCGCGCAGCCCCCCACCCCCGAGTGGGGCACGATGGTCGCGGAGGGACGGACGTACCTGCGGTCGCAGTGGTGGATTGCATTGACTCCGGGCATCACGATCGGCATCGTCGTGCTGGCCCTCAATATTCTCGGGGACGCTCTCAGAGATGTCCTCGACCCACGGTTGCGTGGCTAGGAGGCTAACCGGTGGAAGGCATCGTCGTCTGCCCTGAGACCCCTGCCGTCGAAGCCGGCCGCCGGATCTTCGCCATGGGCGGAAACGCCATCGACGCCGCAGTTGCCACGGCGCTCGCCCAAGGGGTTACCAACCCACTGGGATGCGGGATCGGGGGCCTCGCATTTATCCAGGTATACTCCGCCTCGCACGACGTCTGCCTATACCTGAACGCGTCCGTGGCCATCGGTTCCGCCAGCGATGGGGCCCGATTTCTTCCGGGCCTCTCCGGACGCTCAGAGCGAGTCGGTCGGTATCTCGTCGAAGGCGACCCGAACCAGATGGGGTACGCGTCGATCATGTCCCCGGGGTTCATCGCGGGGTTGGGGGAGCTCGCCGCCCGGTTCGGTAGCGGGCGCGTCACCTGGCAGGACATGGTCGAGCCAGCAGCAGCGCTCGCCACTGACGGCTTCCAGATCTATCCGTATCTCAAGACCTACTACACTTTTGAAGGACCGGATCGGCCGGGGTACCCGGATATCTTTCGGAAGCTCTCAGCCGACTCGCGGGCCGCGGCGCTTTACCTGCCGCGAGGCCAAGTCCCTCAAGTCGGGGATCGGCTCCAGCAGCGTGAGCTGGGGACTACGCTCCGGCGAATCGCACGCGGCGGACCTGAGGAGTTCTACCGGGGTGGTGTCGCAGGCGAGATCGTCGCTGACTTCGTTGCCCACGACGCACCGGTCACCGCCGCAGACCTCGCGAGCTATACGGTCAGGACGGAGATGCCGATAGTTGTGCGTTGGCGAGACTTGGAGTTCCAGGCGAGCCCCCCGCCGAGCCACGGCGCGATCCTGCTCGCCATGCTGCGGGCCGTTGAGGATCTCGATTTCGCCCGATTTGAGTTCAACTCGCCTGTCTATATCGACGTGCTGGCCCGGGTGACCAACCGGGCTTTCGCGGACGGCATCGGGGTCCTGGCTGACCCGGCATTCGCCGTCGTCCCAGTCGAGCAACTCCTCTCCCGGTCGAGAGCGCGGGCCGTCACGGCTTCACTGGCACGAGCCGAAGCTGGCATCTATGGCGGGGGCGAAGGGCACACGACGCACGTGACCGCCGCTGATTCAGACCATAATGTGGTCGCCATTACCCACTCCATTGGCTCCATCACCGGCGCGGGAGTCATGACACCTGCGCTGGGATTCCTCTACAACAACTTCCTCGGCCACTTCAATCCCCGCCCAGGGTATCGGGACTCGATCGTAGCTGGCAAGCGTGTCGGCGGCGGATGCCCCACGATCGTGTTTCGCAATGGACGACCGATCTTCGCTATCGGGTCGTCGGGCGGAAGCCGGCTGATCAGCGCGGTGTTCCAGACCATCCTGAACGTATTCGTGCACCGAATGGACCCTCAGTCGGCGGTCGGAGCACCTCGGTTCCACTGCGAGCAGGACGGCCGACTCTATCTTGAGCCTACCTTCCCTCCCGCGACAGTGGAAGCGCTCCGGCGGCGCGGATATGAGATCATTCCGGCCCACTACATGGGCTGCAACCAGGCGGTGCACCTGGCTGACGGTGGCCTGGCTGGCGGCAGCGATCCCCGGGGAGGGATTGGCATCGCTGGCCACCGCCCGTGAACAGGCGCACTCGACGGACTCAGGAGGAGGGGTCTGGATGCGAATCGGTGAGATGACATGGACGATGGTGCAGGAGGCGATCGCAGAGGGTGCTTCCGCGATCATCCCGCTCGGATCCATCGAAGAGCACGGCCCACATTCCCCCATGGGGGATTACGTCGCAATCGACGCCATCGCGGGACAGACGGGGGAGCGTACGAGGGATCTGGTGGCGCCGACGATGCCGTTCGGCTTCTCCGAATACTTCCGACACTATCCAGGGACCATCACGCTTCGCCCTGAAACGCTTTCGGGCGTCGTCGAGGACACGGTGGACTGCCTCCTGCGGCATGGGGTGCGGCGTATTGTCATATTCAACGGTCACGCAGGCAACGCCCCGATCCTCGAGCTCCTCACGCGCAAGCTGCGCCGCGAGCGCGGGATCCTGATTCCATCCGTGTCCCCGCTCCAGGTCATCCAGGCGCCCGAGCTGATCAAGGAACTCTATGGTGCTGGGTTCAAGCTCGGGCACGGCGGTGAGCCGATGGGGTCGCTGATGATGGTCCTGCAGCCAGGCAAAGTCCAGATGGAGCGTGCCGGGAGCTACGGCCGGAAGGACCTGTGGGGGATGCCTACCGACGGCCTGGGGGCGTTTCTCTTCCACGGTGTCCGCGTCGCGGTGCCCCTTGATATGCGCGACGTGACACCTGAAACAGGCAGCCTCGGTGATCCATCAAGCGCAACCGTGGCGCGCGGCCAGGCGATGCTGAACTATGCTGTGGATTTCTGCGTGGAGTTCATGCGATGGTTCCGCACCGTGGACCCGTGGGGGCTCGCGGAGTAGCTGCTTATGCCAAGGGAGGGTGCTATGGATCGAGCTGCACGTACGATCGATGGTGACAGGACGCGCTCGCACGTGGGATTCCGGGGGTTCACTGTGGTCCCCCGAGCCTCCCCAGATGTGATCCGGAGGCTCGCCGCATACGCGCCGCCGGATCTGTCTGACGTGATGAACGGATCATATACAGTCAGCCCGGCGATTCATCCCCTTTACCCACTGGCCGGGCGCATCGCTGGGCCTGCAGTAACGGTTGCCGTGCCCCGGGGAGCATTCAATGTGATCAAGTTCGCCATGGAGCAAACGCAGCGAGGCGACGTCCTCGTCGTGAATGCCTGCGAGATCGATTCCTTTGCCGTCTGGGGAGGCAACGTTAGCAAGGGCATGCAGCGGCGCGGTGTTGCCGGCGTCGTCATCGACGGCGCGGCCCGCGATCCCGAAGAGGCTCACGCGGTGAGGTTCCCGGTGTTTGCCCGGACCCAGGCAACGGGATCTCCTCCTCTCGAAGGTCCGGGCGAGGTCAATGTGCCCATCGCGTGCGGCGGCGTAGTTGTCCGGCCGGGCGACGTCGTCATCGCGGACACGAACGGGATCGTGGTCATCCCTTCAGAAGCCGCGGAGTGGGTGCTAGAACGTGTGAGTGAGCTCAAGAGTAAGCACGCACAGATCCAGCCAGTCCTCGAGCGCGGCGAAGTCACGAACATCGCGGTGATCATTGCCGCATTGCGGCAACAAGGCTTCGCAGTGGACGGGGGCAGCGATGGCAAACCGTAAGGGGGAGACGATGCCACGGGAGATCGTGCAGGAGCGCGACGTCGCGCTCCTGGCCGCACGGGGTCCGGAGGGTCACCACGGCGGCATGATTCGGTATGTCTTCAACACAAGCAGGCACACGCGATCACGTGAGAATGGAGGAGGAGCGATGAGATTGGCACGAATATCGATGCTATCGGGACTGCTGTTGTTCGCAATGGTGGGGACGCTGGTTGCGCCGGGGCCTGCGCCGTCGCAGGCCGCTGGCGGGACGGTGACGGTTGCGCAGGGCGCCGAGCCGGCTACGCTGGATCCCTTTCAGGAGATCTCCCGCACAGGGTACAACGTTACGCTGCACATCTACGATCCGCTCTTCATGCGGAACGACGCGGGCAAGATCATCCCCATGCTGGCGACCGGCTACAAGATCATCAACCCGACCACGTGGGAGTTCATCCTCCGCACGGGCGTGAAATTCCACAACGGCGAGCCTTTCGACGCGGCGGCGGTCAAGTTCACGCTCGACCGCGCGCTCCTCAAGGACTCGCCCTCGAACTACCTGGTGGACGGCGTGAAGGATGTGCGGATCGTGGATCCCCGCACGGTCCAGGTCACGACCGCTGACCCGATGCCGCTTCTGCTCCCCAACTTGATGCTGCTCGGGATCGCTCCATCTCACTACTATCAGGCGCAGGGCGCAAGCTACGTGGCGACGCACCCTGTGGGGACCGGCCCGTACCGGTTCCAGTCGTGGGTGAAGGACGACCGCGTGACCCTCGTGGCGAATCACGACTACTGGGGCGGCGTGCCCAGCATCGAGTCTCTCGTCTTCCGGCTGATTCCGGACCCAGCCGCGCGCGTGGCGGCGTTCAGGAGCGGCGAGGCGGACATCATCACCGATTTCGCCCCCGACCTGGTCTCCAGCATCGCCAACGATCCCCGCATCAAGGCGGATGTTACGACAGGCACGCGCTCGATCAACATCATGCTGGACACCGGCACCGGGCCGCTGCGTGACAAGCTGGTACGCCAGGCACTCAACTACGCCGTGGATAAGGACGCGATCGTCAAGAACATCCTCGGGGGATTCGGCACCGTGGAGTCGACGCTCGTCCCGGCCGCCTACCTCGGGTTCAGCCCGCTGCTCCGGCCGTACGCGTATGATCCCGCCAAGGCCAGGGCGCTGCTTGCACAAGCGGGGTACCCTAACGGTTTCGACATTGTGTTCCAGTCGCCTCGGGGGCGTTATCTCGCGGACGCCCAGGTATCGCAGGCGGTCGTGGGCTACCTGAAGGCGGTGGGCGTGAACGCCGACCTCAAGTATTACGAGTGGGGCAACTTTGTGAACATGTACTTCAAGCACCAGCTCGGCCCGATCTTCCTCATCGGATCGGGGTCGGCAGCGTTGGACGCGGCCGACGCGCTGGAGAACGTTTCCTGCGACGTGTGGGACTCATGGTACTGCAACCAGGGGATCCAGGCCATTTACGTGAAGGCCAAGGCGACGCTCGATCCTGATCGCCGGGCGGCGCTTTACCGGGAGATCCAGTCGCTAGTCTACGATGAGGCCCCGATCATCTTCATGTACACGCAAAAGGGCATCTACGGCGTCAACACGCGGCTCAACTGGACGCCGCGGTCAGATGAGACGTTGTGGCTAGCCAAGGCGACACTCAAGTAATACCCTGGCCCCGCCGAGGCGGGGCGCGCTGATGCAACGGTACGTGGCACGGCGGCTGGTCCAGGCGGTTTTCGTCCTCGTAGGGATCTCTGTGGTCGCCTTTGCTCTGACCCACGTCATCGGCGACCCAGTGGTGCTCCTGCTGCCGTTTCAGGCGAGCCAGGCCCAGGTGATCGCCATGCAGCACATGCTCGGCCTGGACCAGCCCCTGCCCGTCCAGTACCTGAGGTTCGCGCGTGCGGTACTGCACGGGGATTTCGGGATCTCGGTGCGGCAGAACACGCCAGCGCTCTCCCTCGTGCTCGACCGCGTGCCCGCCACGGCCGAGCTAGCGTCTGCAGCGCTGGTGATAGCCGTCGGGGTGGCGGTGCCGCTCGGCATCGCCGCCGCGCTGCGGCGCCGGACCATCATTGATCGTGGGGCCTTGCTGTTCTCGTTGGTGGGCCAGTCGATGCCGACGTTCTGGCTGGGCCTGCAGGCGATCCTTGTGTTCGGGGTCGTCCTCCGTTGGTTCCCAACGGGCGGCATCGGCGGCCTCCGGCACCTCGTTCTGCCGGCCGTGGTACTGGGGGTCTTCTCCGCCGCCGGCATCTTGCGGCTGACCCGCTCGGCCATGCTCGACATCATCTCGGAAGACTATCTGCGGACCGCCCGGGCCAAGGGGCTGCGCGAAGTCGCCGTCGTCGGCAGGCACGCGCTCCGGAACGCCAGCCTGCCGATCGTGACCTGGATCGGCCTGGAGCTCGGGACGCTCATGGGCGGCGCCGTCGTGACCGAGACCGTGTTTGCCTGGCCCGGGATGGGGCGCTTGGCGGTCCAGGCGATCTTCGCGCGCGACATTCCCGTCGTGCAGGCCGCGGTGTTGTTCGCCGCCACGATCTTCGTGCTGGCTACGCTCCTCACCGATCTGTTGTACGTGTGGCTCGACCCGCGCATCCACTACAGCTGATGGCCGTTGGCAGCGTGCTTCCCGAGGTGCCTCCCCGACGGTCTTCGTGGTGGCCGACCTGGCGCGCCGCTCGGCGTGATCCCGGCGCCTGGGTCGGTGCCGTCGTGCTCGGGAGCGTCGTGCTGGTCGCGTGGCTGGCGCCTCACCTCGCGCCCATGGACCCGGACGCCCAGGATATCATCCACCGCCTTCTCCCGCCGATGGCCGTGCGCACCGGGCATCGCTTCTGGCTTGGGACCGACCAGCTCGGCCGGGATCTCTTGAGCCGTGTCACCTTCGGGTCCCGGATCTCGCTCCTCGTCGGCTTCAGCGCCGTTGCGCTTTCGGCGGCGTTCGGAACGACCGTGGGCGTGTTGAGCGGCTACTTCGGCCGCCTCTGGGACGATCTGCTGATGCGCGTCACCGATGTCCAACTGGCCTTTCCTTCGATCCTGCTTAGCCTGGCCATCGTCGCCATTCTCGGAGCCGGCGTGCGGAACCTGATCGCCGTGCTGGCGATCTCCGGCTGGGTCGGCTATGCGCGGGTAACACGAAGCCGCGTCCTCGGGATCCGTGAGCGGGAGTACATCGAGGCGGCCAGGGCGCTCGGCGCGCGGGACCAGCGGATCATCTTCCGGCACGTCGTGCCGAATGTGCTCCCCTCGATGCTGACGATCGCCAGCTTTTCCCTTGGCGGCATGATCACCTCAGAGGCGGCGCTGACCTTCCTCGGGCTCGGGATCCCTTCGAACATTCCGAGTTGGGGCGGCATGCTTACCGACGGAGCACAGTATCTGTCCGTGGCATGGTGGCTGGCCACGTTTCCCGGGGCGGCGATCATGCTCACCGTGCTTGCGACCAACCTGATCGGAGACTGGCTCCGGGACGCTCTGGATCCGCGCGCGGGCGCCGGATAACTGATCTACAGGAGGTTGTGGTGCTCACCATCAACGGTTGCCGCATTATCCCAATCGACGGCCCCGTGATCGAACAGGGGGCGATTCAAATCGAACGCACGATGCTGCGGGCCGTCCGGCCGTCGCCGGTCACCGAGCCCGGCGGCGAGCTACTCGACGCGCGGGGCATGACCGCCATCCCCGGGATGGGGCAGATGCACGGGCACTTCAGCGGGTACATGCACACGATGGATACCGGGCCGATCAACGCGCAGCCGCACACGCTCAAAGCGATCCAGGCGACCACGTTCGCCCGCAACGCCCTGAATGCCGGGATCACGATGTGGCGCGAGGTCGGGGCGCACGCCCACATCGACCTGCAGCTCAAGAAGGCGATCAACCTGGGGCTCGTCCCCGGGCCGCGGATGCAGGCAGCTGGCCGCTGGCTCGGGCACACCGGGGGGCATGGCACCGGCCTGAACGAGCAGGTGGACGGTCCCGAGGCCCTGCGTCAGGCCGTGCGGGAACAAGTGGCAGCGGGGGCCGACGGTATCAAGCTGATCGCCAGCGGCGGCGTCATGAATGCGACGGAGGACCCGTTCGGGATGGAGTACAGCGAGGAGGAGATGCGGGCCGCGGTCGACGAGGCGCACCGGGCCGGCAAATGGGTCGCGGTCCATTCGCATCCGGCCATCGTGACGCGGGCTGCGATCCGGGCGGGGGCCCAAACCATCGAGCACGCGACGGAGATACCCGACGACGTGATCGAGCTTCTGCTCAAGCACCGGATCTTCATCGTGCCAACGTTCGCGGCCTACTGGAAGCTGTCCCGCGAAGGCCGCGAGATCGGCCTCGATCCGGGGCTCGTGGAGCTCGCCCACCGCGTGTGGGACCGGAAACTTGAGTATTTCATGCGCGCCGCCAAAGCCGGGGTGAAGTTTGCGACTGGCACCGACACCGGCGCCCCCCGCGTCTTTCACCATGAGCTGGCGCTGGAGCTCGAGCTCATGGTGCAAGTCGGGCTCACCCACGAACAGACGCTTCGGGCTGCGACCGCCAGCTGTGCCGAGCTGATGGGGTGGTCCGATACCCTGGGGACCCTCACGCCGGGGAAGGAGGCCGACGTCGTCCTGCTGGACGGGAATCCGCTCGAGGACATCAGCGCGACGCGGCGTGTCCGGCACGTATTCAAAGCCGGGAAGCATTACACCCCCGAACCCCCGGTGCCGCCGCTGCCGTGGTAGCCGGCGATCGGACTCGAACCGATGACCTGCGCATTACGGGTGCGCCGCCCGATGACTCTCAGCAGTAGACAATCGTCGTAGCAGGCGCAGACGATCAATGTTCTCGCGTCTCCCCTGTTGCGCACATCAATTGCCGTCACATGAGTCGGGCAACTAGCGTCCTGTCGTGCTACTAGGGTGCAACTAAACTCGGACGCTCAGTGCACGAGGCGCACCGAGAACCGCACGAAAACTCAAGGTGGAACGTACCCCAAAGTTTTTGAGATAATCAGCCTGCTTTTGCGGCGATTCGATCCTGGCCAGAGTCTGAAACGTCACCGGAGTAGAGAGCCCTGTACCGCGCTGGTCCAGCAAAAGCACACGATACTCTTTTAGCGCCCGCTTCAGCCAACCGGTTTTGCTGTCCGGACGCGGCGATGGAAAGCCCGGTCCGCCCTGAAAGAAGACCAGCCATGGAAGGTCGGTCATGTGCTCGTGCTCGACCGACACCACCTCGCGGGCAAAGACAACTATTTTCTCTCCGCCCGGTCTTTTGCGGTTCAGAGGCAAGAGAAACTGATGATTCGAAAGACCAAGCCGGGCAACCGGTGCGTGCTTGTTCGCATGGAACGCCTCCGCGTGGAGCCGATATTATTATGCTACCTCGTACTATTTTCACGGAGTGATCAGGCGTGTACACCAGTGATCAACGCGAGACCCTGCGCAGTGATCAACGCGAGACCCTGCGCTCCGCCCTGATTGCGGCTGCCCGTCAAGACGCGCGCATCAGCGGCGCCGCGGTAACCGGATCTGCGGCGGGCGGCGCGGAGGACCAATGGTCGGATATCGACCTTGCCTTCGGGATTGGCGACGCTGGCACAATGCCGGCCGCGGTCGCGGATTGGACGGAGCGCATGTACCGAGAACACGGCGCGGTCCATCACTTTGACGTGACCATCGGCGCCTGGATCTACAGGGTGTTCCTGCTCCACATCGGCCTGCAGGTGGACCTCGCGTTCGCGCCGGCACACGAGTTCGGCGCGCGGGCGCACACGTTCCGGCTGCAGTTCGGTGTTGCGGTGGAACGAGCCCATGCCTCGCCGTCCACGCCATCGGAGCTCATTGGCCTCGCATGGCTCTACGCACTCCACGCGCGCGGGTCCGTCGGCCGCGGGAAACTGTGGCAGGCGGAGTACATGATCAGCCACATGCGCGACCAGGTCCTGGCGCTGGCCTGCCTGCGCCACCGGCTTTCAGCCGTGGAAGGCAGAGCATGGACCGCCTGCCGCCCAGCGTGTCCGAGCCGCTGCAGCGCGCGCTCGTCGGCCGTCTGGATCAGGCCACCCACGTACACGCATTTCGGGCCGCCACCGACGCCCTGATTGAAGAAATCGGATATGCCCGACGCGCATCTGGCTGCGCGCCTGAAGGGCGCCGTGCTCCAAATGCCACAGGACACCCTTGGGATGCAAACGTCGAGGTAGGCGAAGGTCTAGCCGCCTGCGATTGCCCCCACAACCAGGAACGGCTCCTCGCCTTTGGCGACCGCTTCAGGCAGGGGAGTATCGGGAGCCTCGAGCGAGAAATCCTGCGAACACGCAAAAAACCTCACAAAATCTCGCCTGTGCTGCGTCACGTGGTCGCGAATCGTTCCACGAAGCACGGGATACTGTGCTTCGAGCGCGTCGAGTATCGCACGCTGCGTAACTTGCCCATCGACCTGCACCCGGACTTCGCCGTCGACCTGCGCGAGCTTGCGCAAGTGGTACGGAAGCACGATTCGAATCATGACAACGTCTGAACCTCGACAGATAACACCGGCGGGAGGTCGCGGACGATGGCCGACCAGTGGTCGCCGGCGTCGGGCGACCCGTACACCTGGCCTCCCGAGGTCCCGAAGTACACGCCGCAGGGATCAAGCGAGTCAACGGCCATGGCCTCGCGCAACACGTTGACATAACAGTTGCTCTGCGGCAAGCCGTTGGTCAGGGCCTCCCATTCGTTTCCGCCCGTCCGGCTGCGGTACACGCGCAGCTTCCCTTCAGGCGGGAAATGCTCCGAGTCGCTCTTGATCGGAATCACGTAGATGGTGTCCGGCTCGTGGGCGTGCACGTCGATCGGAAACCCAAAGTCCGATGGCAAATTCCCGCTGACTTCGTGCCACGACTCGCCCCCGTCGGTGCTCCGCATGACATCCCAGTGCTTCTGCATGAACAGGGTGCGCGGGCGGGACGGGTGCATGGCGATCCGGTGCACGCAGTGACCGACCTCGGCATCCTGATCGGGGATGGTTTGCGAACGAAGACCGCGGTTCATCGGTCGCCATGTTTCGCCGCCATCATCGGTCCGGAAGACGCCGGCCGCCGAGATGGCGATGAATATGCGCCGGGAATCGCTTGGATCTTGCACGATCGTATGGAGGCACAACCCTCCTGCCCCGGGCGCCCACGCAGACCCGGTCGTATGCTGGCGCAGTCCGGCCAGTTCGTGCCACGTTTGTCCGCCGTCAGTGGACCGGAAGAACGCGGCGTCTTCCACCCCTGCATAGACCACATCAGGGTCAATGAGGGAAGGCTCAAGATGCCACACTCGCTTGAACTCCCAGGGATGCGGCGTCCCGTCGTACCATTGGTGGGTGCCCGTTTTGCCTTCATAGACGAATTTGTTGTCCACCGACGCCCAGGTCTTGCCGCCATCGTTGGATCGCTGGATCTGTTGCCCAAACCAGCCGGTTGACTGTGAGGCAAACAGACGATCCGGGTCGACGGGGGAGCCTTTGATGTGGTAGATTTCCCATCCGGCAAACTCAGGGCCGCTGACATCCCAACGTTGACGCTTCGCATCCGACGTCAGGATGAAGCCACCCTTGTGAGTTCCAACGAGTAGGCGGACTCTGCTCATCTCCTGCTCCTCCCCGCTTGAGCATTGACGAACAATTGTCTGGGCGTTGTCCTCTTTCTCCCCGGATGCAGGACTATCCTCGGTCAGAATTCGACCGGCATCGCCTTATGGCCGCGCAATGATATCTACGGGCACCTGGTGGAAGAGGGGAGGCAGCTGGACCGGGAGGTGACCTTGCGGAAACTCGAAGGAGCGTTTGACGGTGCTACTAGGGTGCTACTAAAACCCACAGACACGAAATCCACGATCCCCGAAACCCTGATCAATCCTGGAGCCGGCGATCGGACTCGAACCGATGACCTGCGCATTACGAGAACGCGGTCCTCACCGTCGTTTGAGTAGGCTCCAGTCGCATCTGCTGCAGGAGGTCCGTCAATTCGCGTCTCGTGGTTCTCATCCGTTGCATCAGATGCGTCTATTCGAGTAGCAGAACCTGTAGCGCGGCGAGGTCCGCCAAACGGTGGGGTTGTAAGGCCTCAAAATCCTTCTGCGGAATCTTTTTGTACTTCCAAGTCCTCCCTGAAAGCTTCGTCGCGTTCTCGCACCAAAGGGTTGCAGCCCTGTCCTTTCGCGCCACTTCGGCTGTCTCTTGGCCCTTAGTTTCGATCAGCCAGCCCACTTCGTCCCCGTCCACTACAACGAAGTCCGGATAGTAGGATTTCAGATTCATCCCGGAGTCTGTGTAGTCAATGGAAAATCCAAAGGCCTGGGGAAGCTTGGCAAAAGCAGCGACGTCAGGAGCGTTGTCGAGAAACTTGGCAAACTCTCTTTCGAAGTCGTTGTCGCAAGGCACGAGATTGAAGATACACTTACGACCCTCCCAAACGGGCCGGGACCAGGGAAAGGGCTGGCACGTAAAAAGCATTCTGGCTGGTTCCAATAGTTGAGGGATCTGCTCTTCGATGATCAGACCAAGCAAAGCTTTCTTGAAAACATCCACGCAGACGTAGTGGGCTACGGGGGTGGCCATTGCCTTCACGATCGCAGGGTCATCCAAGTCTGCAGAGCGCCCGAACGCCTTATGCTCAAAGAACTCTCGGACCTTGGGGGCCAACACAGCAAATTGGGAGGGGAGTTTGACAGCTTCTGCTATCCGACGGGCATAATATCCAATCACCTCTTGGGCCGTTTGCGGTTCGGGGATTGTGTATTCGCGTTCGACCTCTTTCTTTAGCGTAATGATGTCATACCCTTCATAACGAAAGGTCTTTGCGAGTGGATCAGCTTCGCTCATGGGCAGAACGACGGTTCTTAGTTGCATTACGTCAAGACCCTCAATCTCCTCGGCCAGGCTCTTCTTGCGTACCAGCAACGGCGTAAGCACAGGCACACCAATGTCAAATTCACTCCGCTCCTTAAGGGGCATTATGGTGACAATGTGCAGTTTGTCCTTACCCAGTTCAAACGTGTCCAGTTTCAACTCTTCGAGCTTTTCGAGATCGTCTACAAAGTCCAAGAAGGCCTTGTTGCCAATGATGTCAACTCTTTCGGTGTAGCTAGTTGGGAGTTCGCGGAACATCAATCGCAGGCCGCGTCCAATTGTCTGCTCTGGGAGGATATTCGCCTTCGCAGTGTAGGGCCTCAAGCCTACGACGACTGTAACGTTACGTACGTCCCAGCCCTCGCGCAGCATGAGCACGCTCACGATAGCGTTAATGGGACTATCTTCCTTGTCAACCTCTCGCACTGCTACCCGGGCCTTGTCCAAGTCCCTTTTGCTGACCTCGCCTGACTTATCCGTGTGGATCACCTGAGTCTTGTCACCACCAAATTCGGCCGGGTACTTCCTCTTTAGCCAGTCCTCAACATCGTCCGCAGCGTCCGTGTCGCTCATCATGATGAACAGGACAGGTTTCCTGTGCAGCAGCTTCAGTTGCTCACGGTACTCCCTCCACCGCTCCACGCCAGCAGTAAGATAGGCTTGATACCGGATGCTGGCGTACTCGGACTTTGCCTCAGTTGTCTTTGCGACACCTTTCATTGGGCGCTTGACGATTCCGTCGATGATGGCCTGCTTGAGTGGGTAGTCGAAAATGGTCCAGGGGAAGATGGCTCCCTTTTGGAAACGCGGGGTAATCACTTTGTTCCACTCGTTGTCTTCCTCGTGAGTGTGATGAGCCTCGTCGTTGACGACAAGTAGTTTGCCTGCACGCAAACCGATGCGCTCCCCGAAGTCTGTGAGTTCTTGCTTTTGTGTCGGCGGCTTGGATCCCAAAATGTGCGTCATGACTTCCGGTTCTTCCCCTTCTGAGCGATCGGGCCTTTCGTAGAATTGCTGGATGTTTGTTAGGAACAGAGTTCCGTCTGCGTGCGCCTTCTCGGCCTCGCCCCGTATGATGCAATCAAAATCCCAAAAAATCTCGAGTTCCTTTGGAATCACGGGATCCACGCGGAAGATCCTTCCACCTGCGAAGTCGAGTTTTAGTCGTTCGAAGACAATGACGTTGGGGGCCAAAATTAGGAACGTTTTAGCATAGTCTTCGCTAACCTCGTTTCTTTCGCGCACCGCATTGAGGAACTGCCAGGCTACCGCCAAAACCATGACCTTGGTCTTGCCACTGCCGGTCGCCATCTTTATGCAATACCGAGCGAGGTCATCATATAACGGTAGGTGGAGGTTCCTTAGATCCTGAGCGTAGCGCTCTAGGAGCGCCTTTCGCGTCCGGACCTTCTCAAACTCCCAGACAAAAACGAGTGTTTCAATCGCTTCCTTCTGGGAAATGTGGTACCGAAAGGGAAGTCCACCAGCCAGCTTATGGTCTGTGTGGAACCAATAGTTCAGAAGAATGCGCGTCGTGTCCGTGACGCCCCTGTAGCCGCCCGCCTTCCAAGCCTTCACGGCCTCTCGGAGCGCTGGGACACATGGCCCCGTGCGCAGCCGCGCCGTTACATCGAGGAGCTCAACTTGCGAAGACGGGCTGGATTGCCTCTTTCTACGTGGCATCAGCTTTCGAGAAGGATCCAGGCTCTCAGTGTCCTATTCAACCCTTACGTCCAGGGTCTTCGTCGTGTCGTTTCCCAGTATGTCGATCACTTTAACTACTATCGTGTACTTCCCGGGCTCAGGATAGGCGTGTTTCGTCTCCAACTCGATCCTGGGTTCCTTGCGCGTCCGATAAGTCTGCCACTGATTGTGGAATGTGTCGCTCTTGAAATCCCAGTCCACCGCCCAGTAGTCAATCAGTTGGCTCCAGTGCTTGATAGCTTGGCGGGCTTCTTCGGGAATGTCATCGGTGGGAATTACAAAGTCGGTTAGCTTTAGGATCACCTCACGACGCTTTTGCTTCATTTCTACAGACAAAGCGCCTAACTCGAAGAATCTCACATCTCCCTGGTCGACAGCCCTCCTGTCCAAGACCTCACGTGGGATCTTCTTGAACGCAACGTCGATCCGGGATTCAGCAGCAACTTGCTTTGCCAACTCGTTCAACTCGAACGCAAATTCCCATCCCAGAATGTCCACTCCCGCCTTCGTCGGCGCCCCCTTGTTGCTGCCGATAGCCTTCCACGCTTCTCGCCCGATGGCTTTTACGTCGGCCAGAGTCACTGGTGCATCAACTGCTCCCACGTGCACCATCCGACCGCCCTTGCTGCCATGCAGCCATGAATAGCCAGAGACGGGAGTGGCCCGGTGAACATTAAGGATAAACGCTCGATAAGCGGCTTCACGAAGTCGTTGCTCTTGAAGTCGGTTCTCGCCGTTTCCGGGAAACTCGGCCATCTGCCAGGCTTGGCGCTCGTACTTGCCGAGATTCTGAACCACGAACGGCTTGACTCCGGAGATTCCAAGAAGTCTCTTGCGGGTAGTATGTATCGCAAACCGACTGAGATCGCAAACAATCCAACGGCGATTGAGCCTCTCCGCTACAGCAGCAGTAGTCCCGCTGCCAACAAAGCAGTCGAGGACGAGGTCGGCCTCATTCGACGATGATTTGATAATGCGTTCAAGGAGAGCTTCGGGTTTCTGAGTTTCATAGTTTAGGCGCTCTCCTCCTTGAGCGGGAACGGGTCTGATGTCGGTCCATATGTCCTGAAGCATGACCCCGGGCATTTCATCAAGGTATCGCCTGTAACGGGGCATCTTGCCGGGTTCATACCATATGCGACCTTCCCTCACTAGCCGGTCCATCGCCATTTGAACAGACTCGCCCGATTCAAGCCCAAGAGCCCAGTGTCTACCCGGCGGAGGCAAAAACCTCTCGCCTCGCACCAATATCGGCCCTCCGGACTCACCTTTCCTGGAGCCCGCCGCTGTAAGGTCACCTAGCTGAATCTTTCTGCCGGATTCGACTTCTTCCAAGAATCGGATTTTGCATAAAAGAGAATTACCTCATGGATGCGCCCGTATTGTCCTATCCCTTCAAACGCTCCACTCTTTGCTGACTGGCGTTTCCAAACAATCTGGTTGACGAATCCTGTGTGAGAGAACGCCTCATCAAGCACGGCTTTAACGTAGTGGCAAACATTCGGGCCTATGTGAACGTAGAGTGA
Source organism: Armatimonadetes bacterium 13_1_40CM_64_14 (assembly GCA_001917855.1). Lineage (GTDB taxonomy): Bacteria > Sysuimicrobiota > Sysuimicrobiia > Sysuimicrobiales > Kaftiobacteriaceae > 13-1-40CM-64-14. Next base: position 20,460 of record MNEU01000019.1, on the reverse strand, counting down.
GCCGTCCGGCACCAACAACTCATAGAGAAGAGTTGCTGATTCATAGATCCACTGCAAATACGAATCAAGGCCTCTCCCCCAAGTGTCTCGGTAGGCCTTTTGCTCGATAATTGATGGTTCTTTTACGAAATAGGTCGCCTCATCCGCGTCCGTTTCAGGGTGGCGAGCAATCGCTGCAGTAAACGAGAAATTCGACCCAGTATCAAAAGGTGGGTCGATATAGACAAGATTCACCTTGCCAGCGAACTCGGGGAGGAGCGACGGAAGCACGTATTTCTTGTCTCCCCAGATTAATCGGTTTCGCCATTCCCCGTCGCGACCCGTTGCAAATAGCTCAAGCCGCCGTTGACGGTCTTGCGCGCTCTCATTTACGGTCTCGATTGTTTGGAACGGCAGTGCGATGCGGACCGGTCCCTGCTTCTTGTCGTCTTTGTACTTGCCATCCCAGATCAGTTCGGTCATGGGATTCTAATCATCCTTACCTCGGCCTAGATCAGGTTCGTCAAGCCTTCGTGAATTGTTTCACACCTCACCCATTTCCCCTTTGGCAAAATGTGCCATACAGGGATCCCCCCACACCCCCCATGCCAGAAGGCTCAAATCGACGGTACCCGGGGAGGGTTTGTGCGCGACCTACCCTTGCCCTGGCTTCGTTGCTCACGAATCCACAGTTCAGCCTGCTCCTATGCCCCTTCGTAGGAGCCGAAGAGGCCTTATGGGCATTGAGGCCTCATCTGGGGGATCTCCTGCACATCGCTGCGGGCGCGGTGCGAGGCCGGGACGCCTCCGTCCCGCTGTGCCGCGTCAAGAAACCGTTCCCTTTCTTGAATCGACTCAAGGTCCCTCATCGAAGAGGGACGGCGTGGGTCAACCCCGCCCGGACGATTATCAGGTCCTTCTTAAGTTAAAGGGCCGAGCGATCTTCCAAAAGATCCCAGGGAGTAATTATGCCGATCGGTCTGTCCCTAGGGTCCCCGCTCCGAGTGATCAGGATCGCGAAGAGTCTTGGCCGTCCTCGTTCCAGCGATGTCGCAAACGCTTCTCGGGCGTCGTAGACATTGTGGTCTGAGCTCATGACCAGGAAAGTAGATGTAATGTCTTTCCTCAGCGCATCCTCGATTGTAGCCTCAGAAATTACGACGGAATCGTGTCTGGCTTGATCCTCGAGCCACTTCGCAATGCCTTCGACCGTTAGCAGTGTCAGGGTTCCATCTCGGACCACAGGGATCTGCGAGAAATCGCTCTCGAGCATGAAACTCAAGGCCTTGGCCAAAGGCTCGCTGGCCGCAAACGTCTGTACTGTCCTCTCGAATGTTGGGATGACCTTCTTAGGCGAGCGAATTTCCTCTACGATGGTCCGGAATTGAATAACAGCATCGTTAATCGGTTCCGCAATGATCTCCTCGGGGTATTCTCGGTGATGAACGATTGCGTTTCTGAGATCGCCATAATCTTTGAGCCTGTTACTCACACGTTTGGTTGGAGCGTCGATCTCGGCCGCTCTATCAACCAATTTTGTATAGGGTACCGATCTGTCGGCACGAGTGATAACCCGAAGGTAGTCCGTGAGTTCATTGTAGAGTTTAAGAAATTCCTTGGCGTTGCTCACAGACGCAGTCCCTCCAACGCCCATTACTGTCGGGCGCCTGATTACAAGTTAAGGGTTTTCGCAAGGGTTCCTAGCAAGATCAGGCGACCTTTTGACCTCGAACGCTCAGAGATAATAACCTACATGCGGACCTTTCTTGTCCGTGCCAGAGCGCGCGCACAAGCGAAGACAAGCTATTCATCAATCCTGAGTTCTAAAGCAATCGGGCAACCCTTGGGCAGCCCGCGGGAGGTTAGGCGCGACCTAGGCTAGGCAGTCTTTGTGTCCACGCGCGCGGCATAAACCTTAACCTAAGAGACAGCCAGCCAACTTACGAGCGTGCCCCAAGGGTGCGCCTAGACGAATTCGTTCGAAGAGAGCGGAGTGTGAAACTCTTGATGAACCTGGAGCCGGCGATCGGACTCGAACCGATGACCTGCGCATTACGAGTGCGTCTTCCGGGAATCTCGCACAATCCGCGGAGTCTCCCGAGTCTCAGAATCCGCGAAACATCGAGACTCCTGGGACCGAGGGGAGTCGTCAAACCCCCTGACAGTGGCGAGCGTGCCCCAAGGGTGCCCCAAAAAACGGACCCAAGCCGAACGTCGCTGACCAGTACTTAGGCCCTGCCAAACTAAGGTGGGCATGGCCCGGTTGCCGTCGACTTGATTCGACTTCACGGCCCTGCTACGGTAGGGGGCCCGAGGGGCTGTCGTCGTTCCAGTCCAAGCAGCGTGGTTGCAATCCACATCCGCGTAACGATCAGCCAAAGAGAAGAGGAGGCCTCTAACTAGAGGGCCTCCTCTAAGGCCCTAGACAGCCTCGCCATTAAGGACCCGCTTCACGTGCGTTCTTTAGCGCTTGTTCCAATGTCCACGCATCGTGCACCATGCCAGCCACCGACCGTGCGAGCGATGCGGGATGCGGTGCGTCCCAGATTCTGTTCGCAAACATCACCCCAGCGCCCCCGGCCCGCAGCACGCCGTCGACCGTTTGCAGTGTGCCCTCGGGGGTCGTCGGGAGCGGGCTCTCTTCGATGATCACCGGCCGAGGACAGGTGCGCACGGCCAAAGCGAAGGCTTCGGGAGAGCCGGGATAATCACTCTTGACTAGGTCGCCGCCGAGTTCAGCTCCCACGCGGCAAACGTAGGCCACGCGGTCGGCGTCGAACTGGTCGCGGGGATGAGGGTTGATCAGCGGAATCAGCGGCATCCCGTACGCTGCGCACGCATCAGCGATGCGGCCAAGCTGTGCCAGTAGGTCGCCGTCATAAGGCACACCCAGAAAGCAGTTCACCGCGACAGCCGCTGCTCCCAGGGCAACGGCGCGCCGCACCGAGGTCACCTGCACACGCCGAGTGCTATCTTCTGCCTGCGCCGAGGCTGTCGTGAGCTTGATGATCAGAGCGGCCCGGCCGGCAAACGCCGGCAGACAGACCTCCACTAGGCCTTCGTGTATCAGCAGCGCGTCGGCTCCCGCGTCCACGAACAGCCGCGCGGTCGCGACCGGGTCACGCAGCCCGGGCAGCAGCCCGCGAGGGATAAAGACATCGAGCGCGCCGACGAACGTGCGCCCGTCACTGCGGAGAATGGTTGCCATGCGCACGGCCTTGCCGGTGTCCACTACGGGCTCCCCTTCGACCATTCCCACTCTGAGGGTAGAGTTGCGAAGCGGTTCATCTCAGGCATCTGCCGCTGGCAGCGTTCGTACACCTGCCACAGGACGGGCTCAAGGCGTCGACTGGCAGCGTAGGCACGGTCCATCATCTGCAAAAAACCAGGCATCAGGTCGGCCACCTCAGCATAAATAGCGCCCGTATTGATCGTGGTGACGCGACCTCCCTCCACGACCACCTTACCGCCGACCAGGACCATATCGACATCGCGCCCCGATTCGCAGTACACCAGGTGATTGACCGGATCGTGCAGCGGCACAAACGCCGGCGCATCCAGGCGCAGGAGCACGACATCCGCCAGAGCGCCCGGGGCGAGCACCCCCATTTGTCCCTGCAGGAGAACGCTCCGAGCCCCGCCCCGCAGGACCATAGCAAGCACATCACGCGCGGACGACCAGGTATTGCTGACCGGCGAGGTAATCTTGTGGATCAGCGCTGCGCACTTCATGACCTCGAACATGTTGAAGGTATCGTTGCTGCTGCTCCCGTCGGTTCCCAGGCACAGCGGCACCCCGGCGCGGCGTACAGCCTCGAGCCGGAGTAACCCGCTGCCGAGCTTTAGGTTGCTGATAGGATTGTGCGCAATAGCCGTCCTGGCCGCCGCCAGTAACGCGACGTCGCCTTCGGTCAGCCAGATGCCATGCGCGATTGTCATGCGGTCGGAGAGGACACCCAGGTCCGCCAGGTGCGCGACAATCGTCTTGCCATAGAACTCCTGGCCGGTCACGACCTGCGTCTTGGTCTCAAGGACATGGCTCAGTAGTGGCGTCTTCCAACGGCGCGACAAGTCGTCCAGCGCCAGGATGAGGTCATCCGTGCATCGCTGCGGTGCTGAGGCCGACAAGGCAATCCGGATCCGCCCGTCGCGTCCGTGCCATCTGTCCAGCAATGTCTCCGCCAGAGCTAGCAGCTCGGCGGCGGGCTGCGCGGGAGTCGCCCGGATGGCATCCATCTCCAAGTCGGGCAACAGCTCGGCGACATAGGGTAGTTTCTCGTGGTAGGCCCTGTCGGTCATATTGCAGGCGATACTCGCGCGGATGCCGACATCCCGATACGCGCGTAGCACGGCCTCGCTGCCGTCGAGAGTGGCACGCGGCGCTTCGGAGATATCGTCCTGGATCGTCGTGGTACCAGACTGCAAGGCTTCGATCGCACCTAGCAGCGTGCGCAGGTAGATCAGGCGTTCGGGCACGGGGCCGTAGCCGATTGGCGGCAAGGAGTAGAGCATCCAGACTTCCAGGGGCATGTTGTCGAGCAGGCCACGAAACAGGGTCTCGTCGGAGTGCATGTGCGCGTTGACCAGACCCGGCATGACCAAGCGACCACGGCCCTCGATCACGCGGGCACCCGGAGGTCTTTGTAGCCTCGGGCCCACGGCCTTAATGCGATCCCCTTCGACGAGGATGTCACCTTCGGGATATGCAGTTTCATGGTCGTTAAAGGTGAGCACCCGCGCGCCCTTGATCAGCACCGCCTCGGAGGCGCAGCTCACGGCAGGCGGGCCCTCCGCTCCCCAACGAGCCGCATGACCTGGCCAAACCCTGCCAGCCGGTGCACTGTAAGCAGCACCACGAACGAGGCGGCGATTATCGTTGTGGACACTGCCGCCACGACCGGATCGATATCCGACACAAGCAGTTGAAACAGCCGCATCGGCAGCGTTTCCTGCCGCTGTCCGGCTACGAAGATCGATAGCGCCAGGTTATCGAACGACTCGACGAATGCAAAGCCAGCGCCAACAGCCAGCCCCGGGGCGAGGAGCGGGAGCGTTACGTGCCGGAGCGCCTGCCACGAGCTCGCCCCCAGGTTGGTTGCCGCCTCTTCCAGGGCCGGATCCACCTGCACGAGGGCCGCCGCGCTCATTCGCACGACATACGGGAACGTGATCAGGATGTGGCTCAACACAAGCGTGGCAAGCGACAGCCGCACCTGCAGAAATCCGAAGAAGAATAGCAGCGCGATGCCCAGGACGATGGACGGCAGCATAATCGGTGCCAGCGTAAACGCGAGTACCGCATCGCGGCCGCGGAACCGCCCGCGCACAAGAGGGAACGCCGTTAGCACACCGAGCCCGACTGCGCCCGCCGTGGCCAGCACGGCAACGATCAGGCTTGTCTGGGCCGCGCGCAAGATCTCGGTGCTGGCCATCATACGCGCATACCATCGCAGCGAGAACCCGGCCGGCGGGAAGCTCAGGTAGGAGGTGCTGGTGAATGATGCCAGGACGACGACACACGTGGGGAGGACCAGAAACACACCCGTGAGCACAGCCACTCCGGCCAGCATGCTATCGGTGAGATGATCGCTCAACAGCCGTAGCCGCCGCGCATTCACGGACATCCCCCGGAACCGCCACACGCAGCCGCCACCTCGCCGGACCAGATCATCGCTCGGCCCAAGTCAGGCCCAGTCGCTGCACCAGCATCGAGTACGCCCAGACGATGATCATCGATGTTCCCAGCAATACGAAGGAAATGGCCGACAGCACTCCCCAATCCAGGGACTGCTGCGTCTGCTGGTAGATTAAGGTGGGAAGAATAATAAAATTCCCCCCACCCACCAGGGCCGGCGTGGTGAATGACGCGAACGCCAACACGAACACCAGGACCGACCCTGCCAGGATCCCGGGCAGGCTGAGCGGCAGGACGACGTGGCGGATGGCCTGCGCCCGCGAAGCACCCAAGCCCAGGGCCGCGTCGTAGAGCGAAGGGTTCTGCCGGGCCAGCCCGCTGATGATGGGCAATACCATAAACGGAAGCATCACCTGCGTCAGGGCGATCACGACGCCCGACATGGAGAAGAGCAATCGAATCGGCACATCGATGACTCCCAGTCCAACCAGCAGATCGTTGACGAGACCACGGCGCCCCAGGATCACCAGCCAGCCGTACGAGCGCACCACGGTCCCAGTCAGAATCGGCGAAATGACCAGTACCAGCAGCGCGGTCTGCCAGACCGGCCGCACGCGGGTGAAGGCATACGCGTATGGAAAGCCCAACGCCAAGCACGCCAGCGTCACTGCGGCCGCCATTCCAACCGTGCGCAGGGTCACCCACCGATAGAACGGGTCGGCCAAGTAACGCAGGTACGGCGCCAGGTCGGGCCGCTCCCAAATGATGGTCGTGCCCCGTACCGGAAACACGCCGATTGCCGCAAGGAGCAGCAGGGGCAACACGAACAGCCCCGTCAACAACACAAGCGCTGGAAGGACGAGCGCTGAGGAACGCCCCAGCATCACCTGCCCTCGTGAGACGCGATCATGGAACGCTCGGGCTGGCTGCCCTGACGGCTCTTCCCGCGGGCCTTCAGCGTGCGAATTCCCGATTGAACCGGTCTGTCCACGCCTGCCGGTTTCGGTTGATCATCGTCCAATCCAGCGACAGCAGCCGGGCGACCTCCTCGGGTCGCGTGGGCAGGTAACGCCGGAGCGCCGCGGGCAGGTTCACGCTGCTGTTGGTGGGCCCGAAGAAGTACGGCGGCACCGCCGCCTTCAACTGGTAGTCCTTGCTGATGGCATCGTTGGTGAACTGCGCCGCCAGTTGTGGCTGCTTCGTGTTGGTCACCACGTTCATCACTGACATGACAACAATAGCGCCCTCCTTTGGCACGACCCAGTCCACGGGCAAACCCTTTTCGCGCAGCGTCAGGATCGTGTTGTTCCATAGTGGGCCGATTGCCACCTCATCTCGCTCAAACAGCGCCGCGAGTGCTCCGGGTCGTGGAGCAACCGCTGATACACTCCCCATCAGGTCCTTGAACGTCGCGAAGCCCGGCTCGATATTGTCTTCGCCGCCGCCGTTCAGTTGCGCCAACATGACCAGGAAGGCCACACCCAGCGAGCTGTTCAGGTTCACGACACCGACCTGGCCCTTGAACTCGGGCTTGAATAGATCCCGCCACGATGTCGGTGGCGTCTTGACCTTTTTCGTGTTGTAGGCCAGGCCGACGACCGAGTACGCCTGCGGCACGCCGAATCCGTGCGTCACTCTCTGGTACGCTGGATAGACCTGAGTGAGATTCGGAACGACCTTCTCGTCGATACGCTGGACGACGCCGTCGGCGGCCGCCTGTAGATGCGGACCTTCATCGAGAACGATCACGTCGAACGGTGGACTGTCTGGAGAGGCTTTGATCTTCGCGAGAACCTCTAATGAGAGCGACGGGACGAGCGTGACGCGGGCACCGGTCCGGCGCTCGAATGGATCGGCCAGGAACCAGCGGAATGGCTCGTCGAGCTGCCCGCCGTAGGATGACATGACGATCTCAGGCGCCGACGCAGCCCGCAGGGCTGACAGGCCAAGCCCCGAGGCCACGAGCAGCAGGACCAGTGTGACGGTGACTAACTGTCGCATTGCCGCACCCCCCCCTCAACGATTCCCGGCTTGTGCGCCGGGGGACTGCCTACCGGTACTTGCGCGAGACAACATAGCGCGGGCTCCCGCGGAGATGGCTGCGCTGGTCCGGATCCAGGCCCTTCGCTCGTGATAGCCAGTACGCAAGCCACTGAAGTGCCACCGCCGCAGACAGCGGCGAGGCCCACGGATCGACATCCCCCAGCGGGACATGGCGCACACCATCGATGGCATCGCCGCCGATCAGCCAGACCGGAATTTCGAGCTCCTGGAGGTGCGCAGCCGCAGCGGCCGAGCGGCGACGCGACGGCTCGTCATGCGCGATGATCACAACTGCATCATCGCTGGTCATCACCCAATGATGCTCGTGGAAGAACTCCTCAGTCTCGTGCGGGATCCCGATGGCATCGGCAACTTCGGCCATTTTGGCCGCGCCGTATCGCGCCGTTGCCTCCTGGCATCCCATACCGAGCAAGTACCATACGCGTGCCCGGGCTAGCGGAAATACCGACTCGCGGATCACCGGCTCGATGGCGACTGCTGCATCCAGCGCGGACACCGCGTGCCGGAGCGAGGATAGCGCCCCGGCGCGGTCGGCCGTCGTCGGTCCCGCTCGCACCGTCACCGATCCGTCGGTTTCGGCCGAGGATAGCACTGACGCGATCATTATCAATGCCAGCACGGACGCCGTGTAGGTCACCGTTCCGGCCAGGAACGGCACCGGTTCAGTAATCCCCAGCAGGACAGTTTGATCGGCTACCTGGGTGAGTGGGCTGCCCGGCGTGTTCGTGATGACCAGCACGCGCGCCCCGCGCGATCGCGCCACATGCGCTGCGTCGATCGACCGTCCTCCGCCCGACATGGATATCGCGATCACCAGCGCCGTGGCATCGAGTCCGGACGGTGGGTAAGCAGCCATCTCCTGTGCCGGTAGCGGCCGATACGGCAGGCGCGTCCATCGGCCAAACGCGGCCGCGGCGGCGAGCGGCGCGAAGAAAGAGTCGCCGTGCCCTACCGCCCAAACACGCTCTGTGCCGGACGTGGCATGCGCGACGATGCTAGCAATCTCATCCTGTCGCGCCAGCAGCGCACGCAGCGCCGCCGGCTGGCCGGCAATCTGGTCGCGCATGGGGTGCGGCACCTGGCTCACTGGACCCGCTCCAGCACCCAGCGCAGCCGGCGGTCGCGTTCGGCCGGCATGGCCCGCAGGATGGCGCCGAGTCCAAAGTCTTCCACCGCGAACGAGGCCGAGACTGCGCCCCGCGCCACCGTCTCCAGCACACCGCGAGCCTCGACCAGACCTGCCAGCATGCCGCCACAGAACGCGTCGCCGGCACCGGTAGGGTCGATGACCGCCACGGGTACCGCAGGTATCGCATGGCGCCGGCCCGCGGCACGGTCGTAAACAAGCGCCCCGCGCCGTCCTACCTTGATAACGGTCGCGACCCGAGCGAATCCCGCGAGCCGGTCCAGGGCGTCCTCGGGCGCTAGATCAGGGAATCTGGCTCGGACTTCCTCGTGGCTCGGCAGAAATGCAGCTACGGGTTCCAGGAGTAATCTCAGCTCCTCATCAGTGGCCTCGGCCATCAGATACGGATAGGGGTCAAGCGTTAGCACTGTGTCAGGCGCGAAGGCCTTGATCAACGCCCGTTGCGCGTCTCCGTGTGCCGGCCCCACATGGGCTCCCCTCGCATGACGGTACCGCTCGGGCACGTGATCCGCCGACAGCCGGAGCCGGCGGATGGGCTCGCCGGTCTCAGCCGGCAGGTGGGGCACGGCGGCGCCGGTGCCAGCATGCGACCAGACCCGCTGTGTCCGTTCCTCATCGGCGCTGTAGAAGAACTCCGTCACCGAGGCCGGGACGTCCACCGGGATTAGACCCTCTGTGTCAATCCCCAGATCGGTCAACAGCTTGTCCCATCCTACCGGCAGCCCCGTGCCGCGAAGCGCCACCACACCCGTCCGCAGGTTCCATATGCGCGCTCCGGCGGCGGCGTAGATGGCGTTGCCGCCGAGTTGCTGGCCGCGTGTGGTTCCATCGGCAGAATGTACGATGTCCACCGTGCAGCCGCCTGCTGCAACGATGTCCACGGTCACACTGCGAACACCGTGCAGGCCTGTGGGTCCGCGAGTTCGACACGCGCCGCGTCGCCGAGGCTAAATGGCAGCGCATCACGTGCGCGCACCGAAGCGACCTTGAGCCGCATGCCCGTCGCCGTCTCGACTTCAAACTCCAGCAGCGGCCCGATCGGGCGCACAAACGTCACTGTCGCAGCGAGCCCTCCACTGCCCTGGCCGGCCTGCACGAGTCGCAGGTTTTCTGGCCGCACCACGAGCACAGCTCGCTGGCCCACCAGCATGTCCGCAGCCCACGGCACTGCAAACACGACCGTGCCGTGGCGCAGGTTTAAGCCGTCCTGTGCGACCTCGGCCACCTCGACAGGGATGAAATTGCTCCCGCCCACGAAGTCTGCCACGAATGAGTCCTTCGGCTTGTCATAGATCTCCATGGGTGCGCCGCTCTGCACAATCCGGCCAGCGTTCATAACCGCGATCAGGTCGGACATCGTGAATGCCTCTTCCTGATCGTGCGTCACGAAGACGGTCGTGATGCCGAGCTGCCGGATGATCTTCTTGACGTCGACCTGCATCTGCAATCTGAGCTTGCGGTCGAGCGCGCCGAACGGCTCGTCGAGCAGCAGGACGCGCGGCTGGATGGCCAGAGCCCGCGCGAGGGCTGCGCGTTGCTGCTGGCCCCCGGACAGCTGATGCGGATAGCGATCGCGGAGGCCGCGCAGTCCCACAAGGTCCAGCGTCTCTTCCGTCCGCCGCGCGACGAGGCTGGCCGGAGCATGTCGCATCCGGAGCCCGAACGAAACGTTCCTTTCAACAGTCATGTGGGGGAATAACGCGTAGTTCTGAAACACCATGCCGATCTGCCGCTGGTTGGACGGTACGTGCGTGATAACCTCGCCGCCTAGCAGTACGTCGCCCGTGTCAGGCGCCGCAAACCCTGCGACAAGGCGCAGCAGCGTGGTCTTCCCACAGCCCGACGGCCCCAGCAGGGTGACGAGGCGCTTGGCCGGCACGGCGTACGAGATGTCGTCGATGGCGGTTGTCTCGCCAAACCGCTTGGTCACGCCGCGCAGCTCTACATTCAACGGTCAGGCCACCCTTCCGCAAACGCCCCGCTCCGCACCGACCCCACCCCGCTCACGCGTGTGGCAGCCCGCGTATGGCGCTGCCGCGGATGAGGCGGCCACCGTCACGGCGGCCCAGTGGCACCACCGCCTGCCCGGCGTGCAACGCCAGCGCGATACTCAGCAGCTGCACCGGAACAACGTAGGGTATCGGTGCGTATCCCTCCCAGATGGTGCCGTCCACCGCGATGGTCGTGGCTGCAGTCTGACAAACCGCGTCCTCGCGGGGATGCGTCACTGCCACTGCGATGCCGTGGTCCTCTCGGATGGCTTGAATGATCTCGACCACGCGGTCGGTGCTATCGCCGGGCGGCGCCACTACCACGGCACGCGAATGCTTTCCTTCGATCATCGTCAGGAAGTATTCCAGATGCGCCCACTCTTCTAGGTGCTGCGGCACACCGCACATCGGCACTTCCTCCACCAGCTTGGCGGCACCGAACAGCGCGGTTCCGTATGCTGGACCCGCCCCGAGGTAGAAGATGCGGTCAGCGTTGCCCAAGAGTTCGAGGGCATGCACAACCTGTGGTGGGGCGTCGACAAGCGCTCGCTGCGCGACCGCAGCAGCGGCCTCGATTGCCTCGACTTGGTGGCGCGTGTCGCGCGTACTCGTCATTCCTCGCGCTTCGCCCAGCCACAGCGCCAGATGAAAGAGCGCCGCGACCGTCCCTACATACTCTCCGAGGTGGCGTTCAACACGCGCCGTGGGACTTTCCCGGTCCCCGGCCCCGACAATGGCGCGAACGACAGCGGCCCCGGCCGCGCGCTCCAGGGGCGAGTCGGCGGCGCCGGTCAGCGCCACGGTTGCAGCTCTGGCTCGTGCCGCCAGCACGATCGATTCGATCACTCGTGAGGTCGTTCCAGAGTTGGAGATCCCCAGGACCAGCACATCCGGCCCAAAGCGCGCCGCCTCGTATCGCCCACACTCTAGCGCATCCATCGGCTCGCAAGGCAGACCGCTGAAACGCTCCAGCGCGAGGCGCGCCGAGGTCGCCGCGAAGAGCGAATCACCGCACCCACTGATCACTACACGCCGAAAGACTCGGGCGCGATCGGCGGGCAGCGCCGCGGCCCACGCAGGGCCGGTGGTCTCGGCGACACACCGCACTAGGGTCGGCAGATCGAAGGATCCCCCGATGTCGACTAGGCGCTCCAGGATACCGGCTGTCATCTCTGTTCCACCGGGGCCATGGGGAGTGTCATCGCTCCCTGGCGGTGAGTGGACGGCACCTGTGCCTCGCGCGGCCAGGTGCCGACGTCCGGCGGAATCAGTCGGCCACCCTGCATCACCAGGACCGGCCGACGAACGATGTGGAGATCCATGAGGGGGTCGGCGGACACTGCGATCATGTCGGCCAGCCGGCCAGCCTGGAGCGTCCCGAGCCGATCCTCCCATCCCATCACGGCGGCGGCTGTGGCTGTTGCGGCACGGATCGCCTCAAGCGCGGAGAGGCCCGCCTCAATCATCAGCAGCAGTCCGTCGGCGAGTTCATTGGGCGGCAGGATCGGCTGCCCGCCGTAATCTGTCCCGAATGCGACGCGCACGCCCGCTTCATGTGCCAGCCGCAGCGAAGCCATGCCGGTCTCCAGGGCACGGGCTGCCGCGTCCGCCTCGGCCTGCGGATACCTAAACGCGGGCCCGCGTGTGGCGTATCGCTCGCGCATCAACAGGTCGCATACGAGAAAGGTGCCGCGCTGCGCCATCCGCTCTGCTGTGGCCGCGTCAAGTCCGTAGCCGTGCTCGATGCTGTCCACACCCGCGTCGACCGCGTTGCGGATCGCCACCGCCCCAAGTGCGTGGCAGGCCACGCGGAACCCCATCCGGTGGGCCTCATCCACCAGTGCGGCCAGCTCTTCGGGCGAGAAGTGCGGCACCATCGAACGCGGGCCTCCAGATGCAGCGATCTTGATGACGTCGGCGCCCGCACGGACCATCTCGCGTACGGCCCGGCGGCAATCGTCCGGGCCGTCGGCGAGGCGGCACGACTCGCGCGCTCGCACCATGTCCAGGGGCAGCCATGCCCGGTCGCCCTGCCCGCCGGTCTGATAGATCCCTTTTACGGCGACCTGCATCCGCGGCCCGGGCACCTCACCTGCCCGTACAGCCTCCCTGAGCGAGACCGCGGCTACGCTGCCCATGTCGCGCACGCTGGTGAACCCGGCGGCCAGCATCCGGGCAGCGTCATGCGCAGCGTCGATCGCGCGCAGGCCATCGTCCATGAGGACCCAGTCGGTCCGATTGAGGCTGCGCCACCCGTCGAGGTGCAGGTGCGCATCGATCAGCCCGGGCAGCAGGGTGCAGCCGGCCAATTCGACGACGTGCACACCCGCTGGTGCCGCGGCCCGCGCCTGCTCGCCTACCGCGGCGATACGTTCTCCATCGACCAAAACGGCACCACGTCGCTGCGGCGCCGACCCAGTGCCGTCGATCAGCGTATCGGCGAGGTACAGGACCGGCGAGGTCACGTGACCCTCCGACTCAACTGTGTCAGCCGGGCCAGGCCCAGCAGGCGGCTACCGACCAGCAGTACGAACAGCGCCAGTCCGATTTCCAGGCTGGATACCGCACCCACCAGCGGGTTGATGTCGTACCGCAACAGGTAGAACAGCACGATAGGCAGCGGTCGCAGTCGGTCGCTGGCTGTGAACAGCGAGACCGTGAAGTTGTCGAACGACAGCAAAAAGGCGAAGGCTGCGCCTGCAGCGATGCCCGACCACAGTTGCGGCAAGACAATGTGCGCGAACTTCTGCACCTGACTTGCGCCGAGGCTCAAGGCCGCCTCCTCGTACGTGGGGTCAAGAGCCGCCAGGCGCGCGCTTGTCATGCTCACGATGAACGGCAGGGTCACGACCACATGGCTGATCACGAGCAGCGGGAGCGACAAGGACCATCCCAGCAGCATGAAAAAAAATAGCAGTCCGATGCCGATGACGATACCGGGTAGCATCAATGGGGAGAAGAGGAACGTCCTGACCAGCTCTCGGCCGCGGAAGCGGGTGCGCGTCAGCGGGAACGCTGCAGGGACGCCAAGCAGCAGGTCGATCGCTACGACCAAGGCGGCGACCTTCAGACTCAGCGTCGCCGCCTGGCGGACTTCCCAGTTGCCGGCCATGGCCTGGTACCAGCGGAGTGACCACCCCTGCGGCGGAAACGTTAGGAAGTCTGAGGCGTTGAACGACGTGATTACCACCAGCACGCTCGGAAACACCAGCGCAAGCAGAGATACACCGCTCAGCGCGCCGAGTGCCGCCGTCAGCAACAGGTCGCCTGCCGGGGCGCGCGGCCGCCTCACCGCGTCCACCGCAGCAGTCGGGCCGAGGCTCGATTGAATAGCCACAACATGACCATGGCCGTACCCAGCAGCAGCGACGAAAGGACAGCGCCGTTATTCCACTGCAGCAGTGCCGAGATCTGTTCGAAGATAAAGGTAGGGATCACGGCGAACGATCCGCCGCCCAGCAGCGCCGGTACAGCAAAGTTCGTGTACGAAATCACGAAGACAAGCGCGGATCCGGTGAGCACACCGGGCATGCTCAGCGGCACGACGACATGGAAAAAGGTCTGCGCCCACGTGGCACCCAGCCCGGCCGCGGCCTCCTGCAAGCTACGGTCCTGTCCCTCCAAGGCGGCGATGACCGGCAGGATCATGAACGGGAGCTGGATTTGCGTCAGGCCGATCAGCACGCCGCTCATCGTGTAGAGAATTCTGACCGGCTCGTCGATCAGCCCCACGCGCAGCAGCAGGGCGTTGATTAGACCTTTCTGTCCACCCAGAATGATCATCCAGCCAAACGTCCGCACGACCGCGTTCGTCAGCAGCGGCGCTAGAATCAGGACGAGCAGAACCTGTCGCGCCGCGGGCCCCACGCGGGTAAAGAGGTAGGCGACCGGATAGCCGAAGAGCAGGCAGAAGATCGTCGCACCCAGGCCCATCCAGAACGTACGCAGGAAAATACGGTAGTAGAATGGATCGCCCAGGATCCGCGCGTAGTGTTCTAACGTCCAGGAGCCGGGCACAACCCGGGCCGCGCGGATGTCAACCAGTCCAAACGCGAACAGCAGCAGCAGTGGGATCGCCAGGAAGATGATTAGAAACACTACAGCCGGGGCGGCGAGCTCTGCCTGATGCCACGTCCCGACCCGTGGGGATCGCATCCTGCCTAACGGGCAAACTCGCGGTTCCAGCGCTCAACGATCGCCGCGCGCACAGGAACTATCACGGGCCAGTTTACGGTTTGCAGGCGGCGGATCTCATTTAGCGTCGTGGGGATGTAGTCGGCCGCTTCTGGTGGCACTGCGACTTTCACGTTAGTAGGACCGAAGAAGTATGGCTTAGCGGCCGCTTTGCTTTGATACTCTTCGCTGAGCACGCGATTAAGTAACTCGTGTGCGATCTGCGTGAACTGGCTTCCCTTGATGATACTCAGGAACGACACGATAGCGATCGCACCTGGCTGCGGTTTCACGAATTTGATCGGCAGGCCCTTGCTGGCGAGCACCGCGGCGTCCGTGCTCCACAGTGGTGCGATGACGATCTCTTCGCGCTCGAACAATTGGGCGAGTGCCGTCGGATTCGGCGCGATGACGAACGGCTGGAGCGATCTGATCGCCTGCCACGCGGGCTCCAGATTCGCTTCATCCCCACCATTCATCTTGGCCGCTGCCACTAGGAAGCCTAGGCCCAGGTTGCTGGATGATGACGTCAGCCCTACCTTGCCCCGGTACGCGGGGTCCCACAAGTCTTTCCAGGAGGTCGGGACCTTTGTGACCTTCTGGCTATTGTAGGCGATGCCGATCAACGAATAGGTCGCCGGCACGCCGTAGCCCTGGCTCTTCTCTACGAAAGCTTGATACGCGAGCTTGAGGTTCGGCACCAGGTCGGTGTTGGTACGCTCCAGCAGCCCGAGCCCGATCAGACGCAGGTGGGGCGGCTCACCGTTGGGCGCCAGGTCCACCGGCGACGGCCGGCTCGCGGCGAGCGCGGCCTGCACGCGCGCCACATACTCCCCCGCCTCGTCGGGCACTAACCGGACTGTCAGACCCGGATGCGCTTGCTGGAACGGCTCAACCAGATAGAATCGATGTGGTTCCTGCGACGGCCCGGCGTAGCTGATCATGACGATTTCGCCGGATTGCCCGCTGAGCGGCGGTGCGACCATCATTGCACCAAGCACTCCAAAGCACAGCCCCAGTATCACTGCCTGTCTCATCTTGCTTCCCCCCTCCCGTGCTGCGACGGAACGACCACGGCCGTGGCGTCCTCGCGCTCTTGGTTTCCCACAAAGCGGAACAAGTTCGCAACAAAGCGAAATCGATCACCCCGGAAGACGCTATCGGTCAACTCGACGGGGATATCGCCTTCCAAGAAGGTCAGACCTTCCAGTCGGAACAGCGGTGCGCCTCGGGGCACCTCCAGCAGCCGCGCCAGCGGGGGTGTCGCCACAATAGGCGTGATCCACCGCTCCTCCCGGAGCAAGCGCAAGCCGAATTCACGCTCAAGCAGGTCATAGAATGACGCATTTTCTAGCGGCAGGCCGGCTAGACGGCCTCCTATCGCCTCCGGGAAAATCGACGTAGCTACGCATGCCGGCGTCCCGGCCACGAATCGCAGGCGTTTGATCTCGATGTAACGCGCCGACTCTTCAGCTGGGCGGCCGAAGCGACGGTTGAGGCCAGGCGTGCTGGCGCGCTCGTGCACGCTCAGGACGCGCGAGCGCACAACCAACCCCTGGCGGGCCATCTCGCGGGTGAAAGACACCAAGTTGGTCAGGCGTCGTTCGATTGGCCGGCCACTCACGAAGGTGCCTTTGCCCTGGACCCGCGAGAGAACGCCCTCGCGCGCGAGATCCTGCAGCGCCTTGGTGACAGTGATGTGGCTGACGCCGAACCGCCGACAGAGATCCTGCGTGCTTGGCACGCGATCCCCGTCCTTGAGGAGGCCAGTCTCGATCATCGCGGTGATCGAGTGCTTCAGCCGCTCGTAGTAAGGCCGGCCGGCATCGCGGGTAAGCGACGCCTCCGGAGTCATCGGGAAGGGCGAAGGAGTCTTGGGAGGCATGATTTACATATTAATATGGTTTTCGCCCTTCACGATTCTGCTCCTCCTCGTCCCGACCGCACGGGGCGGAGCCACTCCCCGTGCGGCTCGTCTACCACCCGGCCGTCGAGGGCGATCGTTCGACCGCGTAGCAACACGCGCTCAATCCACCCGATCGACTCCCGGCTGATGAATGGGGACTGCCGGTGACGTGAATACAACCATTCCGCCTCCACCCGCCAGGGACGCTCCAGCTCCACGACGAGCAGATCGGCGTCGGCGCCCAGGCGGATCTCCCCCTTCCGGGGCCACAGGCCGGCGATCTTCGCCGGAGTGGTGGACAGCAATGCGACCAGCCGTTCCAGACCCAGGCCTCGTCGATGCACTCCCTCCGTCAGCATCAGCGGCACGAGCGTTTGGATCCCCGTGATGCCGCCCCAGGCCGCCCAAATGTCGTCCTCGCCGCGGGCCTTATCTTCGACAGGACACGGCGAGTGGTCGGAAGTGATGCAGTCGATACGGCCGTCCAGCACCGCCTCCCACAGGCCGCGCTGTCGATCAGGGTCGCGCAACGGCGGCGCGCACTTGGCCACAGGACCCAGACGTATGAGATCGTTTTCAGTCAATGACAGATAGTGCGCGCACGTTTCCACGGTCACCGCCTGCCCGCCGGTACGGGCCGCGTGGATCATCTCGGCTCCTTCCGGCAGGCTCATGTGTACGATGTGGACTGGGCAGTTCGCCTGTCTGGCCAGGAACAGTATCCGGTGAATAGCTTCGAGTTCCGCGATTGGCGGCCGGGCCTCGCCCCACGCGCGCCGATCCCGGCGGCCTGACGCCTGCAACCGGCGCATCCGATCCTGGGTGATCGCGTTGCTCTCCGCGTGGACGGCCAGGAAGTGTCCCAATTCTCGGAGACGGAGCAGTCCATCGAACAACACGCCGTCCTCGACATGTGTGAACTCCTCTGTGCTGCTGTGGCTCATGAAAGCCTTGAACCCGATCACACCTCCATCGGCCAGACCGGCGAGGTGCTCGCGATTGTCGGTAATCAGCCCGCCCCACAGCGCGTAGTCCACCATGGACTGCCCGGACGCGGCAGCAAGTTTCGCCCGAAGGGCCTCGACAGTGGTCACTGGCGGCAGGCAGTTGAGCGGCATGTCCACGACAGACGTCACGCCGCCCGCAGCGGCAGCGCGACTCCCAGGGCCCCACCCTTCCCAGTGAGCGCGTCCGGGGTCGTTGAAGTGCACGTGAAGGTCGACCGCTCCTGGAAGAATGACACGCTGGCGTGCGTCGATCATCTCATCGCCAGTCAGTGGCTCCTGCGCGATAGCGACAATCCTCCCGCCGGTAATGCCCAAGTGTGCCTCCACTACACCCTGACCCGTTACCAGGAGGCCACCCGCAACGACGACTTCATACCGCATAGGTCACGACTCCCTTCGTTGCTCCAATCCGGACTCGGGGGCAAGTTCCGCCGTGCGTGCGTCACCTCCTGTTATTGTCCAGCCATGGAGTTACGGAGCGGGTGGGAATGGACCGCGCTCATGCAAGCCTAGGAAGTTTCGGACGCCAGGGGGGATGGTTGTCGCACGGAACCGTATGACCGAATGTACGCCCGACAACCGATGGTGGGTCGGGGCGGCGACGGTCTTAGGCGCTACGAGGACGCGTTTCGCGGTGCTACTAGGGTGCAATTGAGACCGCAAACCCCGAAAGAAAAACCGTGCAGAAATCCGTATAGAACTGGAGCCGGCGATCGGACTCGAACCGATGACCTGCGCATTACGAGTGCGCTGCTCTACCACTGAGCTACGCCGGCCCGCACATGCATGATAACAAACGCCCCCGCAGAGGCAAAGGCCGATGGCACGCTTGACTGAGCAAGGGACGAATTCTGCTGGCGACGAACACCCTCAAACCGATGGACCTCCACCCGCCGAAAGAGTGGCGCCGCCGCACCTGTATCGTCGCCACCCTCGGGCCGGCCACCAGTGACCCCGCGCGAATCCGGACCTTGCTGGAAGCGGGCATCAACGTCGTCCGCCTGAACTTTTCTCATGGCGAAGCGGACGAACATGCTCGCATCTGTGGCCTGGTGCGGGACACAGAACAGCAACTCGGTAGACCTATAGCGGTCATACAGGATCTCGCCGGGCCCAAGATTCGCGTCGGACACCTCTCTAATGGCGCCGTTACTCTCCGCGAGGGCCAGCTGTTCACGCTGACGACGACTAACCTCCTCGGCACTGACCGCGAGGCCTCGATTAACTACCCGCAACTGCCTCGCGACGTCAAAGCGGGGAACCGTATCCTCTTAGACGACGGCAATCTGGAACTCGTCGTCGAATCCACGACAGCGTCATCGGTCACCACGCGCGTGGTTCGGGGAGGAGTCCTCCGCGAACAGAAGGGTGTGAACCTCCCCAATGTCTCCTTGGATGTCCCCTCGTTAACCGAGAAGGACCGAAAAGACCTGGAGTTTGGCCTTCACCTCGGGGTCGACTACGTTGCCCTAAGTTTCGTACGGCGGAAGGCCGAAGCGATCACTGCCCTAGACGAAATCATCGCCGAAGCGGATGGCGTGATGGTGGCCCGCGGAGATCTGGGTGTTGAGCTGGCCCCCGAGTGGGGCCCGGTGCTTCAGAAAACCATCACCAGCAAAGCCAATGCTGTGGGCAAGCCGGTGATCATCGCCACCCAGATGCTGGAATCCATGGTGCACAGCCCGCGGCCCACCCGCGCGGAGACGTCGGATGTTGCCAACGCCATCCTCGATGGAACAGACGCGGTCATGCTCTCGGCCGAGACGGCTATAGGCGAGTACCCGGTCGAGGCGGTCCAGATGATGGATCGCATCGCGCGGGTCGCAGAATCCTCTAACCCCGCCATCTTTGGCTCCCATGGGCTCGTGCAGCACAGCACCACCGCGTCGATTGCGACCGCCGCCGCAGCCCTGGCCCACGAAGGTCGGGTGCGCGCCATCGTCGCCATCACCCGATCCGGGCTCACCGCACAACTGCTCTCCAAGCTCCGCCCCCGTGAACCCTTGATCGCCTTCACCGAGCAGGAAGCTACGGTGCGGCGCCTGGGGTTGTGGTGGGGGGTGCAGAGTTTCACCACCTCCTTCATGGACAATACCGACGCGATGATCGACCACCTCGAAGACGAACTGCTGCGCCGCGGCCTGGTGGAGGTCGGAGATACCGTGACCATCGTCGGATCGGCGCCGCTGGTCCTCCGCGGACGAGTGAACTTCGTGAAGATGCACCGCATCCGTCGGCCTGACGCCTGACCTCGATCGGAGAGGAATCCTTCCCACGCACACGAACATGCCCCACAACTTGTCCAGCTCTGCGGCGGGAGAGAGGCGACCGTGAACGAGCGGCTCTGGGAGCTCTACGAGCAACTCTGCATGGTCGAAATGGTTCCGCTGGAGGAGTTTGTGCACCGCCTGAAGTCGGGGGAGTTTGGCGAGTTCCCGACCGACGAGATCGTCAGCTTTCTGCGCGAGATCGAGGCCAACATGTTGGCGAACATCCAGGTGAAGACCACAGAACACCAGACCTACGCGGAGATGGCCGACGAAGTGTCCGAACAGACG
>MNEU01000041.1 GCA_001917855.1 Armatimonadetes bacterium 13_1_40CM_64_14 | reverse complement strand
CCTTGATCTCGAACTTCATGTTCGGAATCGAGGTAGCGAAGCTGCCGATCACTTTGATTGACACATCGCGGCCCCAGGACTCGCCAGCTCCATCTCCAGTGAAGGACTGGTAGTCTGCCGTGACGGCTTTGTCGTGCAGGGCTGCGATGTCTCCTCGAACCGGCTGAGTGAACATCGAGTACCACGGTGCGATAATCTCGCGCGCTTGCGTTTCAGTCAGGTCGTCTGGTAATGATTTCATGCTTCCTCTCGCGTCATATCTTCAGCCGGAATTTCCACAATGGTATCGGGAGCACCTGCGGCGAGAACACTCCAGGTGCTGAGGTCTCAGACCGTCCGACACCGGAAACCTACGTCAATACCGGCGGGCCCCGAGGGAATCGGACCCCGACCCGAAGGCTAGGAGGCCAATAGAACCCGGGGTCTGAAGGCACGTATCCGATTCGCATTACCGCGCCAGCCAGCCGCCATCCACGGCCAGCAGATGGCCGTGCACCCGCGTCCCGTTGGCTTTTGTTGGGGTGACCGAGGGGACTTGAACCCCCGGCCTCCTGGGCCACAGCCAGGCGCTCTAACCAGGCTGAGCTACGGTCACCACGATCACAAGAATTCTAGCATAACCGATGGTAGCGAGGGATCGACGCTCCGCTTTGGCAGAGGTTTGAGCGGTTTCCTCTGAGAGTCTTCATCGCTGGTGCCACTAGCGTGCTCGGTTCTCGCACCAGTTCCGCACCTGCGGGCGGCAGGACATCAGGTCATCGGGCTAGCCAGAGATGGCGATCGGGTGGCCTTCGTTCGCTCGATAGGAACGATGGCGATATCGGGACACTGTTTGTCTATCCGACCTTCTTAAAGAGGGCGTGGCCGAGGCGGTACTCGCAAGGACGGGAAGCTAGCCTGCAACGGTCCTTCCTTCAAGTTCCCCGAGATCTCACCCAACTCTCCTGCTGAGCATGCGTCCGCGCAAATGTGCTTGGCGAGTGGAGGCTTGGCACGTTATGTGCTCCGTTTTCTGGGCACAGTGAATAGGGTCGTGGGAAATTTTCAGGGCTTGGACGTGATTCCTCGGGCGCCTGGGACCACACTTCTCCGGCGGTTTACCCTCCTCAGCCTCGCTACGACCATCATCGTAGGAGTTCTGTTCGGGGTGATCACGGCCCAGCTGGTAGAGGATTTCGCGCTTCGTCGGCAGGCGCGTGCTACCGCTTTACACGTCTCAGAACTGGCGGGTTCTCGCCTGATCCTGCAGGACTTCCTCGTCCTCCCGCCAGCTGGGCAGGCGCAGTTTGAGCGTGCGATGCATGACGTAGTCGGCAGGGCCGGCATCGTTCACCTTACGGTCTGGAATCAGATGGGCCAGGTTCTCTTCGTCGAAAACCAAGGAGGGTCTGTTGGCACTCCGCCTCCCCTGGCGCCCTTCAAGGTACCTCTGGATAGTCAACTGCGGTGGCGGTTGGTTCCCTCTCCTGGGCAGAGTAGCCGCGCCAACCCACTCCTCCTAGAGGTTTTTGCTCCGGTGGTGGTTCCCGGGTTGTCTCGACCAGTCGCGATGTACGAGATCCTGGCCGATCTGGCAGATCTGGCACCGGCCCTGACACGCCTCAAGTGGTCGGTGGAGATCAGCGTGATCCTGGGAGTTCTCAGCCTGTATGCTGTTCTGTTCACGATCGTCCGTAAGGCCTCCAGGGATCTTGAGTATAAGGACTCGGCGCTTCGTGGGACCCTTACCGGCGTGATCCGCTCTCTCATCAATGCGCTCGATGCGCGGGACATGGCCACGGCATCCCATTCGTCCCGTGTCGCCGTTAACGCGGTGGCGATTGCCAGGGAACTCGGCCTGGATGAGACGGCCATCGGGGAGGTGCAGGCCGCCGCGTATCTGCACGACATCGGAAAGATCGGCGTCCGTGATGATGTCCTCACCAAGACGGGCCCTCTCACCGAAGCAGAACGGACAATTGTGCGGCAGCACACCCTACTCGGGTTTGAGATTCTTGACCCGGTCCCGATTCCGGATGGGATTAAGCTGGCCGTCCGTCACAGCCACGAACACTGGGACGGGCGGGGCTACCCGGGCGGACTGGCATCGGATCAAATCCCCCTGGCTGCGCGGATTATCGCTGTTGCCGACGCGTATGAGGCGTTGACGACCGACCGTCCCTATCGGCCTGCACAAAGTCCGCGAAGAGCCGTGGAGGAGATCAAGCGGAACGGCGGCATCCAGTTCGATCCAACGGTGGTAGAAGCGTTTCTTCGAGTCTTGCAGTCGACGACTGTCGTCGGGAACAGGCGCCATCTCTTTTCCGCGGGACCAATCAGGCCACAGGGCTCGACGCGGCCCCAACGGGCGGCCCGGGGGTGAGAACCTGCGCCTGTACTTTTTCATCTTGTGGACGATTACTTCGTTTAGGAGGATGCCGCCAGCCATGAGCGCGGAGGAACGACCCTACCGGAAGCAAGAGGAGAAACTTGACAGGGCAGTCCTGGGGACGGCTCTCGTCATCCTATTTCTGGGCATGACGCTACTCGTGGGCATGCTCTCTGTGGTTTTCCCCGAATGGATCAACCCGCGCGCGTTCGCTCTCGGCGTCCGGAGATTAACGGGGCGTCCTGCAGTCCTCAGTCCCCTTGCCGCTGTTGACGAAGGACAGATTGGGTACTTGGCGATCCGGCCCATCCAGATTCGGGTGAGCGGGCTGAGCTTCTCTCTGGCGCCTGCGGGAGTCAATCAGGTTCGTCCCAAGGTGGCCGGAGCCTCCAAGCAGTTGCCAACGAAGAATGCGAGCGGTCTTCGTTCAACACCTGTGCCGCTCGTGCCCAATGGGGGGTTGAACGCATCCCGCAATGCTAGGCTGTCGGCGATCAACCTTTCGGCGGGAGCGCCAAGCGGGAATCTGCCGATCGGCACTACACCGACTGGCACCCCTGCGGGTAACACCCCACGCAATCCCCCAGCCGGTCCTACCCCGTCCGGTGGTCAGCCGCCGCGGAACGCTTCAAACGGCAACGGCCCAGGTTGCGCCTTCCCAACGTGCAATACTCCGATGGGCAGTGCGACGCCTGCAAATCCCGCGCTCAGCAATCCCCGGGCGAATGGGCACGCTCAAGCCGGAGTGGGCGCTGGAGGCGGCATGGGAAGGAAACCCTCATAGGGCCTAGACTGCCCTAGTTGCCTTACGCTTTTGTGGTGAAACCGTCAGCACCGTCGATCGCGAGTGGGCTCATGGGCCGTACCAGCGAGGTCCATGCGATTCTTTTGCGAGGCACCCGCGGCTTCCTCACCTCGAGCTTCACGCGCAGTGAACGGAAAGCACGAACCCTCACCGAAGGCCAGGTTCACTGAGGACACGAGTAACCGAAATGAGCTTACGATGCAGATCCGGGCGTACACGTCCCGACGACTTCTTGAAAGTCCAATCTCTGCTCACACAACTCATGCGCTGGGGGCTATCCTGGCTACCGGGCGGGGGTTGTCGGAGATGTTAACAACTTCATTGCGGGAGAATCCTTCGCGGACGCGGTCTGGGCACGCGCCAGCTGCACGCAGCCGTGGACCGCGCCAGTCGCGAACGGGCCGCCGAAGTCCACGTCTGGACCGATTTTGACAATGTGCGCGCGATCCAGCTATACAAAAGTGTGGGGGTTTGCCGAAAGAGCACTGCTGCTCGAACTGAACACGTCACGTCTGGGCGATTCGGCCCCCACGAAGTAGCGAAGCCGGCGCGGCCGCCGGCTTCTGACGTCTGATTCACGCAATTAGCTTTCAGTCGCGACTCCCTGGTCGTGGGGCGCTTGCCGTCGCTGGGATCTTCAGGGCAGAGCCACAGACCGCGCAGTACCGAGAATCCCCGCGGTTGGCTTCGTGGCAGACTGCGCAGACGATCCCTTCTACTACCTGGGTGCCGCAGTTCGCGCAGAACTGGGCGCGGGGTGCGATGGGGTGTCCGCAGGAGAGACAGTGCATGCCGTCGTCGGGAAGCTTAGCCCCACACGTTCCACAGAACGTGGCATCATGCCGATTCTTGGTGCCACACGCTCGACAGGCCTTGGATCGCAAGAGCCTCGCGCCACACGTACTACAAAAGAGGTCATCGTCGCGGTTCATACGGCCGCACGACCGGCAGAGCATCGTTCCCTCTCCCCTCACATCCCCGCCAGTGTCGTACCACTGGAATTGGCATGCTAGACGATTGCGGTGACGCGCCAGGAGTCGCCGTAGGCCTGATCCGATTTACAACGATGCGTACCCGTCAGTCGCGCCCCGGTTATCTCTTTTGACGGAGGGGATGGAGGCTCGCCGGTGTGTGCGGGGGTTCACCGGCGGCGCGCGACAACGAGTTTATCCGTACCTGATTCGGCCCCCCACACTTCTCCCGGTCGGCCCAGTAGCTGGCGCACGGCGGCCTGAGGAGTCGGCAGCGGGAAGCGCTCGAAGGTTTCAAGCGCAGGATCGAACCGCACCAGCGCGTTGCCCGCGAAGTCACTCAGCCAGATGATGTTTTGATCATCCACGTAGACGGCATACGGCTGGGCGTCACCTGAGGGTAACCGCCACTCGTGCCAGCGGCTGGATGCCGGATCGTAGACCCCGAGCTGACCCACGTTCCACTCGCTCACCCAGATGCGGCCTTTGGAATCCGCCCAGACTCTCCTGGCCCCCTGATGCGCCGTCGGCGGATCCAGTAATGTCGCGCCGCCGCTAGTGGTATCCAGTCGAGCCACGAAGCTTCCGGCTAGGGACGCAAAATACACGCTACCGTCCGGTGCGGTGCAGATGCCGTACGGCCCGCGCCCACGCGGTGCGTCGAACACATCTAACTTCCCAGTTGAGGGATCGAGTCGCCCGTACACGCCACTTTGCCCTGTGAACCACAACACCCCGCGGTGATCGAACGTCGCCGTGTTCAGATTCGCCCCCTCCCTCCCGCGTGGGAGGGAAAACCGCGTCACGCTGTTAGTCTTGGGGTCGACACGCACGATCGCGTTCAACCCTCCGTCGGTGATCCACGGGGCACCATCCGGCCCAACAACCACACCGTGGGGCGCGGAGCCCGCGCCCAGTTTGATCTCCCGGGTACGTCCCGTGGCAGGGTCCAGGTAGCCGAGTGCTGCCCCCACCTGGGCCGTGTACCACACGCCCCCATCTGGCGCGGGGGCGACGTCATGCGGGTGCGACCGCGGCGGCACCGGAAACTCCTGCAGGACGTACCCGGCGGAGGACGCCGCCTGCAGATTCGCGCCCCACGCTAGCGCCGTCGCGATCGCCGCAGCTGCTGCGGCAATCGTGCCTTTCATGCGGGGCTCGATTTGCATTGTCGGTTACCTCCGACCATCGTTTACCGCTCGCTCTCAGTGCGGGCGCATCTGCGGAAAGGCGGATAGGACAAGCTGTGCAAACGACTGGAGTCCGTCAAGGTCGTCCAAATCGAGCCACTGCAGCATGACGCGTTGCACGCCCGCGTCTTGAAGAGCGCCCAGCTGATCCACTACCTCAGAGGGAGTCCCCACCGCCACTCCGCGGCCCCGCAATGCGGTGGCCGTCTGCCCCCTCTGAGCGACCTTCCGGTGCACCTCAGCATCGTCTGTCCCGAAGACCAGTCCGGTCATCAGGGACCGACGCACCGACGAGGGGCGGCGGTGACTCCTCTCTAGGAGGGCGTCTAGGGCCCGGTTGAGCTGAGCAAAGTTGTCTGGCGTCTGAAACGTCGCGTTCCATTCGGTGGCATAGCGGGCCGCCAGCGGCAAGGTCCGGCGCATCCCGTTTCCCCCCACCAGGATCGGGGGGCCTGAAGGGCGGTGGGGGCGAGGTAACAGCTGCGCCTCTTGCAACCGATAGTACCGGCCCGAATACGTGACCGGGCCCTCCCCGCCTAACAGTCTGGTCACCACTTCCAGCGACTCCTCAAACCGCGCGAACCGCTCGCGCAGGCTGAGGAGATCAAATCCGAACGCGGTATGTTCTCGCTCTTGCCAGCCCGCTCCCAGGCCTAGCGTCAGACGACCGCCGGACAAGTCGTCAACCGCCGCGGCCATGCGGGCCGTCAGCGCCGGGTGGCGAAACGACGCCGGCGTACAGAGCGGGCCGAACTCGATGTGCATCGTGTGTGACGCCAGCCACGCGAGCGAGGTCCAGAGTTCCAACGAATCTTTGTCTGGTGGGGAAGCGTTCGTAAAGTGGTCCGAGCGATACAATCCGGCGAAGTGGAATCCTTCGACTGCCTTCGCGATGCGCTCCCAGCGGGGCCACGTCAAACCGTTCTGCCCTTCCACCATGATGGCAAGGTCCATGGTCAGTCTCAACTCCTGGCCAGCGTGATCTGGGCCCCGTGCGCCCGAGCCGGATCGAGGTTGGAAGATCGATCCGCCCGAAGGATCAGATTGTACAGACCCTCGCCCCGGCGCGCTAAATGGGCGCGCAAGACTTGATTCGCCCCCATCGGCGCCAGCACCCGAAGCTGAGTTGCACCCAGACGGAACTCGACCGCGAGCGACCGCGGGATCGGAGCGACGGTCTCAAACGGCTCGCGCCCCAGGAGGGTCTTGTAGAGAGCGACGGTCCGATCGAAACTCCCGGTCGCGATGCTGACGGCATGGATGCCCGTCGCCCCACAGGGGTGCGTCTTGGCCGGCGGAACGCGCAAGGCCCGCGGGGTGATATCTTCGATCAGAAACGGAAGGACCGGCGCGTCGGGAAACGCCACCTGCCATGCGACCTGCTCTCCGTCCGGTCGCACCCGACCACCCGGCATCGGACCTTCCACGTGTTGGGAATCTCCCAAGACCTCGACCGCCGCGGCCAGCGGCGAGCAGGCCATCGCAAAATCGACGAGGCCTTCTCCTGAGCGCACTCGCCGAACTGCACGCCGGAGCGAAGGAGAACTCCGAAACACAACACGGCTCAGGCGCCGCAGTCCGGGGAGTCGGAGCGCTGCCACCTTCCAGCGCGTGGTGGGCGCCAGCAGCTCCAGGTAAGTGCTGTCGGCAAACGGAATCAGCGCGTTGTGCGTCAACCCGCCGGCGTGCACCCCACCAGGAACAACCTCAAACCCCAGTGCACCATAGTCTTCTGAGGCGCGCTGCAAGTCCTCGACAAAGATGACGACGTGATCAAGGCCTAGCGATGGTTGAGGCATTGGAAGGTCAGAGGATGCCTGCGGATCCATTCGGGCAAGCCTATGGTTTGGGTGGTCCCAGACGCGGTCGCAGCAAGAGGTACCCGCCCACGACGATGAGGGCCACCGGCCACCACTGTCCCGCGCCACCCAGCCAGCTGTTGGTGCTCGAGGCCTTCGCCAGACCGACCAGCGCAAGCACGCCTCCGGGGATCAAGGGCCACCACCCCCACGTTGTGCGGCGGTTCACCGCGCCCAGCACATAAATGCTGCAAAAACCTAATCCCAGCCCCAGCAGGACCGGCGCACCATCGCCACCGATGCGCGTTTGAATCACGATTCCGAGACCTAATCCCGTCATGATCCCCCCGGGCACGAGCAAGCCGTAGTGCCGGGTCGACACAAAAGCAACTAAAAAGGCGAGCCCGATCGCAGCGGTCGTCCCCTCGCCCCCGATCCCCATGCGCTGCCCAACGATGAAGATCACGCCCAAAACGATCAGGATGATACCGGGCAGGCTCCTCCGTTCCATGCGCGTGCCTCCGAGGGAGAGCGTAGCGACCCCGTCACCACAACGCTGGCTTGGCCACCATGTCGAAGACGAGAACCAGCGCGATAATCATGAACACGAGTCCCCAGGTTTGTGCGCCGGACGCGGCCCGACGGTAGGCGTCCGATGCGGGGCCCGGTCCATCCACGGCGCGGACCTGCTGTTTCATCGCGCGACCGAAACCCCCGACTCCCACCGCGATGGCGAGGACGTAGAGAATCATCGCAGCCGTGATCCACGGCGTCCGCACGTTCAGCTGACCCACCGCCACCATCGCCAGCCCGGTGAGCAGCAGCAGTCCGTAGGCGGGATTCGCGATGCGCCGGTCGAGAAATAGGACTCCGCGTAGGAGAATACGCAGGTGCTGCGGCTCGCGGGCGCCCAGCGCCAGCCACACACCATAGGTAATGTTCGCGCCCACGGCGACGATGGCGAGCACGACGTGCACAAACTTCAGAATGAGATAGGCACTCATGGCACACCCACCGATCCATCGTCCTCTTCGACGCGGCCGCCACAGTTTCCGCCCGATCGGAGCTGGGAGAACCCGTCCTGTTACGCTTTCGCCACGCGGCCCGGGGTGGCGGTTTGGATCGCGTCCCAGATGCGGCGGGGGGTGAGCGGAAAGTTCACGTGCCGGATCCCCAGCGGCGCCAGGGCGTCGAGAACCGCATTGGCGAGGGCGGAGGGGGTCGCGATCGAACCCGCTTCGCCAATGCCCTTGGCCCCCAAAGGGTTCAGCGGGGACAGCGTTTCCAAGAATGTCGCAGTCAATGCCGGAACTTGCGGCGCACGGGCGAGGGCATAGTCCGCAAACGTCGTCGTGAGCAGCTGGCCGTCTTCCCCGTAGACAACTTCCTCAAGGCACGCCTGCCCAAATCCCTGCGCGGTGGCGCCGATCACCTGCCCTTCGGCCAGCAGCGGGTTTATGATGCGGCCCGCGTCATCGACGGCCACGAGCTTGTGAATCGCGACCTCGCCAGTGAGAGGATCAACTTCAACCACCGCCGCGTACGTCCCAAAGGGAAAAACGGGACCCGGCAACTGGAAGACGCCGTGGGCCTCTAACCCCAGAGCCATCCCGCGCGGGAGGCGGCTAGGTTGATAGGCCGCCGCGGCCACCTCCGCGAGGGTGACGCCTCGCTGCGGGGCGCCTCGGACATGGAACTGACCCTCGGTCCAGACCATATCCTGGCCACCCGCTTCGAGCAGGTGGGCGGCGATCAGTCCTGCTTTGACCTTGATCTGTTCGAGGGCACTCACCAGCGCGGATCCCCCGATCGTGATGGAGCGGCTGCCAAAGGTCCCCACCCCGCGCGGCACGATGGCGGAGTCGCCCTGCTCGATCGTGACCGCATCGAACTCGATACCCAGCGCATCACCGACGATCTGGCTGAACGTGGTGATGTGGCCCTGACCGGTGGGGGTGGATCCGATGCGCACGATGGCACGCCCGGCGGGCGTCACACTCACCGCCGCGCTCTCCCACACCGCGCTTCCCGCGCGTTCGACGTACATCGCGACTCCGATTCCCACAAGACGCCCCTTCTGGCGCGCGGCCGCTTGCTCCCTGCGCCAGCCGTCGTAATCGAGCAGCGCGCACGCCCGCTCCAGGGCACGAGGGTAGTTCCCCGAGTCGTAGGTGAATCCCAACGGGGTGCGATAGGGAAACCGGTCGGCAGGCACCAAGTTGCGCCGCCGCAGCGCAACGGGATCGATGCCGACTTCATGAGCTGCGAGATCCACCACGCGTTCTACCAAGTATGCCGCCTCCGGACGGCCAGCACCGCGATAGGGTCCGGTGGGGACTTTATTGGTCGCGACGCCGACGAGTTCCACGGCGGCCGCCGGAATCGCATAAGTCCCCGTCAACAGCATGGCGGTCGTCACCGGCACGACGGGAGTGGAGGGAAACAAGTAGGCGCCCAGATCGGCGGTCAATCGCGCCCGCAGGGCACGGATGGTGCCCCCAGCGTCCAGCGCGATCTCGATCTCCGCGTCCAACCCCCTACCCTGGTAGGATGCCGCCAGATTGTCGCGGCGATCTTCCACCCATTTCACCGGCCGCCCCGCCCGCATCGCGAGCCATGCCGCCAAGATGACTTCCACGGGTGCGGCGCCCTTGCTCCCAAAGGCCCCGCCGACGTCGGGGATGATAATCCGGATGCGGTCGTCTGGCCGACTCAACGCGCGGCTGAGCTGCGCGAGTGGCCGGTGAGGATCCTGCGCCGAGCACCACACGGTGAGGCGGTCGGTTCCCGGATCGTACCATGCCACCGCGCCGCGCGGCTCAATCGGCGCGGCGGCAAGGCGGGGTATGTGAAAACGCTGCGCGACGGTCCGGGAGGCAGACGCAAAAGCGCCTTTCACGTCTCCAGAGGAACGCACCCAGCGGAGCAGGACGTTCTGTGGGGCCGCGTCGTGGAGTGCAACCGCCGACTGCGCCTGCAGGGGGTCGGTGATCACCGGCAGCATGTCATATTCGATGTCAATTAACGACGCGGCATCTTCGGCTGCCGCACGGGTCTCGGCCAGGACAGCGGCAACGGGCTCACCGACATAGCGCACACGGTCCTGGGCAAGGATGGGGTGCGGCACCGGTGCAACCTGTGCACCTTCGACGGCGTTAGGCGGAACGGTGGAGAGGGACCCTGCGAGGTCGGTCCCCACCACGACGGTCAGCACCCCGGGACTCGCCGCGGCGGCGCGCACATCCACGCGGCGCACCTGCGCATGCGCGGCCGCGCTGCGGACGACCGCGAGATACACCATCTGCGGCAGCACGATGTCGTCGACGTAGCGTGCCTGTCCACGCAGAAAACGCGGGTCCTCGAGGCGCCGCACCGCCCGCCCGACCCATCGTGTCGTCGCCTCGGTCACCACCTTCGCTTACCGAGACCCAGATGGATCACCTGACCTCGCGCAGCCGCTCGACGATCCAGTCCGCCACGAGTGGCCGGTACTTGTAGGGAATGTTGTTGCACACGTGCGTGCCCTCAGGGTACAGTGCGAGCGTGGCGTTGGGGGCCTCGGCGGCGACACGTTCGGCTTGCTGGTAAGGGATCAGCCGGTCCTGCTTACCCGCCACGATTAGGAACGGCTGACGAACCTGGCCCAGCACGCCCGCCAAAGATAGCTGGGACGCTTTGGTGTGCCCCTCGGTCTCGCCGCTCGCGCCGGCATGATGGATGAACGCTTCACGCGTGAGCGAAGGGAGCTGCTCCCAGCAGGCTCCGAAATCGTAAGGTCCGCCGATAGCGGCGACCGCTTTGATCGCGGGCTCAAACGCGGCGGCACGCGGGGCATAATACCCGCCCAGACTCACCCCCACGGCCGCCACTCGGTTGAGATCGAGATCTGTCCGAGGGGCGAGGGCGTCGAGGGTTTTGGTCACCGCCGCCTCATAGTCCGGACGGATTGTGGTCGCATACCCGGTCTCTCCTTGCCCCGGCCCATCTAACGAGAGCGTGGCGAGGCCCCGGGCCAGAAAAACGTTTTCCCAGTGAAAGAACTCCTCTTTCGTAGAGTCGAGCCCGGGCAGAAGGAGCACAAGGGGGTGGCGACCGACGGAGGAGGGCCGGCGGACGTTGGCGACCATCGTCGTCTTGGAGAAGGGAATCTCTAATCGCAGCGCGGTCGGATCGAGAAGGCTGAGGGCGGCATACAGCGTGCGGACGGCGCGGTCGGCGACGGTGCGCCGTTTTGAGAGATCGACCAGCCAGACAAACTTCGCAAAGTGAAAGCAGACGGCAGCGCGGACGTACGCCTCGCCCGCTGTCAGTTTCCTCCCCCGCCGTTCGGCCTCTTCGGCCTGGTGCACGTGGCCTTCTGCGGTGGCGACCCAAGCGTCCAGCCACTGCTCCCAGCGCTCGAGAGGCGACGTCGTGCGCAGGAAGTCGTTATAGTCCACCCCCTGTGCGAGAAACCGCGGCGCCCAGTGGGCGATCGCGTCTTGAATCCTCTGATCAGGCACGGACGCACTCTGCGTCAGTTGCACTGGCGACACCGGCCGATCGACCGCAGCTCTGTCGCCGTGTTGTCACCGTCCCCATCGCAGGCAAACTTAGTGCCAACGCGGGTCACCGGTCCACCGCCCTAGCTTCGTAATCGCGGCGCGCAGAAAACCCCACTGCACTGCCTGCTCGTACGTCGGCTTGGTGTCGGCCGCGATCGTCCCGAGTTGCACCTCGGTCTCAATTCCCGCGGTGACCCGTTCCGGCGTGAGTCCTTCGTTCACCGGCCAAATCCCGATCCGTGCCAGCTCGTCATAGGTCTTCTCGACGACGTCTCGGCTGAACTTGGTGTACTTTACGCCGATGTCGATGGTAGCGGTGCGGTTCTGGTAGATGAAGCGATTCGCTTCGACCAGCGCCATGACCAGACTCTGGACCAGCTGGGGATCGTTTCGAATCTGGTCTCCGGTGACCACGTACGCGGCGTACCACCCGTTGGGCAGGACTTGGGCCATGTGGGCGACGATGTGCAACGACGGTTTGGTCTTGTTCGCCTCGAAGACTTGGTCCACGTGTAAGACGATCGCATCAATTTGATTCGTGGCCAACGCGGCCACTCGCGCGCCGATCGCCAGGTTCACGTACTGGACATCGCGGGGAGTCAACCCGCAGGACTGCAAATAGCCGCGGGCCATCACCTCGGCGTACGCGCCGGTCCCCCCCGGGGTCCCGATCTTCTTGCCCCGCAAATCTTCGCACCGCGTGATCTCCGCTTGCGCGACCATGGCGACGGGGTGCCGGACGGCATACGTGCCGATCGCCTTCAGCTCGGCACCTTGGGCCAACGCGGAAACGAAGGGGGGAATCCCCGGGGCCGCAACGGTGATCTGGCCTCCGCCACCGATTAATGCGCGCATCGCGGCAGGTCCGCCTTCAAACGTGAAGATTTTGGCTTCGAGGCCGTACTTGGCGAAGATGCCAGCGTCCTGGGCGACCCAGACGGGCATGTGCACCACGTTGGGCGGTGTGGTCGGCATGGCAAACCCGACTGTCTTCACCTTCGGCTGAGCCGTCCCCGAGCCCATCGCGCCAGCCAGCAGGACCGCCACGGCCACCGCGACGGGGACCACTCGCGCCAGATTCCTCCGCATTTCCCACCTCCGGTACGTCGTCACTTTGTCATTCCTCCTGCGGCACCTGAAGCCACGGGGCGATCCGACGTTCGAGGCGCCGCAACACCCCCGTCAATCCCACTCCCATGAGCATTAGAACGACGATGGGGACGAAGAGCCGATCCATGCGGAACGAGTTGGCGTACTGCACGATCATGTAGCCCAATCCCGTAATGGTCGTGTAGAACTCCGCCACCACCATGCCCACCAGCCCCCGGCCAATCGCCAAGCGAATGCCGGCCAGAATGAACGGAACCGACGACGGCAGGACCAAGTCGCGCCACAACCGCCACTCCGAAGAACAGAACGACCGCGCTACCTCGACGAGTCTGGCGTCGGTATTCTTGACGCCCTGAAACGTGTTGATGAGCACGGGAAACACACAGAACAGAAACACGAGGATAACTTTGGCCGTGGTCTGGAAGCCGAACCAGACGACGATGACGGGAATGGCTGCGACCAGCGGCGTGGCGTACAGGGCGTTCACGTACGGATCGAAGGCGTGCTCAATGATCGCGCGGCGGCCCATCAAGATCCCCAGGGGAATCCCCACAGCCACCGCCGAGGCAAGTCCCAGAACGAGCACGACGACGCTGCTTTGGAGATAGAACTGGAGTTCTCC
Organism: Armatimonadetes bacterium 13_1_40CM_64_14; assembly: GCA_001917855.1. Lineage (GTDB taxonomy): Bacteria > Sysuimicrobiota > Sysuimicrobiia > Sysuimicrobiales > Kaftiobacteriaceae > 13-1-40CM-64-14. The sequence continues at coordinate 1,748 of MNEU01000041.1, read as the reverse complement.
CGCGCGGACGAGTTCATATGCGGCGCGCACCACGGCTGACGGGTAGGTCAGAATGACAGAGTGCACCGCGCGGCCGTAGACCTCCCACGCCACCAATCCAACCACCACAGACAGGACGCGGACCATCGCGGGCGACGGCGTCCCCGCACCCTCCCGCCGTCGCTGCCCCGGTCGATTCTGGTCGGCCACCACACTCATGAGAGCGCCCTCCCCCCCACTTCGACTTTCAGCTCGTGCCAGATGTGCTCCCGCATTTCCAGATAGCGCGGCGATCGGCGGACCGCCTCGGGATCCCGAGGCCGGGGGAGGTTCACGTCGATCACTTCCTTGATCCGTCCCGGTCGACGGGTCATGAGGGCCACACGGCCTCCCAGGATGATCGCCTCATCGATGCTGTGAGTGACGAAGATCATCGTCTTGGGCTGGCTGCGCCACACCCGCAGCAACTCCTCCTGCATCAACTCACGTGTTTGGGCATCCAGGGAGCCAAAAGGCTCGTCCATGAGGAGGACTGTGGGATTGACCGCTAGGGCCCGCGCCAGACCAACGCGTTGTTGCATCCCCCCAGACAGCTGGTAGGGGTAGGCGGATTCAAATCCGCGGAGGCCGACGAGGTCGATGTAGCGGGCAATGGTGTCTGAGACCTCGCGCTCGGAGCGGCCCTGGAGACGCAGCCCGTAGGCCACGTTGTCGGAGGCCGTTTTCCAAGGGAGTAACCCCACGTGTTGAAACACCATGGCCACATCCGGTCGCGGCGCGGCCACCTCGATCCCGTTGATCAGGACGCGGCCGCTATCAACGGGGATCAATCCGTCGACGATGCGGAGCAGCGTCGTCTTTCCGCATCCGCTAGGACCAATGACGCACACAATTTCGTTTGAGGGTACCTGGAGACTGCACGTTTGCAATGCGGCCGTCCCGCGGCGCCAGAAACTCTTGCTGACCTGATCGACAACGACCATCGCCTGGGGGGGTGCGGGCGCGGGTGTAACTGCGGGAAGAGGACTGATCCGGTCATCCGCCCTCACAGGACCAAACCCTCCAGGCTTTCAAGCCCGCGCGCCACGGTCTCGAGGAACTGGGCCGCGCGGGCGCCGTCAACCACGCGGTGGTCGCACGACAGGGTCAGGGTCATCATCGGACGCACGGCGGGCGCCCCGTCCACCGCCACGACGCGATCGGCAATCCGTCCAACCCCCAGGATCGCCGCCTGGGGAGGGTTGAGAATGGGCGCGACGGTGTCCACGCCATACATCCCGAGGTTACTAATCGTAAACGTCCCGCCGACCACGTCATCGGGTTGCAACTGGCCGGATTGCGCGCGGGTCACCAGATCAAGCCGCCGCCCCGCGATCTCTGCCAGTGCCAGCTCGTCTGCCCGCCGCAGCACGGGCACGAGCAGACCCGCATCCGTGGCCACGGCCACGCCGATGCCGATCTGATCCGCCACAACGATGGCGCCTTCTTTCCAGCGAGCATTCACCTGCGGATGCTGGCGCAACGCCTTCGCCACCGTGGCGACGATCATGTCGGTATACGTGACCGTCGGAATCTGGGCTGACCACTGCTTGCGGCGGTCGACCATTGCTTGGGCCGACAGTTCCCGGGTGAGGTAAAAGTGAGGGGCGGACGTCCAGCTCTCAGTCATCCGCTCGGCCATCCGGACCCACGTCGTACTGCTTGCAGCAATCTTTGGTGGGGCGGCATGCGAGGTGTCTGCCTTCATCACATCCGCCGCAGTGATCTCA
>MNEU01000037.1 GCA_001917855.1 Armatimonadetes bacterium 13_1_40CM_64_14 | reverse complement strand
GAGTCGGCCACGGGTGTTCCTCGGGCGTCGACCACCTGCAGGAACACATCGGGTGCCGCAAAGACGTCAAGGGGATAGGGCGGTTGTGGACGGCTCGCGGCGAAGGTCGTGGCGCGCCGCGCCACGTCCCGTTCGATCTCGATGAGCAGGCCGTGCCGGAGCAGCTTATATGTCGCCGTTCCCACCAGGGCCAGCGTGGCACCCACAAGCAGGATGACGAGGACCGCAAGCCGCGTGCGAATGTACACGACTATCCCTTCAAGGCATACCCGACCCCGCGGACCGTCTGAATTAGTTGCGGCAAACCCAGCTTTTGACGCAGATAGCCGATGTACACATCCACCACCTTGGTATCTTCTACCCGCTCGTACTCCCACACCGCCTGTAAGAGGGCATCGCGCGTGAGGACCTGACGTGGATGACGAAGGAAGTAGACGAGGAGCGCAAACTCCCGCGGTGTCAGCGCTATGGTCCGGGCGCCGCGCCTGACTTCTCGCGTGGGGACATCGCAGACGAGGTCAGCGAAGGCCATCTGCTCCGACGCTCCGCCGGGGCGGCGTCGCAGGACGGCCCGCACCCGGGCGACGAGTTCGTCAAAGGCAAACGGCTTGCTGACGTAGTCGTCGGCACCCAGGTCCAGCGCGCGGACCTTGTCTTCCACATCGTCCCGCGCCGTGAGCATGATCACGGGCACATCGAGGTGCAGGCGCAGCTGCCGGCACACGTCGAAGCCGGTCAGGTCTGGCATCCCGATGTCCAGCACCACCACGTCCGGGCGCTCGGCCCGCGCTAGTTCAACACTGTGGGATCCGCGCGTGGTGGTCCGCACGTCAAACCCTTCAAAGCGGAAGCCTCGCTCCAGTAGTGAGAGCAGCTTCCGGTCGTCATCGACAAGCAGCACGCGCGGCAACTCGAACCTCCAGTCCCGCCCTTACGAAAATCTAGCTCCTCATCAACACCACCGCCTCAGAAGATCTTCGGCTTCGCCCGATAGTTCGCGAATAATCTCTGCGGCCGGTTGAAGACGCTTGACCCCGACTACCGATTCCCCCGCCCAATGAGGCATCGCTTCCACGTGCCCGGTAAACAGCGCCGTGGCGGCAAAGGCGTCAAAGCGGCGGATTGGCCGCTTTTGGTTTGTATAGATATTCGTCGCCACCCCCACGATATCGTCTGGAAATGCCTGAGCAGCTTCTAAGCTGGAGCGCAGAACCCGGTGAGGGGCATTCGGCCAGTTGGCTCCGAAGGCCTCGGTGTACACTGTATCTTCCGGTGCGGCCTTGATGAGGGCCTTCACGTACACCGGATGCGCGCCGGCTTCTGCGGCAGCCGCAAAGCGTGTCCCGATGCGCACAGCCGAGGCCCCCGTGGCGAGCGCAGCCGCCATGGCGCGGCCACTGCCGATTCCGCCGGCCGCGATCACTGGGACCTCAACGGCCTCAAGCACCTCGCTGAGGAGGGCCAGCAGGCCTATCCGCCCTCGGATATGGCCGCCTGCTTCAATACCTTGGGCGACGATGAGGTCGCACCCGGCCTCGGCGGCTTTGACGGCTTCAGTTTTTGAGCCCACCTGCCAGCAGGCCAGCGCGCCTCCACTATGCACGATCTGCACCAGTGAGGAATCGGGTTCGCCCCAAAAGAAATCGATTACACGTGAACGCGATGCTGCGACGGCCACAGCTTCACGATGCTCTTCTCCAACAAACGGAATGAGAAAATTGCATCCGAAGACCCCCGAGGTTTCTTTCCGGAGATTGTCGAGGATGCCAGCAAGCAGGTCGGTCGGGAGACCAGCGACTGACACCATGCCTTGAGCACCGGCACTCGCTACCGCGGCGGCGAGTTGCGGATTGGCCAGCCCACCCATGCCGGCCTGCTGGATCGGGATCGAACAGCCGACCAACTCAGTGAACCTGGTGTTGAGCACAAGTTTCGCCCTCCCCATGGGATGCCGTCTGAATGCAAGTGCTGTGCGCGGCAAGCACCCTAAACAGAGTCTACAGGCAAGAGATGGCACTAGCATGCGCTCGAGTGACTCTAGCCAAGGGCGTTCCATACGGCGCCGCTCCCGCTGCCCGGGTCCTGCATGGCTATCTCTCCGTCTGATTCGCGCAGGGCATTTGAATGGGGGAGCGGAATACGTGCGTCAAGAACGGCGTGGTGCCCGAGGGGGGTGGGTCTGATGAGTAGGATGGACAAGAATCTTAGCAGACGCGAACTTTTCCAAACGGCTGTAGCCGCGGCGGGGGTGGCGGTTTTATCGGGCCTCCCAGGCGAGGCAGAGGCTCACGATCTCACGCCTACTGACCCCGCGTATCGGTTCGAGAAGTATGAGGCGATCGTAAATCGGCCGGTACGGGTGCGACAGCTCTACCAGTGGCCTAACATTAACAACCCCATCATCTATCCGAACATCTCAAACGGCCTGAATGGCTTTCAGTTTTCCTACAATGTTCTCCCAGACGAGATCCAGGTCGTAGTCCAGGCCTATTTCTCAGCCAATGCTGCCACGTACGACGACCACATTTGGGAAAAGTACCGGTTGGGCGATGCGTTCAATGTTAAGGATACCGCTACCGGTGCCTCCGCGATGCGCAATATCTGGCTTAAGAGCAAGATCTCGGACCAAGACGTGTCCCCACCTCCCAAGGATCGGAGCCACCCGTACTACGCAGACACCAGCATTGAGGGCCTGCAGCGCCGTGGGGTTTTATTCCTGACTTGACACCAGACTGCTCACGGGCACGCCGGTGCGGCGGCCGCAAGCAAGGATCGGAACCCTGACAACCAGACAGCAGAGCAGATCGTCGCAGAGATTCAAGGTCACCTGATCCCCGGTGCCTTGCTCATTCCTGCGGCAGTGGGGGAATTAGTAAGACTTCAGGACAAGGGCTATCGTATAGTCGTCAACTCTTAGCCGGTGTCGGGGTCTTTCAAGGGACTGTCGTCGGGGATCCATGGGAGAGGGCCCCACGACAGTCTCGATCGCAGGATCATCAGGGTACGGAATGAGGCCGACTGGAGCAGACACCTCCAGAATCTACAAGCCTGCGCCATTGGGAGTGCCGGAGAGCATAACAAGGCTGGCGTAGATCCACCTCCCCACACCAGTTTGTAAGAGCCTCAGTAGGTGCCAGGGCGAATTTCCCCATAGAGGGCTTTCAACCGTTCAGCAGAGAACTTGGGCGATTGGCACAGGTCGATAATTCGGCGCTCATCGGCCTCGATCTGTGCGGCAGCTTGGGGGATCTTATCTGCGATCACAAGAGGAACCGTTAAGACGCCATGCTGGTCCCCATGGATGAGATCCCCTGGATTGATCCACACGCCCCCGACATTCACGGGCAGGTTGAAATCGACGAGGTGGACATTCGCGTGTGAAACGGAAACGTGCGCCGCGCAGAACTGAAATCCCAAAGCGCGCACTTCGACGAGATCTCGGACCGACCCATCTGTAACCACCCCAACACATCCCAGCGCCCGGTGAATGTTAGCTTGGACCTCGCCCCACTGTGCCCCCTGCCCGCGCGGATCGTCGAGGTCGTGAATTACGATGACCCGGGGGGCGGGAATTGTCTGGATAAAGTCCCACCAGGCGAATGTGCTGGCCCGATGTCCTTCAACCGGCGCCTGTTCGGCGCGAATGACCGCAGTCACGGCGTAGCCCACCAGGGGACCCATCTCCGGGAAGAGCGCACGGATAGCGGAAGACAAGTTGCCCTGCTCTCGTGGCCGGACTTTGAAAGTTTCGATCGCGTTGGCCACCGTGGGACTTGAGAGTTGCTTGAGGGCTTCAATCTGCGTACGCGCAAGGTTCAAAGGACGTTCCTCCTCACTGCAACGTAGTGTTGGCCCGGATGATGAGATCTTTTCCTGGCGAGACTTTCGCTTTTGAGACCGTCCGTACTGCGAAGCTCCGCGATAGCCGGTTTGCTTCGCAGTACTCCTTCTCGAGCTGCTGCAGGCTTCCCCGATTCTACGCGCAGCAGTCCGGCGTGTTCTGCGCGGTGAGTACTTCGTGACCTTCACGAACGATAAAGTATACGATGCCGAGTGCTGCGACGGGATCGGCCCACCACCATCCGAACACCGAGTGGAGAACCAAACCCGCGAGGAGTGTGGCCGCCATGTAGACGCAGACCACGCCACCAGCGGCGTCGCCCTTGAGAGCAGGACTATTGATCGCAGAGGCGACCTTCCATTTCGTGCGGATCAGCCAGGGCATCACCAACAACGTCGTAGCCGCCATCGCGATCCCTAGAGGGGAAGATTCGGAGACGGCGTGCGTCCAGAGACCGTAGGCAGATCGCCCGGCGATGTAGGCCGCGAGAAGGAGCAGGCTCCAACCCACCACACGGGATGCCCGATGTTCGGCTTTCTGTCCTCGTAAAGTTGCCGCCACAGCTCCGGCGGGTTCGAGACGAAGGCGCCACAGCAGAACTCCCGCCGAGACCAGCTCGATGACACTATCCGCACCAAAGCCAATAAGCGCAATGCTCCGCGCAGCCAACCCCGCTCCGATGCTCACGAGGGCTTCGACAGTCATCCACGCGATGGTCAGCCATTCCACCCGGATGCCGGCTCGAATGTCTGCTGCGGCTGTTCTGACGCTCATGCGTGGACCTGATAGGGGCATCCGTGCTTGGTTCCCGCTTTCGCGTCTGTCGAATAACGACTCATTTCTCCCGCCTTTGAGTCTACAGTCGTCTTACGGGGCGAGCCGGAAGGGTTTCTTGCCGTGCAACCGGTAAGCGGAGAACCCCTTTTGATCCAAAGTGAAGACCCAATCGGTTCGGTCTCCTCCGCTAGAGCGACTAATGTGGCGTCTGCGTAGTCCATCGGCAAATCATGATACTTCTCCATGAGATCTGTCACCCTTTGCAGGTTTGTTCTCGAAGACGGGGCAATCAGAAAGGCGCCACGGAGGAAGATTCTAGACAGACTCCTTGTGGCCGCCATGCCGGACCGACGAGACGCAGCGTCTCGGTGAGGATACCCTCGTCGTAAGAATTGGGCCCGTCCACCGTTCCAAGACGGCCACACCATCTCCATGTTTTTCCTCGCTGCGGTCAACCAGGACAAACGCCCTGGTATCGAGCGGGAGTTCAGTGGGCACGCCTCAAGCGCCTCAGGAGGTAGTCTCTATGCCGCTGTCCCAAGTCAGGTACGCCGCTCTCCACACTGCCGAGCAAATCGCGGACCAAGTCGATCGGACGCCGCTCCGCTTTGGTGTCCACTTCACCCAGGAACTGCTCCAAGGCCAGGCGGACAACCTCTGACCGCTTGCGCCTAGTATCTCGTGCCGCCCTGTCGAGTTTGGTGGCCAGATTGGCTGGCATTCGGAGGGTGAGTTGCCGCTCCATCGCATTCCTCCTACTCAGTCGCAATCCAATGTAGTGCATTGCAATCTATTTGTCGAACCCTCCGGGAGGGCGTCTGGCGACAGCCTCAGCGCTGAGGCCATTCGCCGGCGCGCTTTTCGCGAGGTTAGGCGCCGCCGCTGCCGACAGGCTAGCTCAGCGGTATACTTCATGGCGGAGGTTCCGCGCATTCATCCAGTCAGGCGTGGGGACGCTTCACAGTGAGCGCAGGGTCCTGCGGCCCATGACGCTCAGCGAACAGTTGGCTGCTTTTGTGGTCCGAGCGTCCTACGACGACCTCTCTGTTGAGTCCCGTCGGCAACTTAAGATCCGTGTCCTCGACGCTCTGGGCTGCGCCGTTGGAGCCCTGGCCGGGGAACCCGTCCAGCGAATACGGGCGCACGTGGACGAGTTCGGCGGGCCGGGCCGGTCTACGTTGATCGGGGGCGGGACCACCGCTCCGGATCGCGCTGCCTTTTACAACAGTGCCCTCGTGCGTTACCTCGACTTCAACGATAGTTACCTCGCCCCTGGAGAAACGTGTCACCCTAGCGACAACCTCGGCGCCGTCCTCGCTGCCGCCGACTATGCCGGCCGCAGCGGCCGGGACTTCCTCACTGCGTTGGCGGTCGCTTACCAAGTGCAATGCCGGCTGAGCGATGTGGCGCCCGTACGCGCCAAGGGGTTCGACCATACTACCCAGGGGTCGTATGCCGTGTCGGCGGCGGTGGCCAAGGCACTGGGTCTGGATGTACAGAAGACGGCGAACGCGGTCGCCATCGCCGGAACGGCATTCAATGCGCTGCGCGTCACGCGTACGGGCGCCCTGTCCCACTGGAAGGGTCTGGCCTATGCCAATACCGCCTTTGGGGGGACGCACGCGGCGTTGCTGGCGATGCGCGGGATCACCGGCCCGCGGGAGGTCTTCGAGGGCAACAAAGGATTCATGGATGCCATCGCCGGTCGCTTCGAGATCGACTGGTCGAAAGAGGATCTGGAGCGCGTCCGACGGACGATCGTGAAGAAGTATAATGCAGAGATCCACTCACAGTCTGCTCTTGAAGGGATCCTCGAGCTTAAGCGTGAGGTAGGGTTTACGGCGGCGGATATTACGCGGGTCACGATTGAGATGTTTGACGTCGCCTACCACATCATAGGGGGTGGCGAAGAAGGGGAGAAGACCACCGTCCGGACTAAGGAAGAGGCCGACCACAGCCTGCCGTACATGGTCGCCGTCGCTGTCCTGGACGATCAAGTCATGCCCGAACAGTACCTACCGGAGCGGATCAGGCGCGACGATGTCCAGAAGCTCCTGCGACAGATCACCGTGCGTCCCTCCGCGGAGTTCAGTCGCCGGTTCCCAGACCAGATGCCCTGCCGGATCACCGTGGAGATGCGGGACGGCCGCCGCGCGGTGAGAGAGAAAACGGACTACGAAGGGTTCCATACCAGGCCGATGGCGTGGGAGGCCGCGCTCCAGAAGTTCGAGCGGCTGGCAGGCCCGTACTCCAGCGCGCGCTTGCGGGCGGAGATCGCGCGCGCCGTGGATCAATTGGATGAAGTCGCGATAGCCGACCTGTCGGCGCTGCTGGGCCGCGTCCGGGTGCCTGCGGCCTGAGGCAACTTTGAGGAGGAGAGAAGATGGCTAAGCGCACGTCAGCCTCTGATCGAGGCTTTGAATTTCTCAGGATGAACGCGCGGCCACCGAAACCCCGCACCAGCGGCATCACCGAAATCCGCGGACCCTACTACACGCCGATGGGCCCGCACTATCTCCAAGATGTCCTGGACACGATGGGGACCTATGTGGACAGCCTCAAGTTCGCGGGGGGGTCCTTCACACTGATGCCGCGGCAATCTCTGAAAGAACTGATCGATCTCTGCCACGACCATGACGTATTGGTGTCGACTGGGGGATTCATCGAGTACGTGCTGACCCAGGGTCCCCCCGCCGTGGACCGCTACATTCAAGAGTGCGCGGCCGTGGGGTTCGACATTATCGAGGTCAGCAGCGGCTTCATTACCATTCCGAACGACGATTGGCTGCGTCTAGTGGAACGGGTGCAAAAGGCGGGCCTGAAGGCCAAACCCGAGGTCGGGATTCAATTCGGCGCCGGGGGCGCCACCGCCGCCGCAGAGCTGGAGGCTGAGGGGACGCGGGATCCGTCCTGGGCGGTGGCCCAAGCCAAGCGGTTCCTCGAAGGCGGCGCTTACATGGTCATGATTGAGTCGGAGGGAATCACGGAAAACGTGAAAGCCTGGCGCACGGATGTACCCGCGAAGATCATCGATACTTTGGGTCTAGAGCGCGTCATGTTTGAGGCGGCCGACCCCGCGGTGTTTGCCTGGTATATCAAGAATTACGGCCCAGATGTGAACCTGTTTGTCGACCACAGCCAGATTGTCCAACTCGAATGCCTGCGTTCGGGGATCTGGGGAACCAAGAGCCTGTGGGGGCGGGTTCACACCTATCGAGAGTAGGCATCACGGCCCGCGTCCGACGATGTGTTCGGTCTAATCCCTTGTCCTCGCTTTGCAGCCTGCGCGTGAGCGTGGACGCCACGCGACCGTGATCTGCGCAGCTGTCTGGTTGATGCGGCTGCGAGGTCCCACCGGTCGCAAAGAGGTCTCGCCTGAGGCCAGCAATCGATCGGGCCGCAGGAGGCCCCGTCTCACCCGCCAATACAAGATGGGCGCGAGGAAGCATCTCCATCACAAATAGACAGCGGCTCGAGCGTGGGCTTAGCATATCTCCCGCAGACCAACAAGGAGGCACACCAATGCGCAGGAGGGCTCGTTTTCTAATTGCGATTGTGGCAGGGCTCGCCGTGTTCACGGCCAGCCGCGGCGCTGCCCAAATGGGTGGCCCCATCAAGATCGGCCAGCTCCTGCCCATGACCGGTAACTTCGCCTCCTCGTTGAAAATGCAACGGCAGGGCGCCGAGCTGGCGGTGGAAGAGGTGAACAAAGCCGGAGGCATCAAGGGCCGCATGCTGCAACTTGTGCGTGAGGATGACAAATCCACCGACCCTGGCGCCGTGCAGGCCTTTCAGAAGCTGATTGAGGATAAGGAGATGGTGGCCGTTATCGGCTCCATCCGTTCCACGCAGATTCTGGCCATGCTGCCGACGATCAACGAGGCCCAGATTCCGGTGATGATCGGTGGGACGAACTTTAGCCTCACCCACCAGGGCAGCCGGTGGGTCTTCCGCCATCGGCCCCACGACGGCTTCAGCGCCCAGGTGATGGTGAAGTTCGTCGTGGAGGAACTCAAGAAAAATAAGATTGCCATCGTGCACACCTCCGATGGCTTTGGAAACGGCGGTCGCGATGAGGTGATAAAGGGCCTAAAGGCCCGCCAGATGGAGCCTGTCGTGGTCAAGGCCATTAATACCGGCGACAAGGATTACACCGCCGTCGTGACCGCGGTGAAGAACAGCGGCGCCGACGCCTTGGTCACCTACTTCACGTCGACGTCGGACCTTGCCATCTTCGCCACTCAGGCCAAACAGCAAGGGTTGCTCCCGCAGATGACGTGGATCGGCTCGCCGTCCATCACCACCACGGACGCGGCCAAACTAGCCGGAGACGCCCTGGTAGGCACGTACGGGATCGGGGACTACGACCCAACCGGCAACCCCGCCGCTCAGGCGTTTCAGGTAGCCTACAAGACGAAGTTTAACGAGGACACTGATCTCTTCTCGGCGTGGACCTACGATGCCGTCCACAACCTGGCGACCGCGATGACGCGCGCTCCAGACCTCAAGCCCGACTCGATCCGGGCCGCCATTCTGGCGATTAAGAAGCGCATGGGCGCGGAGAACGAGTACAATTTTGACGAGCGCGGGGACGGCCTGGACCACTACTATATCCTGCGCAACGAGGGCGGCACCTGGAAGGTGCTAAAAGCGGTTCACGTCGAGCGGTACTAGGGAGGCGGCAGCACGGGGCGCGGGAGTCCGCGCCCCACCTGCGCGGAGGTAGTAGCGGTGGCCTCGATCGGCCAGATCCTCCTCGCCGGCCTCTCGTTGGGAAGCGTCTACGCCCTGACCGCGCTGGGCTTCGTTCTCATCTACCGGGCCACTAACGTCGTCAACTTTGCCCAGGGTGAGTTCCTCATGCTGGGCGCCTATTTTCTATTCACCTTTGTGGAAGGCGCCAAGCTCAACTACGGCGTGGCCGCGGTCATCGCCATCGGGATGCTCGGGGTGTTCGGATTACTCTTTGCTCTGGGCATCTACTACCCGCTGCGAAACCGTTCCTTTCTGCCGGTGATCATCGCCACCATTGGCGCCAGCATCATGTTCCAGAACGGCGCCCTGGCCATCTGGGGATCCTCCCCCGAGAGGCTCCGCCCGGTGCTGGAAATTGGCGGCTCCGGCGGCGTCACCCTGGGCGGTGTCTTCTTCAACTACCAGTACGTGATCATCCTCGCCGTTACGCTGGTTCTCATGGCGGTCCAGTATGCTTTCTTCGAGTTCACCCTGCTTGGCAAGAAGACCCAGGCGATCTCTCAGGACAAAGACATGGCCCGCCTGCTCGGCATCCCCGTGACGGGTATGATTGCCCTCACCTTCATGTACAGCACCGTGTTGGGCGGACTGGCCGGGATGCTTGTGGCCCCGATCTTCTTTTTGCAGCACAATATGGGCTCGATCCCCGGGCTTAAAGCGTTCTCTGCCAGCATCATCGGCGGCTTCGGCGATGTGCGGGGTGCCATCGTCGGTGGTCTTGCGCTGGGAGTGCTGGAGTCCTTCGGCGGGGCCTTCATCTCCACAGTCTACAAGGACGCGTTCGCTTTCCTGCTAGTGATCATCTTCTTGTTGGTGCGGCCACAGGGGTTCTTTGGCGAGAAGGTCGGCGAGAAGGCGTAGTACGGGGCGTATGCGGATGGCCACCTTCAAACCGGGCCACTGGGCCATCCTGGGTGGGGTGGTGGCAGTTGCGCTGCTGCCGTTGTTGGTGACAGGCCGCTACAACACCAACGTCCTCCTGTTAGCTGGGGCCTGGGCCATCGCCGCCCTGGGCCTGACCGTCGTGTTGGGTTACGCTGGCCAGATCTCGCTGGCTCAGGCCAGCTTTTTCGGCATCGGCGCCTATGCCATCGGCTTGGGCACGGTGCACTATGGCCTAAACTGGTGGCTCGCATTCGTGCTGGGGTTGGTCGTGGCCGTGACCGGGGGCATCATCCTCGGCGCCACCACGCTCAGACTGGGCGGTCACTACTTGGCCATGGTGACCATCGGTTTCCAGATCATTTTCACCCTGGTCATGACGAACTGGTCCGCCCTTAGTGGTGGCCCTGACGGGATCACCCGCATCCCGCGCCCGCCGTTCTTCGTGCCGCTGAACACCGCCCAACGCTACGCTTGGTTCGCCCTGGCCGCGACGCTCCTGGTGGCCCTCGCCGTTCATGCCTTGCGCGACAGCCGCCTCGGTCGCTCGATGCGGGCGGTGCGCGAGAATGAAATCGCGGCCGAGGCCCTCGGGGTCGACACGGTGAGGGTCAAGATCACGGCCTTCGCCATCAGCGCCGTCCTGGGAGCTGCGGGCGGGTCCATCTACGCCTCTGGTTTCCTGTACATCGCCCCCGATACGTTCGACTTTGGCACCTCCGTGCAATTCTTGGCCATGGTTCTAGTCGGCGGTCGAGAGTCGGTGGCAGGCTCCGTCCTGGGCGCGGGGCTGCTCACGTTCCTGCCTGAGTGGCTACGGGAGCTTAAGAAAATCTACCTTGTAGTCTATGGCTCGATCATCGTCTTGGTGATCGTGTTCATGCCCGAGGGGCTCTGGGGGTTCGTCACCCTGCTCAGTCGGTCCCTGGTGCGGCCGACCCCTATCCCGCCCGCGCGAGGGGCGTTGCCCATGGGCGGCGGGCGCCCGGCGGGTGAGCCGGTGCTGGTGATCGAGAACCTGGGTAAATACTTCGGCGGCTTGAAGGCCGTGGATGGTGTCAGCTTCACCGTGCGTCAGGGCGAGGTGCACGCTCTGATCGGGCCCAACGGCTCGGGCAAGACCACCATCCTCAACGTCATCTCCGGCCTCTATGCGCCGAGTTTCGGGGAGATCACGTTCCTGGGTCGGTCCGTCGGAGGTCAGCGGGCCAGCCGCATTGCCCGCTGTGGTATGACCCGGACCTTCCAGAACCTGCGCCTCTTCCGGGAGCTCACCGTGTGGGAGAACGTGCTGATCGGCGCGCAGCGGGCTGGCGGCGACGAGACGGCCATACGAGAGCGTGCCGCCTCGGCGATCGAGTTCATGAGCCTAACGATCCTCGCGCACAACAGGGCCAGGAACCTGCCCTATGGCACGCAAAAGCGCGTGGAGATTGCCCGGGCGCTCGCGGGAGTCCCTGAACTGCTGCTGCTGGATGAGCCCGCCGCCGGCCTGACCCAGTCAGAGAAACAGGACCTGGTGGAGATTGTGCAGCAGTTGCACGCACGCGGGTTGACCATGCTGCTCGTCGAGCACGACATGTCGCTGGTCAGCCAGCTCTCCCACCACATCACGGTGATTAACTTCGGTCGCAAGATCGCAGAAGGAGCCCCCGAACGTGTCCTAGCTGAGCCGGCGGTCGGCGAGGCGTACCTGGGCAATCGAGAGGCCGCGCGTGCTTAGTCTAAATAGGGTTTCCGCTGCCTACGGCGAGGTCGTGGCTCTGCACGGTATCTCCCTGATGGTGCAGCCGGGGGAGATCGTGACTCTGCTCGGCGCCAACGGCGCTGGCAAGTCCACGGCGCTGCGCTGCATCTCCGGCCTGATCCACCCCAATGAGGGCGAGATCGCGCTGGAGGGCCGAGCAATCCACCGGCTCGGTCCGGAGGCCATCGTGCGTTTGGGCATTGGTCATGTGCCCGAAGGCAGGCGCGTCTTCCCCGGCCTCACAGTCAGCGAGAACCTCCGCCTGGGCGCGAGCATCCGCAAAGACAAGGGCGGGATCGTCGCGGACATGAACCAGATGCTGGAACTCTTTCCTGACCTCAGCCGCCTGCGCCACGCCTTGGGCTGGACGCTGTCCGGAGGGCAGCAGCAGATGCTGGCCATTGCCCGCGGGCTGATGGCGCGGCCCCGCTTCTTGCTGCTGGACGAGCCGTCCTTGGGGTTAGCGCCGATTCTGGTGCAAGCCGTCTTCCGGGCGATTCAGGAGATCAATACCCGCTTGGGGACTGCGGTGTTGCTCGTGGAGCAAAATGCCAATATGGCGCTCGCCGTCGCCCACCGGGGCTACGTGCTGGAGACCGGCCGCGTTGCCCTCGCGGGGTCGGCGGCCGATCTTCTGAACAACCCTGACGTACGCCGAGCGTACTTGGGCGGCACGCGGGCAGCAACCCGTGACGCCGCTACTTAGCCGGAGGCAACACGTTTAGGACCCTCCCGCGTATCGTCCGACCGTGGGAATTCCCGGCGCGTCATCTACTAGGACGAACGTGAGGCCGTTTCGAGCGGGGGGGAGACCTTCGTTCGCGCTGGCTATCGCACGCCCAGAGTCCGCCCGCCGTGAGGAACGTGGGGCGGTGTCTGCCAGAAATCCCCTGCTTTGACCCGATGCTCTCGTCCGCCCTGAATCCGGACCCACTTGCCTTCCAAACACACCCCCCACTGCTCATTCATGTGTGAGTGCACCGGAGATTCTGACCACGGCTGCAAATCCACGACCGAGAGCATCAGGTGTGTGCCAGGAAAGATCCGGGCGCGAATCCCTTTGGCGAGCAGGCGAGGAATCCCGCCCCTTCGCATGTTATGAAACCACTTGCCGCTCATGCCTCTGCCCTCCGAGAGTGACTTCGTCAACGGGACTCCGATGACTGCACTTTACGGATCGTGGAGACGCGTCGTTTCGTCGAGTGCTCCGCTTGACTGATCGGTTTTGGAGCAGGCTGCCTGGATTGTAGATCAGGAATTTTTCGTGCGCCCGAGCAGGACCTTCACCTTTCGCCTCCGCGCGACAGTGGCTGCGTCGTCCTCCAAGGCCCACCTTTCTCCCTGCCGCTCGTTTTGTCTGCAGCCGGTTGCTGAAACGACAGACTCAGGATCGCGGCTGTGTGCATCCTAGGCATCACACAAGAGACCTCCGCGCAGAGCAACCCCCAAACCCCTCGCCCAGAGCGGCTGGAGAGGGGATTCCACCCAGGTGCCGAACATGCTCGTACTCTTGGACCGGAGGTGCTTCGTGAGGTCGCGTCGCCGCTTTTGCTGTTCTGTACTTGCCGCTGTGGCCGCGCTCCTCGTCGGTTTCCCGCCGGGACTCGCGTTCCCGCAGGGGACACGCGGTGGGACGATCACGTTTGCCTTGTATCAAGAGCCCGAGTTGCTGAATCGCTACATCGGCACCCAGACAGCCCTTAGTGAGGTGACGACTTTCATCGTTGAGGGCTTGGTCGACTACAACGAGAAGGGCGAGTTCTTTCCGCGGTTAGCAACGGAGATTCCCACGCGTCAGAATGGCGGCGTCTCCGCAGACGGCAAGAGCATCACCTACCACCTCCGCGAGGGCCTCAAATGGTCGGACGGCGAATCGGTCAGCTGCGAAGACGTGAAGTTCACGTGGCAGGCGGTGAGCCATCCCAAGAGCGGCGCCGCGTACACGAGTGGCTTTCGGGACATCGAGCGAGTCGAGTGTCCGAGCCCGACGACCGTGGTGGTGGTCTACAAGACGTTCTACGCGCCCTACCTGGATCAATTTACCCGCGGGATCCTGCCCAAGCACGCTACCGGCGATCCCGCGGAGATGACCCGCTGGGCGTACAACCGCAAGCCGGTGGGAACGGGGCCGTTCGCGCTCCTGGAATGGGTGTCCGGAGACCACATCACGTTGATTCGCAACCGTTTCTACCGGGACTCCCCGAAGCCGTTTCTCAACGCCGTGATCATCCGGGTCACCCCCAGCCGGGAAGTGGGGACACAACTGATCAAGACGGGCGAAGTGGACATCGTGTGGGACTTGATCGAGGCCAACGTCCCCGAGTTGCGGCCCGTTCCGGGTGTCAAGATCGGCGCGGCTCCCGGGCCGAACGCGGAACGGCTGCTCCTGAATTTAGCCGACCCCGCGCTCGATGGGCCGCCCGCAGCTGAGGTCGCGAAGCGCCCGCATCCGATCCTGGGGGACGTCCGGGTTCGCGAGGCGATCGAACTCGGGATTAACAAACAGGAAATCAACGAGAAGCTGCTCTTCGGCCTCGCCACCCCGGGGACCAACGAGTTACACATTGGGTGGGCTAAGTGTGTGACCAGAGTTACCGAGTACAGTCCGGATCGCGCCAGGCAGCTCCTCGATCAGGCCGGCTGGAAGAATGGCCCGGACGGGATTCGAGTGGCCCAAGGCGCCAAGTTCGCCAAGGACGGGATGCGGTTGCGCCTGAAACTCCAGACGACCACCGGGAACAAGCTTCGCGAGCAAGTGGAACAGCTGCTCATCGACTACATGAAGCAAATTGGCTTGGAATTCTACATCGAGAACGTGCCGTCCCCGGTCCTGTTCGGGTCATGGTCGAGTGGCGCGTTCCGCAAACACGGTCAGTTTGACGTCGTGATGTACACAACCAACCCCGATGCCGATCCCCACTCGCAGATCGAGGGGTATTTCGCCTCCTGGAAGATGCCGACAGCGGCGAACGGTGGGGACGGCTTCAACTACGCCCGCTGGAGCAATCAGGTGGCGGACGACAACATCAAGCTGGCCGGCAGCAGTGCGGACCTCTCTGTGCGCAAGAAAGCCTACTGTGCGGCCATGGATGAAGTGGTGAAGGACCGGCCCCACATCTACTTGTACGGTCGAAGCCAGATTCATGGATACCGCGAACGCTTGCAGGGTTGGGTGCTTAATGTGTGGACCAACGTGGGCTGGAATGCACAAGATTGGTCGCTGAAATGACCTGAAGCGAGGAGCCCCCCTCCTACGCGGGGGGCTCCTCGCCACCCTCATGGCAGCCTACACTGGCCGCAGACTCCTCCAGGCGATCCCGCTCCTGGTTCTCATCAGTCTGCTGGTCTTCGTTCTCCTCCACCTCATTCCCGGTGGGCCCATGGCAGCCTACGGGAACAACCCCAACATGACCGCGGCAGACTTCGCCCGCCTCGAACATGACTTGGGCCTCGACGCACCCGTCCACGTCCAGTATCTGCGCTGGCTGGGGGCGTTGCTGCGCGGCGACTGGGGTTACTCGCTGGCGTCCAAGCGGCCGGTTTTGGTGGAAATCGGCGACCGGCTGCCCAACACCATTTATCTCCTGAGCATTTCGCTTGCGGTGACGTTGGGCATCGCCATCCCGATCGGGATCCTTTCCGCGGTGCGCCAGTATTCTGTCCTGGATCACGCAGTGACCACGGTTGCTTTCGCGGGTCAGTCCGTTCCCATCTTCTGGTTCGGGCTGATGCTCATCATTGTGTTTCACGTTGTGCTACGCAATCCCATCTCGGGAGCCCCCTTGGCTCCCGGCGGGGGGATGTACACGCTTGGGGAGCCATTTTCTCTTCTCGACCGGCTCCACCACCTGATCTTACCGGTGAGCATGCTAGCGGTGGTCGGCACGGCGACCTATACCCGCTACATGCGGGCGAGCATGCTGGAGGTTATCGGACAGGACTACATCCGCACCGCCCATGCGAAGGGCATGCCGGCGCGTCGGGTCCTGTGGCACCACGCATTCAGAAACGCGGCGATCCCCGTCGTGACGATCTTGGCGCTGGAGGTGCCTGTCCTCTTTAACGGCGCCGTGTTCACCGAGACCATTTTCTCGTGGCCGGGCATGGGACGGCTCTTTATCGAGTCCGCGTTCCGCTACGACTATGCCCTGCTCATGGCGATCATTCTCATCGGTGCGACCCTCACCATTGTCTCCAACCTGCTGGCTGACATCGCATACGCGTATCTCGATCCGCGGATTCACTACGGGTAACCAGTGGCGGACACGGGCGCACTCCACAGGCCGAGGACACGAACTCCTCGCTCGGACACTATGGTCGGGGTCACGTGGCGCCGGTTTTCGCGCCATCGGATGGCGGTCATCAGCTTGGGGCTCGTGACCCTGCTGGCGCTCCTCTCGGCATTAGCCCCCTGGCTCTCGCGCTATGACCCGGACAAACCCCAGCTCAGCACGCAGCTCCAGCCGCCGTCGGGCAAGCACTTGCTGGGCACAGATGACCTCGGACGTGATCTCCTGACCCGCATTCTCTTCGGGGGTCGGATCTCGATGAGCATCGGCGTGCTGGCGATGCTCCTGGCTGTTGTCATTGGCACCACCGTCGGCGCCGTCGCTGGCTATTATGGCGGCTGGGCGGATAATCTCCTGATGCGGCTCACGGATCTCATGCTCTCGATCCCCAGCTTGTTCTTGCTTATTCTGATGACCCTCCTGCTGCGGACCTTTCCGGTTCCCGTGTTACGCGGCGGAGTGCTCGCCATTGTCCTCGCAATCGCCTTCCTCTCCTGGATGACAGTCGCCCGCCTGGTACGCGCGGCGTTCCTCTCACTGAAGGAGGGCGTGTTCGTGGAAGCCGCGAGAGCGTTGGGAGCTGGAAACGCCCGCATCATCGTTCGCCATGTCCTGCCCGGCGCCGCCAGCCCGATTATCGTCGCCGCTACGCTCCGCGTGGCCAGCTCCATCATCACCGAGTCGGGTCTCAGCTACCTGGGGTTTGGCGTGCAGCTGCCAACCCCCACGTGGGGGAACATGCTGCGGAACGCCCAAGATCAGATGATCGTGGCTCCCTGGACGGCGATCTTCCCCGGAGTTTTCATCTTTTTCGCGGTGATCGCGATCAACTATGTGGGAGACGGACTGCGCGACGCATTGGATCCCCGCCACGTCCGCTGATCGATAGTGAGGGGAGGGCAGGAGCGAGTCCTCCCGCCGCGAACTAGGCTCCTGTCCCAGTGGACTGTCCTGAAATTGAAGAGAGTTCACCATGCTGGTACAAGCAACCGCGGCCAGAGAATTGGTTCGCCCGTCGGCCCGCTGGTGACACTGTCAGCCGGCGGCCATAGATTCCCTCGGAGGTATGTATGAAAAAGAGCGTGTCGGGTTTGCTGGTCGTCGGAGTGGCATTGGCGCTGCTCTCGATAGGACCGGGGCAGACGCCTGTTCGAGCGCAGGCCAAAACAGCGACTGTCGCCCTCTACGCTGATGCCGTCACGCTGGACCCCTACGACACCAACGATAACCTCTCGCTCTCCGTGGAGCGGACGGTCTACGATGGCCTCGTGGGGTTCACTCCGGACATGAAGGTCAAGCCGCAACTGGCGACATCATGGGAAGCATCCCCTGATGCGCGCGTGTTCACCTTTCATCTCCGCCGCGGCGTGAAGTTCCACGACGGCACGGCATTCAGCGCGGAGGCCGTGAAGATTAACTTCGACCGCGTCCGTGATCCGGGACAGAAACTCCGTCGGTACAGTCTCTACGAGATGATCGACTCGATAACAGTCGTTGATGAGTCTACGGTCCGGTTCACCTTGCGGAAGCCCTTTGGCGCCATGCTCTACAACTTTGCCCACCCCGCGGGGCGGATCATCAGCCCCGCCGCGATTGCCAAGGGCGGCGCGTTCTTGGCCAGGAATCCTGTGGGGACCGGCCCGTTCAAGTTTGTGAGTTGGGCCCCTGGGCGCGAGATCGTGCTCGAGCGCAATCCGGAGTTCTGGGAGGCGGGGCAGCCGCGGGTCGACCGGATCGTCTTCAAATTCATCCCCGAAGACGCCAGCCGAGTCGCGATGCTCTTGAGCGGAGAGGCCCAATTCGCCTTCCCCGTGACTGGAGTGCAGGCAGACGCGGTGGCCAAAACCCCGGACGTCTCCTTGGACGCGCGTTGGAGTATTTATGCGTACTACGTGGCTCTCCATACGCAGCGCGGCCCCTTCCGCAACATGGCGGTCCGGCAGGCGTTGAATTATGCCATCGACAAGAACGCCATCGTGAAGGTGGTGCTCCGCGGGTATGGGCGGGCGCTCGATGCGCCGATGGCGCCGGGCGTCGCCAACTACACCCAAGTGCAGGCGGGCGGGTGGCCATATGACGTCGTCAAGGCCAAGGCGTTACTCTCGGAGGCGGGGTTTCCGAACGGCTTCCCCACGGTCCTATGGCTGGGGAATGCCACCGAGACTCAACGTTTGGGTGAAGCCATCCAGCAGATGCTGGCGCAGGTCGGCGTTAAAGTCGAACTCCAGCCGATGGAGGCCGGCACGCTGAGCGCGGTTCGGTTCAAGCCTATTGAAGATAACTTGTCTCAGGCGAACTTGGCGGGGTGGTCGCCGTCGACCGGCGACGCGGACTGGGCATTGCGCCCCTTGCTGGGCGGTGGCACGTGGCCGCCCACTCTGTTCAACCTCGCCTTTTATAAGAATGCGAAGGTGGATGAGCTCCTGGCCGATGCTCTGGGCACGGCCGACGAGACCCGGAGGGCCAAGGACTACGCCGAAGCCAGCCGCATCGTCTGGGGCGAAGCACCGTGGATCTTCCTGTACAATTCGCAGAATCTCGCCGGCGTCCGCGCGGGGACGACAGGTGTGTATGCTCTTGGGGACGGGACGGTGGATGTCCGAGAAGCGACGCTGACAGGGAAATAGCCCTCCCGGGACCATTGGCCCAGGGGTCCGCTGATGTCCTCCTATTTGGTCCGGCGGCTCTGGCAAATGGTCCCGATTTTATTCGGGGTCTCGCTGGGGGCGTTTGCCTTCCTCCAGGCGGTTCCCGGCGATCCCGCGCGCTTGCTGGCGGGCCCGGATGCGACCCTCCAAGACGTCCAACTCGTCCGCGCCCGCTTGGGGCTTGACCGGCCGCTCATTCTCCGATACGTCTATTTCCTGCGCAACGCGCTGGTCGGCGATTTCGGACGCTCGTTCCGCAGCGGCGAGGCGGTCGCTGCTATCGTTGCGCGCCACTTCGGCCCCACGCTTCTGCTCTCTGTGGCCAGTGTCGTCTTCGCGACCGTGACAGGGCTGGGCGTTGGCCTCCTTCAGGCCGTCCGGCGCAACACGGCGCCGGACTATGTGAGCACCGTGGTCTCGGTGGCAGGGATCAGCACCCCGCCGTTTTTCCTAGGTCTTCTGCTGATCTACCTGCTCGCGGTTGGGTTGCGCTGGTTCCCGACAGGGGGCATGGGGACCGCGCGCAGCCTCGTTCTTCCCGCTCTCACCCTGGGGGCCGGGGTGGCTGCTACCATCGCACGGTTCGCACGGAGCAGTCTCCTCGAAGTCCTCGGGGAGGAGTTCGTGCGGACCGCGCGGGCCAAGGGGCTTGAGGAACGCTCGGTGCTGCTCAAGCATGCGTTGCGCAATGCGCTCATCCCTGTCGTGACGATGATTGGGCTGCAGTTCGGCTTTCTCCTCAGTGGGGCCATCGTCGTGGAAACGGTGTTCAGCTGGCCTGGGCTGGGGTGGCTCATGGTCCAGTCGATCTCGTTTCGGGACTACCCGGTGCTCGTCGCAGAGATCCTCCTGTTCTCTCTGCAATTCCTCGTCATCAATCTGGTGGTAGACCTCCTCTACGCCGGGCTCGATCCCCGCGTGGCATATGGCTAGGACGGCCGTCGTCTCGATCGGCGTGCGTCCTCGCGTGGTGTCCCTAGGGCGGCGATCCCTGGCCCGGTTCGTCCGTCGGCGGACGGCCATGGCCGGGGGCATCGTCTCGTCTGTCTTCGTGGTCATGATGCTGCTGGGGCTCTGGATCGCCCCGTATTCGCCAGCGGCGACCGATTACAACCGCACGCTGGAGCTTCCCTCACTTGCGCACCTCGCGGGGACGGATGACTTCGGGCGGGATATTTTCAGCCGCATCGTGGTCGCGACGCGTTACTCGCTGGGGATGGGGCTCGGTGCCGTCTTCTTGGGGGCGGCGTTAGGCATGGCCTGGGGGATCGCCAGCGGTTTTTACGGCCGCGCCTTCGATAATGTCTCGATGCGGATCGTCGATATCATGCTGGCCTTTCCGGGGATCTTGCTGGCCATTGTCGTCGTGGCGATCCTGGGCCCGGGGCTCGTGAATGTAGTGCTTGCGATCGGGGTGTTCACGATCCCCTCGTTTGCCCGGCTGGCCCGGGCGCCCGCCTTGGCCGCGAAGGCGCAGGAGTACGCGCAGGCCGCCCGCGCGTTGGGTGCCAGCAACAGCCGGATCATGGGGCGGCATCTGTTACCCAACGTCCTGCCGTCGTGTTTGGTGTACGTCACGCTGCGCGTCGGAACAGCGATTCTCACGGCGTCATCGTTGAGCTTTTTGGGACTGGGCGTCCAACCCCCGACGCCCGAATGGGGCGCCATGTTGGCCCAGAGCCGGGTGTTCCTCAACGTCGCGCCCCATCTCGTGATCGGGCCCGGAGTGGCGATCTCGTTGGCGGTGCTGGGGTTCAACCTGCTGGGGGATGGAATGCGCGATGCGCTCGATCCCCGGCTGCGTGATTGAGACGAAGGGATCTACTCCCACAGTCGACTAGCTCATCGAACGCGAAATCCCGGAAATCAATAGAAAAAACGCTGAGCCCACGGAAAAGGTCAAGACGGCAAGACGGCAAGTCGGCGGGGCGCCACGCCGGGGGATGGCAGGTCCTGTGCGCCGGGTTAGTTGGCGGGCTCGCTCGCGGAGGCCGCGGTTTGCGACGCGGGCATGACGTAGGGGATGCGGACGCGAACGCAGGTGCCCTGAGAGGGCGCGCTCTCCACGTCCAGCGTCCCGCCGATCTTCTTTGCGCGCTCCCGCATGGAGCGAAGTCCTAGGTGACCTGGGAACGACTCTTCGGCGAACCCCGTCCCGTCGTCGCGTACTTCGAGGGTGACTTCGTCTGAGCTACACTGCATGCGAATGTCGACCCGACGGGCCCGCGCATGCTTGGTGATATTGTTGAGCGCTTCCTGGGCGATGCGGTAGATCGCTTCTTTCACTTCGTAGGGCAACTCGGGTTCACCGCACCAGTCCGCATGCACCTCGAGGCTATGCCGCACCCGGGCCGATTCGATCTGCTTGGTGAGTGCAGCGACGAGTCCTTCGGTCTCCAGAGCTTCGGGGTGCAACTCGAAAATCAGGGCCCGCATCTCGGCCAACCCCGCCTCAGCGAGTGAGAGCACATAATCGAGAGGCTCCGCTGCTTGTGCCGGCTCGCGATTCAGTAACTCCCGCGCGGTGCGGGCGCCAAGCGCGATTCCGTACAACGCCTGCGAGACCGAGTCGTGCAGTTCGCGGGCCAGACGCTGGCGCTCTTCCAAAATGGCTTTCTCCCGGACCTGTTCGAAGAGGCGTGCATTCTCGGCAGCGACCGCGGCCTGATTCGCGATGGTCGTCAGAAATCCGATCTCCGCCTCCCCGGGCTCCTTGCCGCGCGCATAAAAGACGTTGAGGGCGCCGATCGCTTGATCGCGGTAAATCATGGGGACGGAGACGACGGTGTCCCATGTGGCGTTCTGCAGGATCGGGTGCATGGGCTCATAGAGGGGATCGTCCAACAGCTTTTGGCGTGCAGCGTGGTGAATCAGCGGTTTCTTCACACGAACCGAGTCGGTATTGGGCATCTTGGCCCCGCGCCGCACCGCCTCGGCCCACCGGGCTTGTGCCTCTGGACCTTCCGGCAACCCGTGTCTGCCGATGACCACCAAGTCCTCGAGGTTTTCGGCCATCAGGCACACTACACACGCCACGGTCCCCGTCGCTGTGACGACTGTCTCCGCCAACTTGTCCAGTGTCGCTTTCAGCGAACCCGCGAATGCTGCGTGCGAGGCGACCTCGGTGAGCGCCCCCACTTCGCGGGCGAGCCGTTTCGTCTCGGAGACATCGTGAAACATGATGACGACGAGCTTGCGCCGATCGATCAACAGCGGTGCCGCCG
Organism: Armatimonadetes bacterium 13_1_40CM_64_14; assembly: GCA_001917855.1. GTDB lineage: Bacteria > Sysuimicrobiota > Sysuimicrobiia > Sysuimicrobiales > Kaftiobacteriaceae > 13-1-40CM-64-14. The sequence continues at coordinate 18,058 of MNEU01000037.1, read as the reverse complement.
TGTACTCGATCTCGAACTCTTTACCGTCCGCCCGCTTGAGCACTGAGGATCCCCGCATGATCCCGAAGGCTTTCTTCGCTTTGTGCTCCTCAATGGCTTTGAGGTGGGCCTCCCGCGCATGCGGAGGGACACAGGCCCACGAGCTCTGACCGAGGATTTCGTCGAGCGGGAAGCCCGTAATTCGGCATGCAGCCTGGTTCGCGTAGACGACGTGATCCTGCTCGTCGACGACGATCACCGCGTCTAACGCCGCCTCGAAGGGTTTCGAGAGTTTGGCGAGAGTCGGGTAGCTCTGTTTCATGTTCCTCTGCCCATCTGGCCGACAGTCACCATGCCGATCCGCGCGGCGTAGAGGGCGGCCTGCGTGCGGCTTTGCACCCCCAGCTTGGCCAAAACGTTGCTCACGTGTGTCTTCACCGTCTTTTCCCCGATGTTCAGCGTCTGGGCGATTTCCTTGTTGGCTTTGCCTTCGGCCAGCAACCTCAGGACGTCTGTTTCACGCTCGGTCAGCGTCTCTGGACTTTCGGGGGCTCGGACCTCGCGCATTAGCCGCATGGCTGCTTCCGGGGACAGCTGCACCTGGCCGGCAGCGGCAGCTTTGATCGCCCGGCGCAACTCGTCAGCTTGCGTGTTCTTGAGGAGGTAGCCGATCGCGCCGGCTCGGATCGCTCCGACCACGGAGGCATCTTCGAGGACGCTCGTCAGCGCCACGACTTCGGTGTCTGGAAGGTCCCGTCGAATCTCTTGGGTCGCGGCGATGCCGTCGACTTTCGGCATCAGAATATCCATTAAGATCACGTCAGGATGGAGTTCGTGAGCAAGGCGTAGGGCTTCTGCCCCGTCGGCGGCCTCACCGACGACCTCGAGGTCTGGGTCCAGGGCCAGGAACATCCTCAAGCCCTGACGGACCACGCTATGGTCGTCAGCGATCAGAATCCGTGTAACCATCGGCTCCATCTCCTGTAAGTTTCGGGTCTGACCGACTCCCTGTCCTCCGCCTTTGGGTGGAGCCCCCCTCCAACCGCATACTCTATACGACGCCCGAAGGGGCGCAAAGATTCCGCTCCGGGTTCCTTTCCCTCGGCCTTTAGGGGGACATCGGGAGGGGTCTGAGGGCGCAGGGGGACTGCTGGCCGTTGGTCTGATGTCCAGAGAACGGCGAGGATGTGTAATTGATGGAAGCCCGCGCGAGGTGTTGCTCTGCGCGGGGAGGATTTGGAGAGTTTGCGATGTCCCACGATACACAAAACTTGACGCTGCAGGGCGCCGCTCAGAATCCGGCGTCCGCCCGGAATCCGTGGGCGGCACTGGCCGTCCTTTGTGCAGGCTACGGCACCATCTTGCTTGACCTCACAGTCGTTAACAATGCGATGCCCAGCATTATCGGGAGCTTGCACACCGGGGTAAACGGAATACTCTGGGTGATCAATGCATACGTCTTAGTCTATGCCGTCCTCCTCATTACCGCTGGCCGCGTTGGTGATCTCGTGGGGCAGCGCGCAATTTTCGCGGGTGGGCTGGCGCTCTTCACCGTAGCCTCCGCCCTGTGTGGGTTTGCCCAAACGACCACGCAGCTCGTTGCGGCGCGGATCCTGCAGGGTGTGGGCGGTGCGCTCCTGACGCCTCAGACCCTCGCCCTCGTCACCAGCATTTTCCCTCCTGACCGGCGGGGCACGGCCATGGGGCTGTGGGGGGCGGTGGCGGGGCTCGCGACAGTCGCGGGGCCGACGCTCGGCGGGTTTATCGTCACGCGATGGGATTGGCGTTGGGTGTTCTTCATCAACGTGCCGATCGGTGTGGGGATATTGCTGGCGACCTTCCTACTCGTTCCCGACATTCGCTTCGGGCGACGGCAGCACCTGGACATCGGCGGAGTCGCTTTAGCGAGTGTTGGCCTCGTGTTGGTTGTCTTCGGCCTGATCGAGGGGCAGCGCTTCCATTGGGGGCGTCTGTGGGGTATGCTGACCATCCCCGAAACGATCGGCGCCGGTCTGCTGGTCTTAACAGCGTTTCTCTTGTGGGAGCGCAGGCAGAAAGACCCCCTTCTTCCGTTTGTCCTGTTTGAAGACCGCAATTTTCTGTGGATGAACGGGATGGTTTCCGCGATGTCGTTTGCGATGTTGGGATTCTCATTTCTCCTGCCCATCTACCTGCAGTCGGCGCTGGGCAGGACCGCCTTCCAGGCCGGCTTGACGGTGGCGCCCATGTCCCTCAGCCTGATGGTCTTGGCGCCTTTCGCCGGACGTTGGGCAGATCGGCCACAGGGCCAATACCTACCCGCGGCCGGTCTCCTCTGTTTTGCAGGAAGCATGGCGCTGATCGCCTGGTTCGGGAACACGAGTGCGTCCGGCTTGACGCTCGCCGGACCGATGGTATTGGCGGGGCTGGGCATTGCCTGTGTCATGCCCCCGAGCACGACCCTTGCCATGCGGAGCGTTCCACCCCGGCTCGCAGGTGCGGCCTCAGGTGTGCTCAACACCACCCGGCAACTCGGCGGAGTCCTCGGCACCACGGCGGTGGGAGCCCTTCTGGAGAACCGTCTCACCCTCGCTGGGTACGAGCAGTCACTCGGCAGTGTCGTCCAGATGCCACCACTCCTCCGGCTGCATTTCGCCGAGGCGTTCATCCCCGTGATGCGCCTGACGTTGATCGTGCCGATCGCCTTGCTGATTGTGGCGGTCGCGTGGTTTTTGGCCAGTCTGGCGCGGGCCGATGGGGTCGCTCCAGCGGACGCACCCTCTCCTGAGGCGGTTGAGGCATGATCCGAGTCCTGCTGGTCGAGAATCGTCCTGCGATCCGACTCGGATTGCGTATGCGGCTCAAGCTGGAGGCGGACGTGTCGATCATCGGGGAGCCGAGCGACGGTCTGGCCGCGCTCGCGCAGACGGCGGTGCTGCGTCCTGACGTCATCCTCCTGGACATCGAGTCGACTGATATGGACGCCATCAGGTTGATCCGGGCGATGCAGACCGCGTCCCCCGCCAGCGCCATCGTGATCCTCAGCCTGCACGATGATTCGGCGACGCGCAGGCATGCGTCACACGCCGGCGCGGCTGCGTTTGTGTCAAAGCACGAGGGCGGGGACGGTTTAGTCCACGCGATCCGAAAGGCAGCGGGGGGAGCCCCTCCGCCGACCCGCGCGTTGCCGGCGGCGGGCCCGCGTCCGGGCTGACAACGGGCCGCGAGGGCGTCTGAGATCTCGCGCTGCGCACCGCGGGAAAGTTTCATCCCGCTTTCACCCGGGGTTCATAGCCAGTTCACAATGCGCACGTAATGACTTAAGCGGGGCATCCTCCGCTCGGGGGACGGCGAGAGGTGGGAATTGGCGCAGAGGCTCTTGGGGCGTGAGGACGAGCCACAAATACGCCTTTCGTCGGATGTCATGCGGGGCAGTTAAAGTTAAGAATTACCTGTCTTGAAATGATAAGCGATCAAGTCGGCGACCGGGCGAGTGGGTATGCTGACGTCGCAGTAGGAATGGTGGCAGCACAGTCATGATCAGAAAGATCATCACCGTGGTACTCGGTATCATCGTGTTAGCGAGTGTTCCTCTTCCGGCGGCTGCCCAGGCAGCGTCGCGTCGCGTGTCATTCACCGATGTGGCCACCGCGGTAGTCGACAACAATCTCCAGCTCCGGGCCGCGGCGTTTGACGTCGCAATGGCTCGAGCGGAATTGGCAGTGGCGCAGGGAGCGCGCGTCCCTCAGACGGCTCTCGCCGGGACGTACACCCGCACGCAGCAGCAGCCCAATCCGGCAATCGATCCGAACATCTACACCGCCGGGCTCAACGTCACGTACCCACTCTCCACAGGGGGACGCCTGGAGGCTCAGGTGGCCTTCGCGCAGGCGAACCTTCAGGGCGCCCAAGCAACGTACGATCGCACCCGCCAGCAACTGGTCTTCGGGGCCCGACAGCTCTACTTGCAAGGTCTGCTGGCGCTCGAAAATGTCTCGGCAGCCCAGCGAGCTTTGAATGCGGCCAACGAAAGCTTGCGCGTTGCGCGCGCCCGATTCAGTGCCGGCGCAGCATCGCAGTTCGACGTCCTGCAGGCTGAAGTCGCCGTGGCCAACACAGAGCAAACGATGGTCCAAGCCCGTGCCGGGGGGGCCACCGCACAGGCCAGTCTGAACGCGACGCTCAATCTTCCCCAGGACACGTCCCTCGACCTCACCGATACGTTGACGCCTCGGCCGGTGACCACGACGCTGGACGCCGCTATCGTCCAGGGGCTGCGCGATCGACCGGACTTGCTCGCGTTGCGGAGCCGGATCGTGGCCGCCCAAGCGGGCATCGACCTCGCCTCCAGTGGGAGCCAGCCCACCGTCGGACTGGGCGCGGGCTATGGGGTCAGCAACGCCAGCGGGCAGGCTCCCTTCGTCTACGGGAGCTGGTCGGTGACGTTGAGTGCTACCATGGCAGTGTTCGACGGCGGGATCACCGAGGCGAAGGTGCGCGAAGCACGCTACCAGGTGGACCAACTGAAAACCCGCGAAGCGCAGACTATGCAGCAAGTCGAGCTGGACGTCCGCCTCGCCTGGTTGGGGCTAGAGCAGGCCGCTGGCCGGTTGGCGGCGGCAACCAAGGCCGTTGAGCAGGGGCGCGAATCGTCTCGGCTCGCGGCAGCACGCTACTCCGCTGGGGTGGGAACCCAGCTTGAACTTCTCTCGGCCCAGTCTGCACTCGCGCAAGCGGAATTGTCATTGGCGGCAGGACGGTTCGATCAGAATGTCGCACGAATTCAACTGATCCTGGCGACGGGATCACTGTGAGGGAGAACAGCATGCGTACTCGCATCATAGCCATTAGTCTCGCGGTCGTCTTTGTGGCCGGAAGCATCGTGGCCCTTCGGGCTCGGGCCGGATCGCCCCCTCCGGCACCCCCGGTGGCGCCGTTACAGGTGGCACCCGTTTCGGTGACGGTCACTCCGGCCCGGCGGGCAGACTGGGTATCGGGCATTACGGCGACCGGGACCGTGGCAAGCCTTCGGGAAGCCAAGGTCGCCTCGACGCTGTCGGGGATCGTGGCGGACGTCTTCGTCAGCGAAGGCCAGCGCGTCCAGCAAGGGGAGCCCCTCATGCGTCTGCGGACCGATCAGCTGGCCGCGATTGCGGCCCAGGCGGCGGCGGGCGTCGCACAGACCAAGGCCGCGCGCGACCTCGCCGAAGCGAACCTGCAGCGAACGAAGTCCTTGTACCAGCCCGGCGCGGTCTCCGTGCATGAACTCGACGTCGCCGACGCGCAATTCCGGCAGACACAGGCGCAGCTGCAGCTCGCTGAGGCCTCCCTAGCCTTAGCGCAGATCCAACTACGCGATGCCACCGTGACCGCCCCCTTTGGGGGTACCATCACACAGCGCAGGGTGGAGCCCGGCGAGGCCGTGGCCCCTATGTCTTTGGTCTTCGTGCTGGCGCAGCTGGATGACGTCTATGCTGAACTGGTCGTTCCCGAGCGGCAGCGTGAGGGTCTGCGGGTGGGTCAATCGGCAGTCATCACCGTGGACGCCCTGCCCGGCATGTCAATGGCGGGCAAGATTGCGGAGATCCAGCCCGCGGCGACGATCTCCAGCCGGTCATTCACGGTCAAGGTCCGGGTGGCCAATCCCCAGCGGGTGTTGCGTCCCGGGATGTTTACTCGCGGCACGATTACCGTCGCGGTCCGACCGAATGTGCTACAAGTTCCAGATACGGCGGTGTTGACCACAGCCGGCAAGCCGATCGTGTTTGTCGTGCAGGAGGGCAAAGCCGTCCGGCGTGAGGTCACCCTCGGCGATCGGCAGAACGGGATGGTCGAAATCACCAACGGACTCACCCCCAACGAACAGGTCATCATTTCAGACGCGGCGGCCCTGACCGAAAATCAGCCCGTAACACCGCGTGTGTCCCAATAGCACGTCCCAGTAAATAAAGGAGATTTCCGATGCGATGGTTGTCTGAGCTCTCAGTTCGCCGGTCGGTTCTGGCGTGGGTCATCATCCTGTCCCTGACGTTTTTGGGCAGTTTCTTCTACCGCCGTCTCAACGTCGAACGGTTCCCCAACGTCGACTTCCCGTTTGTCGCAGTGTCCACACGCTTGCCGGGGGCCTCGCCTGAAGAAGTCGAAACCGATGTGACCAACAAGATCGAAGAAGCAGTGAACACCATCAGCGGCATCGACACGCTGACGAGTACTTCGGCGGAGGGGTTCTCGCAAGTCGCTATCCAGTTCGTTCTGGAGAAGGACGTCAACGTCGCCGCGCAAGATGTCCGGGACAAGATCAGTGGCATCCTGCCCAATCTCCCCGCAGGGATCGACCCACCGGTCGTCTCCAAACTCGACCCCGGGGCTATTCCCGTCCTCGCCTTGGCGTTATCGGGCGACCAGCCCATTCGCGACATTACAGAGTACGCAGACAAAGTGTTCAAGCGCCAGCTGGAGGGGACTCCCGGCGTCGGGTCTGTGGACATCGTCGGCGGTCAGGCGCGCCAAATCAACGTGTGGATCGATCCGTCTCGGCTGAATGCCTACGGCCTCAGTGCGACCAACATCATCCAGGGGTTGCAGACACAGAATATTCAAGTCCCCGGGGGGAGCATCGATCAAGGGACGCAGCGTTTGACTTTGCGCACGCTCGGTCGGGTCGACTCCATCGCGGAACTCCAGCACTTGGTGGTGGCGAATCGGGGTGGGGTGCCAGTCAGGCTGGCCGATGTCGCGCGCGTCGAGGATGGTGCGGCCGAACGCCTGACGATCGCGAGCCTGAACGGGCAGCCGGCGGTCACGCTGAATATCGTGAAGCAGTCGGGCAGCAACACACTCAACGTCGTGCGCGATGTCAAGGCCCGCCTGGCGGGGCTGACCTCCTCGCTGCCGCCCGGGTACCGGATGAAGATCGTCAGTGATCAATCCGTGTTCGTCGAGGCCTCGACACGTGCGGTACAGGAGCACTTGATGGTGGGATCTCTCCTCGCGGCGGTGGTGGTGTTGCTGTTCTTGCGCGACGTGCGCGCCACGATCATCGCGGCGATCGCCATCCCGACCTCGTTGATCAGTACGTTCACGTTCATGAACGCTGTGGGATTAACTCTGAACATCGTCACCCTGCTGGCCCTCGCGCTGGTCGTCGGGATCGTCATCGACGACGCCATCGTCGTCCTCGAGAACATCTACCGGTTCATCCGCGAGAAGAAGATGCCGCCCTTCCAGGCGGCGATTGAAGCCACACGGGAAGTCGGCGGGGCTGTGACGTCGACCACGATGAGCCTGATCGCCGTCTTCTTGCCGCTGGCGTTCATGGGCGGGATCGTCGGCCGGTTCATGCGCAGTTTTGGGTACACGATGGCGTTTGCCATCGCCGTCTCGCTCCTGGTCAGCTTCACCTTAACCCCGATGCTGTCGTCTCGATGGCTGAAAGGCTCTAGATCGGGTTCGACGTCGTCGGGAGGGGAAGCGCGTAGTGGTCGGATCTACATGGCCTTGGAAAATGCCTACCGCTGGCTGCTGCAACGCGCGCTCCGGCGTCGCTGGGTCGTGGCCGTCTTGTCCTTAGTGGTCCTCTTCACTGCAGTGCCCCTAGGCATCGCAGTCAACAAGAACTTTTTCCCTGACGAAGACGAGTCCCAGTTTGAAGCGGTGGTGCGGGCCCCTGAAGGCTGGTCCCTACCGACGACCGAGCAGCTGGCCAACCAAATGTCCACCGAGATCCGTCGGCTCCCCGGGGTCGATTACACGATGGTCTCGGTGGCCGACGATCCACTGCGGACACCCAACCGCGCCACCATCTATGCCCACATGGTCGACTTGGACAAGCGGACGGTGAGCCAGGCGACCGTCGTCGACCGGGTCCGGTCGGAAATTCTGCCCCGGTATAGCTACCTCGGGCTGCAGACCCAAGTCGGCCCTGTCTCCGCCTTTGGCGGCAGCGGAGGCTTCCAACCCGTCGACTACGTGGTGAGCGGACCCGATCTCGCGGTGCTCACCCGTGTGGCCGAGCAAGGGCAAGCCATCCTCCGGAAGATGCCGGGGGTGGTGGATGTTCGCTCGTCTTTGATTACCGGAAAGCCTCAACTGGGCATCACCGTGGATCGTGCCCGAGCGGCTGATCTGGGTGTCAGCGTGGCGAACGCCGCGGGTGCACTGAACGCGCTGGTGGCCGGGCAGAAAGCGTCGACCTACGCCGAGCAGGGCCAACAGTACGATATCGTCGTGCGGGCCGACGCCGCCTACCGCGATGACATAGCTGCCCTCAGCCAGCTGCAGGTGGGGTCCACCACGCTGGGCGTGGTCCCTCTGGAGCAAGTGGTCCAGATCAAGCGGGGCGTGGGCCCGAGCACCATCGACCATTACAACGGCCGCCGCCGCGTCGAACTCACGGCAAACCTGCTCCCTGGCGCCTCGCAGTCCACAATACTCACGCAGCTCGATCGCGAGATTCACAGGCTGGGGTTGAGTGCCGACTACACGGCGGCGTTTGTCGGACAGGCCGCGGAGCAGGGACGTCAGGGGCAGGCGTTCATGACGGCATTTGGCCTGTCCTTCGTGTTCATGTACCTGATCCTCGCCGCGCAGTTTGAGTCATGGCTGCACCCGGTGACGATCCTGCTGTCGCTGCCGCTCACTGTACCCTTTGCGCTGCTGTCGATTCTCTTCTTGCGCGACTCGTTGAACATCCTGTCGCAGCTGGGCATCCTAGTACTGTTTGGGGTCGTGAAGAAGAACGCGATTCTTCAGATCGACCATGCCAACCAGCTCCGCGCGGCGGGAATGAAGCGAGACGACGCCATTGTCGCCGCGAGCCGCGACCGGCTACGTCCAATCCTGATGACCACGATCGCCTTTGTCGCGGGCATGATCCCGCTGGCCATCTCCTCGGGGGTGGGGTCCGGGACCAACCGGTCGATCAGCTCGGTCGTGATCGGCGGACAGACACTGTCGCTGATCCTGACGCTCATCGCGATCCCGGTTTTCTACTCTCTGTTTGATGACCTCTCGAAAGTGCGTGTCCTTAGCCGCGTGATCGCCCCCGTCCAAGCGGGACGCGTGCGCTTGGCCGGGATGCTACGAGGGATCTTGCACCGCGCTCCGGCAGCACCACCCCCCGCGGAGCAGCCTGATCGCGTCATGGTGGCCGAGGAAGGCGAGTGAGGATTTTACACCACCCGAATGCCGGCAACGGCGCGTGGTGGACCAGGAGGGTGCGCGGGTGATCGGCGGCAGCGTTAATAGGAGAACCGCTCTCGTGACCGGGGCAACCAGCGGGATTGGGTACGAGCTCGCCAAGCTGTTTGCACGTGACGGTTTTAACCTCGTGCTCGTTGCCCGAAACGACCATCGGCTCCACGAGGTGGCCGATGAGCTCAGACGTGGCGGGGTCGGCATCACGGTCGTTGCCCAAGACCTGTCCCAACCGGATGCGGCAGACGCCATCTACCGTCAGCTCACAGACGCCGGCGTGGACGTGGAGATCCTGGTCAACAACGCTGGATTCAGTGTGTATGGACCATTCTGGACGGCGGATCGGCACCGCCAATGGCAGATGATCCAGACGAACATTGTCGCGCTGACGCAGCTCACATACCTGCTATTGCCCGACATGGTCGCCCGACGGTCGGGCAGGATCCTCAACCTGGGATCCACGGCCTCATTTGCCCCCGGGCCGTTCAGCGCAGTGTACGGGGCGTCCAAAGCGTATGTGCTGAGTTTTTCTGAGGCCCTCGCCGAGGAGTTGAGAGGTACGGGCGTCACGGTGACCACTCTCTGCCCGGGGCCGACCAAGACGGAATTCGCCGAAAGGGCGCACCTCACGGGCACCAACCTGTTTCGGGGCCGGCTCTCCAGCGCAGCAGATGTGGCGCGGGCGGGGTATCGTGCGTTGATGCGAGGTCAGACGACCATCGTCGTCGGTCTCGCCAATCAACTCTTACTTTTGACCATCCGCCTTTCGCCGCGAACTCTTGTCCTCAAAGTGAGTCGACGCATGTTGCAGATGGGATCGCACCGACCTCAGGCCGCCTGACCGGTGGGACCTCGCCGCCCCTGAGGATGGGGCCCGGACTGTTGTGAAAACCTCTCCTCCGGAACAATAACCCGAGGGAGGCGCCCTGCGCTGCCTCGGCAGGGGCTGTTCGAACGGAGTTCCTGAGGTAAGGAAAGGGGATCAAAACCGTGGATGCGACGATGGTCATTCTCCGCATGATCCACATTCTGTCCAGCGTCGTCTGGGCAGGGGCCGTCTTCTTTCTCACAGCCGTCTTACAGCCCGCGATTGCTGGAGGAGGACCCGAAGCTGGGCGCTTCATGCAGCGCTTGGCCTCACAGAGCCGCTTTCGGCTTGTCATGGCGATCGCGCCAATGCTGACTGTCCTCTCTGGCTTGGTGTTGTATGGTCGGGTGTCGGCAGGATTCCAGAATGCCTGGATCACCTCGGGGGCGGGGCTTAGTTTGACGGTAGGCGCACTGGCCACTTTGCTCACGTTCGTTGTGTTCGGCGTATTCCAGCGGCCTGTGGCCGCGCGTTTGCAGGTCCTCGGGGGAGAGGTTCAGAGATCGGGGGGGTCGCCGACGGGGGCGCAAGCGGCCGAGATGCAAGTGCTCCAGCGGCGAATGCGCCAGACGATGTGGTGGGCGACCCTGCTATTTGACCGTCACTGTCCTGGCGATGTCCGGCGCGCGGTACATCCGACTCTGAGGATATCAATCAGCCCAACGTCCTCGGGATAGAACCTGCGACCGGATTTCCACGACGCCACCCCAATCCATCGTCGTTCGCCTCCGAGCAAATCTCGGCGAGATCCTGGCTCTGTCCCGCATCTACCGCGCGGGTCATCCGCGTTTGTGAGGAATAACAGAATAGCCGCGATCGTAGTAACGCTGGGATGTGAGGAAACGCAGGCCTGACGAGATCGCCGCCGCAATCGAACGCCGGTGCCGGGAGCGGCCTGGGCTGCCCGAGGCGCGCAGGGCGTCAGAGATCGTCTAGCGAAGCCGGACGCATCCGGTATTTCTCGTGCAGATCAACGCTTTGGTAGTCACTCGAGACTCAGGAGGTGGGGAGATGAACGTGAAAATGAATGCGAACGCAAAGAGGAAGTCGGGATCCACGATGCAGACGGTGCCGCGACAGCTGGCCACGTCAACGGATCTGAAGCCAGATGATGTGCGGACCATCGCCCAAACAGTCAACCCTCTAGTCGCTGATGCGATCGCGCTCTACGTCAAGACGAAGAACTTCCACTGGCACTTGACGGGTCCGCACTTCCGCGACTATCACCTCCTCTTTGACGAGCAGGCCGCTGCGATTCTGGAGTCCGTCGACGCCCTGGCGGAGCGGGTCCGCAAGATTGGGGGCACCACGATTCACAGCATCGGCGAGATTGGCCGGTTGCAGACGATTGCAGATGACGATGAGGAGATCGTCCCGTCCGCGGAGATGATCCGGCGGCTGCTTGCGGACAACCGGCATATAGCGGAGCAGCAGCGCAAAGCCATCGAGGTGTGCGACACCCGAGGGGATACCCCCACAGGGAACCTCCTGCAGGAGATCCTCGACGAGACCGAGCGGCGGATCTGGTTCTTGTTCGAACTCAGCCAGTCTGAAAAGTAGGCGCGACGAGCCCCTACACGTCCTGTCGACCAGACGCCGCTTGGCGTCGCGCGCCGGGACGTGGCAGGGTGAGGGTGTTCACGTCAGTCGACAAGCGGAAGAAGCGCACGACCCGACGCCACCGCGCGCTCACATGCGGGTGTGCCCCGGATCCGCCCGAACTCGACCGGGGGATCAGGGGGGACACGGGGGGCACGCACCAGGCGATGCCACCAGCCGACATCATGCCACCTTCCGAGTTTGTAGCCGACCGACCGATAGATTCCCACAAGAAGAAACCCCATCGCCTCGTGCAAGCCGACGCTGGCTGGGTTCGGGAGAGTAATCCCCGCATACGCATTGTAGAAGCCTTGGAGGTCCACGAGGTTCAGGAGCGACGTATACAGGCTCCGTCCCACGCCGGACCGACGGGCTTGGGCGTCCACATACACCGATACGTCGACCGACCATTGATAGGCGACACGGTCCCGGTGGGGGCTGGCGTATGCATAGCCCAGAATCTGCTCGTCACCTGCGCAGACCAGCCAGGGGAAACGCCCCAGGGTGTTTTTAATCCTCTGCCGGATTTGGTCGACGTCGGGAGGTGCCACTTCAAATGAGATCGCCGTCTCGCGGACGATCGGAGCGTAGATCGCGAGGATGCCCGTAGCGTCATCACCTGTGGCTAGTCGGATTATTGCGCCCATCGATAACTCCCTGTCCTGATTCAAGTCGCGTCCTTCGTCGTTGCGCTCTTGATCGCGTGAGTCTACCACCACTGCTCGGGCGGCTCGCCCCCTTCGGTCCCGCGGGTGTCCGTCAGTTCCCTCCCGGGCGTCCACTCCCCCGACGGTAGCGGAATCAAGCCGAAGAACCGGCCCCGATAGACCGCCAGCGGGGAGCCGTCCCGGTACCACAACTCCTCCAGCCGACCGACGAACAACGTATGATCCCCTCCAGGGTAGGTCGTTTCCAGGCTGCACACGAGGTGCGCGAGCGCATCGGGCAACAGAGGGACCTCCTTCTTCCAGACAAACGGGGTCTGCAATCCCTCGCGCGGACGTCCGGCAAAATGCCAGGCATAGGGTTCCTGTTCCGCGCTGAGGATGCTCACTCCAAACCGGCGCGCCTGGTTGAGGTAGGTGTGCGTGCGGGCCTGCTTGGCGACCGCGATGACCACGAGCGGAGGGTCCAAGGATACCGATGTGAAAGCGTTGGCGGTCATCCCGTGCACGCCGTCTGGTGTCGCCGTGGTGACCACCGTCACCCCGGTGGCAAAACGGCCCAGCGCGTTGCGGTACGACTGCGGATCAATGCGGCGGTCGGGCATCACGAGCCTCCTGACACGAATCTCCTGCGCCCATTGTAGACCTGACCGCCTGGCCGCACGAGGGGTGACTGGATGCGCGGGGCGAATACAATTCCGGACTCGTCTGAGAAGAGAAAAAGGACGATGGCAACAGCCTATCGCGCCGACCACGTCGGTAGTTTCTTGCGTCCCGCCGAGCTGCTGGAAGCCCGGCACGCCGGAGCTAGCCCCGAGCGCCTGCGCGTGATCGAGGACCAGCACATCCTCCGCGTGTTGGCCAAGCAGAAGGAGCTCGGACTCGATATCTTCACCGACGGCGAGCTCCGCCGGCGCAACTTCATGAGCGACCTCATTGATGCCGTCCATGGCTTCGACACGGGTGAGGCGGTAGCCCGGTCCTGGCACGGGACGGCGGGCGTGGCGGTCAGTAGCGTGACAGGAGTGGTGACCTCGAGAGTCCGCCCGCGTGGCCGCATGACGGCGCACGAGCTGGCCTTCCTGCGGACCCACCGCCCCGGCGCGATCAAGATCACCCTGCCCACGGCCAACCAGTTTCCCGCGATTGCGTTCAAGCGCGGCATCACGGATAAAGTCTATCGGAATCACTCAGCCCTTCTGTGGGACCTCGTGCCCATCATCAAAGCAGAGATCACCGCTCTGGTGGCGGAGGGGGTGCCATACGTTCAGATCGACGCGCCCCGCTACAGCTACTACGTCGACCCGAAGTGGCGCGAGTACATCAAGACCGAGATGGGAATGGAGCCCGCGGCGGCGCTGGACGAGGCGATCCGCGCGGACAACACGTGCCTGGAGGGAGCGCACCGGCCCGGGGTGACGCTTGCCATGCACCTATGCCGGGGCAACAACCGTAGCCAGTGGTACGCTGAGGGCGGCTACGACGCGATCGCCGAGAAGCTGTTCGCGACGCTGCAGGTGGATCGCTTCCTGCTGGAATATGATGACGAGCGCTCCGGCACATTCGAGCCACTCCGGTTTGTGCCTCGTGGCAAGACAGTTGTCTTGGGCCTGGTGAGCAGCAAGAGGCCTCAGCTTGAGGCAAAGGAAGATCTCGTCCGCCGGATCGAGCAGGCGAGCCGGTTCGTGCCGTTGGATGACCTCGCGCTCAGCCCCCAGTGCGGATTCGCCTCCACGATGGAAGGGAATCTGCTCACCGAAGAGGATCAGTGGGCCAAGCTGCGACTGGTCGTCGAGACTACGCGTGAGGTGTGGCGGTGACGGAGAACATCTGGGCGGAGGTACAGGGGATGCGACGGCGTGCGGTGGTGATTCTCATCGCAGCGGTGATGCTCAGCGGACTGCCCCAGCGCGGGGTGGGGGCACTCCCTGCGACGGTGAAGCTGGGGGCGGTCATCCCGCTGACGGGCCGATTTGCCGGCGGGGGAGGGCAGGTGAGGGCGGGCTATGAGTTTGCTGTCGTCGACGTCAACGCCCGCGGCGGCGTGCGGGTGGGTGATCGGCAGATTCCGCTCGAGCTGGTCGTCCTCGATGATGAATCCGACCCCACAAAGACCGTCAGCCGGTTGGAGACTCTGGTCGCGCAGCAAGGGGTCGCCGCGTACCTCGGCGGATTCGGGAGCGACCTTCATGCCGCGGCGGCTGCGGTGGCAGAAAAAAACCGCATTCCGTATTGCGGGGTCGCGTTCGCCCTCCATGCGATTCACCAGCAAGGGTTCAAGTTTCTCTTTTCGCCGTTCATCAAGTCGCCAGATATCGCCATCGGCACTTACCGGTTCCTCAACGCGTCCGTGCCCTCCGAGCAGCGCCCCCGCAGCGTGGCCATCTTTGCCGAACGCACCGACTGGGGTCGCGAACTGGCGCGATTGTGGACAACCCGGTCCGCTGAGTTCGGGTATCGGGTGGTCGTCGCGGAGGAGTACAGTGTCGGGGCGCGGGATTTTTCTGACATCATCTTGCGAGCGAAGGCCGCCGGGGCCGAGGCCGTGTTCTCCGTGCCCACCCCCCCCGACGGGCTGGCGATCATCCGGCAGATGAAAGAACTTGATTTCTCCCCCAAGGCCATCGTGATGATCCGGGCGGCGGATGCGGTGTCGTGGACGCAGGCCCTCGGCAAGGATGGGGATTACGTGGTGCTGGCGCCCGGCTGGCACCACGCCTTCACCTACCCCGGCGTCGCCGAGATCAACGCGAAGCATCAACAGCGCTTTGGGAGGCCGGCTGATGTTCTCGTCGGCCCCAGTTATGCGTGTGTGCAAATCGTCGTCAACGCCATCGAGCGGGCCGGCTCCCTCGACCCAGTGGCCATCCGGGATGCCATGGCTACCACAGACCTGCAGACCGTTGAGGGTCCGGTGCGGTTCCGCTCTGATGGGACGGGCATCGTGCCGTTTGTCTTGGTGCAGTGGCAGGGTGGGGTCCAGCAACTCGTGTGGCCGCAGGGGGCTGGCGCCACCGCGTTCCAGTATCCGGCGCCTCCCTGGCGTGGGCGGTGATCGACGGGTCTGTGAGCCGCGGGGCTCGCTAAGAGTCAGATAGTGCTGCTGGAGGTCGAGGGCCTCACCAAGACGTTCGGCGGGTTGTTGGCCGTAAGTAGAGTTTCCTTCCGGGTTGCATCCGAAGAGGTCGTGGGCCTCTTGGGGCCCAATGGGTCGGGGAAGACCACCCTCCTCAACCTCATCGCAGGCGCCCTCCATCCGGACGCGGGCCAGGTCCGTCTGGACAACCGGGACATCACCGCCCTGCCCGCCAACGCCCGCGCACGTCTGGGGATTGCGCGAACCTTCCAGTTGGTGCGTACGCTGCCCAAGCTCTCGGTCCTCGACAACGTCCTCGTCGGTCGGCTCTACGGGCGCGACGGGTCTGGTCTGGAGGCCGCTCGCACCGAGAGCCTTTCTCTTATCGCCTCGGTAGGATTGCGTGATAAAGCCCAGTCACCGGCGTCGCAGCTCACGCTGACGGATCAGAAGCGGGTGGAACTCGCCCGCGCGCTCGCCACACGCCCGAAAGTTCTGCTGCTGGATGAGCCTTTGGGGGGTCTCAATCTGACAGAAGTCCGGGCGGCGGTGGCCATGCTGCGGCAGGTTCGGACCAGCGGAGTCACGGTGGTGGTCGTCGAACATAACGTGCAAGCCGTCCGCGCCCTCTGTGATCGCCTGATCGTGTTCAACTATGGTCAGACCGTCGTGGAGGGGGGGCCCGATGAAGTGCTGGCCCACCCCGCCGTCATTGAAGCGTATCTCGGAAAGTCATCGGGTTCTAACCTCGCGGCCTTCTCGTGACATCCGTCCTTCTGCAGAACGCCGTGTTTGGGCTGCTCCTCGGGGGCCTCTACGGGTTGGGGGCAGTGGGGCTGTCTCTTGTCTTCGGCGTGCTGGCGGTTCTCAACGTGGCTCACGGCGAGCTCATCATGTTGGGCGGCTATGTGAGTGTCTGGCTCTTCACCTTGTGGCGGGTCGATCCGTTCGTCTCCGCTCTCGTGGCCGGTCCGGTACTATTTCTCGTCGGCGCTGTGCTGTTCAGGCTATTCTTTCGGCGCTTAGTCTCCTTCGCAGAAGACGATCGGATCAAGACCTCGATCCTCATCGGATTCGGCTTAGCCCTCGTCGTGCAGACGCTCGCGATTCTCGCCTGGGGGGCCGACGAGCGAGCGGTCACTCCACCCTACGCCGGTACGGTGATGACAATGGGAACCGTCGTCGTGCCGCTGTCACGGTTAGGCGCGTTGGGGCTGGCGTTCCTGGTGCTGGGCGGCGTGCACCTGTTCCTCACCCGGACGCGAGTAGGGACGGCGCTGCGCGCCACCGCGGATGATGAGCAGGGCGCCGTCCTCGTGGGGATTCCCATCGGTACCGCCTACCTGAGGGCCTTTGCGCTCGGCAGCGCGCTCGCCGGCGTGGCCGGGGCCCTGGTCAGTGTGTCCGATGCCGTAAGTCCAGCCATCGGGTTGCACTGGACGCTGAAGGCCTTGATTGTCATCGTCTTGGGCGGCATGGGCAACATCTTCGGGACCTTTATGGCGGGATTGTTTTTAGGGCTGGCGGAGTCGACGAGTGGGTTTCTGTTGGGGAATGCCTACCGCGAGGTCGTAGGATTGATGCTGTTCTTGTTGGTGCTCAGTATCCGTCCCCGAGGACTGCTGACGCGGTCATGACCGGTCGGCGCGCGTGGCTGCTGATCGCCCTGGGGCTCGGCGTCCTGGCCGCTCTCCCGCTGCTGAGTACCGGGAGCGTTCTCACGTGGGGATTCCAGGTGCTGCTCTACGTGGCGCTCGCGCAGAGCTGGAACGTGTTGGGCGGGTTTGGAGGACAGGTGAGCTTGGGCCACGCGGCGTTCTTTGGATTGGGCGCGGTGGTGACGCGGATGATGTGGCTGTCGGGTCATCCTCTCGGAGTGGCCCTCTCGGCAGGGATGGTCGCGGCGACCGTGGCGGGAGTCCTCATCGGCGCGCCCACCCTGCGATTGCGCGGGCCGTACTTCGCGATCGGCACGCTGGCTGTGGCGGAGATCCTCCGGATCACCGTTAGCAACGTGTTCCCCGAAGTCTCGACGCTCTCGGCTCCGGCGCTTGCCAGCTACGCCCTGGCACCTCGCTACCTCCTCGCGCTCATGGCGGCAGCGCTGTCGACCCTCGTCGCGTGGATGCTCACGCAGACGCGCTTCGGCTATGGGCTGGCGGTCGTGCGCGACGATGAGGCGGTCGCTGAGGCCGTGGGGGTCAACGCCTTCCGTCACAAACTCGCGGTCTTCGTGTTGAGCAGTGCGCTAGCGGGCCTGACCGGGGGCGTCTTTGGCTATTACCACGTCAGCTTCTACCCGCAATTTGCCTTCAGTCCCCTGTGGACGTTTGATGCGCTGTTAATTACTTTCTTCGGGGGAACGGGAACGGTGTGGGGGCCGCCGCTCGCTGCGGCAGTGTATCTGTTGTTCCGCGAGGTGCTGGCGCTGCGTCTGGTCGAATTACACGTGCTGGTCTTCGGGATCCTGTTCGTCCTTGTCGTGCTGGCGTTTCCGGGTGGACTGCTCGCGGCGTGGCGTGCGCTCAGTGCCGGTCGCGTCCGGCAGACTCACCGCTCCTGACGAGGGGATTCGCGGCTCCGCCATCTGCTGGCCGAGCTCAACTATCTGCTTCTCGACGAACCCACCGAAGGGCTGATGCTGCTTCGGGTGGCGTCGTTGCTGGAAACGATCCGCGCACTGAAAGAGCGCGGGGT
>MNEU01000066.1:8954-34696 GCA_001917855.1 Armatimonadetes bacterium 13_1_40CM_64_14 | reverse complement strand
CTGGTCTGATCCGCCGACCTCGGTGATCGTCGCCAGGATGAACCCGTCTGTCGCATCCATGACGAGCGTTTGGGCGTGCGCGCCTTCCGCGATCGCATCACCGCTGCAGCCCAACAGCAAATGCTGCTGGGGCCCGAGAGTCAGCCCCGCCGGCATGCAGTCCTTGACGGCGTAGATCGCCGCGAGCTTCATCGTCTTGGGGTCAATCCGGTCGATTTCCCCTCCCGGGTTCGCCTTGGTGGAGGGGACCGCCTGATAGAACATGTCGTTGGCCGGATTCCAGACCGGTTGCTCCAGGCCGTTCGTTGCTTGAGGGTACGCGATCTTCCCGACCACGGTTCGCGTCGTGGTGGAGATGAACGTGAGGAACGGAGGGTCATCCGCATCGTTGGCAATCAGAATGAGATGGTCTTGCGGATCGTAGGCGAGTTCATCGGCCCGGTTCTCGCCGCCCGTCGAGATGGTGGCCACCACTTCACCGGAGGACGCATCGACGACCTTCACCAAACTGTGAGCATCCCCGACCCACAGCTGATGATCCTCAGGCACGAGGAGGACTCCATCGGGCCCGGACGTGTCGGGGTTTCCCGTAAACCCTTGGAACTTGCCTGCGGCGAGCGACGTCAGGTACGTATTGCTTGCGGTATCGATGACATCGATTGCTTTGTTGGTGCGGTCCGCCACGTAGTAGCGGTGAGCAGATGAGTCAACCCACCCGATGTCATAGCTAAAATTGCCGGTGGGAGGGGGCACATTCGGGAGCGAGATGACCGTCAGCCGCGTGTAGGCTTGGCTGCGGGCTGTGAGGGTTATCGTGGACAACGCCACCACAAGACACACTGACCAGATCAGCAGGGTCTTTACTTTCACGTTACCGCCTCCTATACTGCCGATTTCTAGTGCTCCGTGGATTTTGCCAACGCCGTGCTAGGTGACGGTGGCTCCAAGAACGTCCCGTCGATTCTTCACCTCCGTTCGGATGCCGGACCTAGGGGGAATTCCCAGCGGAGAGTTCCACTGGGGGGTGTGAATACCTCTCCGAAGCGACACGGGTCAGTGGCACTTGGCGGGCTGAGGCGATTTGCAGGCGTTGTTAGTCCTGCAGCAGGCCGACGAAAAGGCGAGGAGGCCGGCTCCTCCCCCAGAAGATCACGGCCTCCGTAATCCAAATACCAGGCGGTTCTCACTAATAACCTCACGCATTGCTGCAACCCCCAGCGCGCGGAGCTCCGTGTGCGCACGCTCCACCTGGTCAGGGGTGAACCCCGCTGCCGCGAGCTGGTGCTCGGCGGCTGTGCGGTTGCCATTGGCGAGGCGCGCGCGGAGCAGTGTCTGGGCCGCAGAGCTGGCCGATCGAACCAACCGAGCGGCATGACGGGCCAACCGTGCGCGTGGCTCGCGGCGGAACAGCCGGTCCTCGGGATTGGTGCTGAGATCCTCCAGCAAGGCCTCGACCTCGCCGATCTCCGCCGCTTCCGCCTCAGCGTCGTGGCGACGAGCCCAACGCAGAGCGCCATACGCGTGCTGCAAGGCCCCGCGTGCCACCCAATGTCGCAAGGGCCCGCGCGCCGGATCATACGTCCTCAGTCCCTGAACGACACCCAGCCAGATCTCTTGACGGAGGTCGTCTCTATCCATATGGTGCGGGACGAAGATCCGTTGAGCGATGATATTGACGAGCGGCGTGGCCCAGGCGACGAGGCCCGGATCTGACCGATCGACCGGATCGGCGGATACGCCCGAGAGTGACAACACCAAGCGGATGGTGGTGGCCATCGGGGTGGGACGGTGCTTATCAAGGTGCTCTGGCACGATACCCTCCCGCGGGAGGGCGGCCGCGGGCTGCCCCAGGAGTCGGGGCGAGCCGCAGCACGCCCCGGATCATGGTGGACAGCCCTGCAATGGGGGAGGAGGGGTCTCCTCTCCCGCCATCCTAGCATAACGATCAGTAAATTATCAACTCAAATGGGATGAGGACGGATCAAAAACGCGCGCACCGTCCGCGTAGAAATGCGGACGGCGCGCGCCTCGAGGGACTCGTACTACGAGCGGACCGTGAAGATGACTGTCAGGTTGGGGGACGGCGTGCCGATGATCGTCAGGGACAGCCGGGGTCCTTCATCTTCGCTCCTCACCGTGATGCTGGTGATGGTGCCGACGGGAACGATGGCCACGGTCGGGACGATGGGGACGAGGTAGAAGATGTGACCCCGCAGCTTCGCACCAGCGGGCGTCGTGAGCCTCACCAACTGGCCGGGCGGGATCTTGGCCTCCGGGGAGGCGAACACCAAAAACGTCCCCCGGTTGTCCCGCAAGACGAATAACGCATAGCAGCGGCCCGGCTGGACGACCACCTTGCCCACGACCAGTACCCTCGAGGGGCAGAACTGCTGGCCCGGTTCGAAGGTCACCGTGCGCGGCTTGTTCGCCGGTGCGGCGAGTCCCGGCGAGGTGACGGCCAGGACGAAAAGGCTCATTGCGGCGATCATGCGGATCCTTCGCATTTGGTCCTGCCTCCTGAGCATATTGACGTTCTGTCGTTCTATACGATATCGGCCGTGCTAGGGTTCCTTCGAATTCGTCACGTTCACGATCGTAGGATCTAAAGGCCCGCACCCCGGGCCCCCAGACCCTCTCTTAGAGAGGATTCCCGGACGATGGGCCGTTTCCCCGCCACGATTTGGGAGGGTTCTACCGCGAATCGCCCCGCGGGTCGGCGCGCGGCGGCCCGGGAAGGCTAAGAGTGCGCTTTTCGAGCAACTCCCCATACCAATCGACCCGATCCCCGTAGCGATGGACGATGGCCGGATCCGTGAAGATCTCGTCCAGGGTCCGGCTAAGGGAGGCGGTCAGGAAGACCGGGCTGGGTGGGTCGTGACCATCGAGCAGCGCATCGACCGCGCTCGAAGTATCCGAGACACGCAGCGTCCGGTCGGCATCAGTCATGAGTTCGACCACGGACTGGAACGGCGGGTCTGCAACTCGTTCACGGATCCGAGTCCGTCTGAGGTCGCGCGCTCCTTCGCTGCCTTCGATTTCGGGGCGGGGCGCGCCGAAGAAGACGGGGTGCACTCCGCCGACCAGGAGGCTGAGTTCGGCGTTCTTGACCAGACTCCGCAGTGTGCGCCCGTGCGCCGTGGCCACAAGTTGCACGCCGCGCTCTGCGATCGACGCGACTGCCGCTGCGTCCTCCTGAGTGCTGATCTCGTCGATCACGATGAGTTCTGGCGAGTGATTCTGGACGGCCTCCAGCAACAGACGGTACTGGTCAGCCCGAGTGGGAACCTGGATGCGGCGGGCGCTGCCGATCGCCGGATGCGGGATGTTGCCGTCGCCGCCGATCTCGTTGCTGGTGTCCACGACGATCACACGTCGGCGAAGGTCAACCGAGGCGACCCGGGCCACGTCCCGCTGGAGCGTCGTCTTGCCGCTGCCCGGGGGCCCGAGGATGAGCAGGTTCTCCTGGCGCAGAAGCCACGGGCGTAGCGGCTCGGCCGCCCCCGGGAGGTGACGGCCAATTCGGATAGTGACACCGACGAGGTCTTGGTACCGGTTGCGGATCGCGCTGATCCGGTGCAGGGTGCCCTCGACCCCGACCCGGTTGTCGGCACGGAACGCGCCCACTCGCTGGACGACGTATTCAAGATCCTCCACGCCCACCACATAGGACTGCACGAGGATGTCGCTTGGCAGCCGAAGCTGCACCGGGCGGCCTAGGTCCAGAACCACTTCGGTCAACCGCTCGCGAAGCGGAGGGCCGATGAGCCGGCGCACCCCATCCGGCAGATAGGTCATCAGGATGTCGAGCTCGCCGGCGGCCGGATGCGGTGTGCTCATGGAGGGGTCCTCATGGATCGTCTGGTCAGCCCGCGGTTCCCTCGCGCCGTCAAATACTACCTAGATTGCAGGTATTACATAGCCTGTCAAAGTACCGTATGGTAGAGAGCAATCGACGTCGTCAGGTCCCGGAGGGCATCGATGCCAACACGCCGGATTCGGGCGGTGGGTGCACGGGCACCAGTGGCGCCCAAGGCCCCCTCGTTCCGTGGGGAGGAGTTAACCCCATTGGGGGGAGGCCGGGTCGGTCGACCCCCCAATCTGCCTGAGCTGGTGCTATTCGGGACGGGTCGGCTGATGCTCAACGTCGCTGCTGTGGGCCTGCTGAGTCCGAGGAGGCCCGTCCGCGCTATCCGGTTGTATCTGGCGGAGAAGGATTCCCACCGCTACCTAGTGATCCAGCCCGCGCCGCACTCGGCGGCGGATGCGATTCACATCTATCCCTCCGGGCGTCACTACAAGCACCGCTGGCCCGCTGTCGTGCTGGCCTGGGCTAACGTGGCGTTGCGCAAAGTCGGCCTGGTCGAGCGCGCCCGGTTTGTGGGGATCCATGACCAGAAGCGCAACTGGCTCGTGTTCGATCTCAGTCGCCCCCGCGCTTTCCGAGATGAGGAGGGGCCGGACCCGATGCGGGAAGCGATCGATATCTGGCTCCAGTCCGCTAAGCGCAAGCGCACGATCGACCTCCGTGAGGCGTTGAAGGAAATCCAAGACGCCTGGGTGCGTTCGGCCGCGACGCACCACCCCCCCCGCGGCCCGTTCCCTTTTGATCGCCCCTCTCGGCTTGGGGCATACATACGCAAATACACCGCCCGCTACGCTCAGATGGGCGTGAAGCTTGCGGGGGCCGGGACACGACCGCCCATTGTGCTTGACTAGCGCGCCTGTGGGTCAGCGCGCACAGGATGTCCGACGAACTCCCGACAGGATGACCTCCTGCGCAGAATAGGGTACGGCACCACCGTCTCTTAGCCGTCACAAGCCAGTGTGCCGTAAAGCGACGCCTCGCCGGGAGTCCGTTACTCGATGGAAGCAGCTCGGCGCGGGGTTCTTCCGTAATACGCCCCTTGGAAGGCTCTTCCCCAATAATCATTTCGCGCAGGACTATCTGATGAGTGATTGGGATCATGCTTCGGTTAGAGACTGTGATTGGGTGCCAGGCTGCTATTATTTGATGCGGCGGGAGGTCGTCATCCGGCGGAAGTGGCTGACCGAACAGCAATTCCTCGATCTTCTGGGAGCGAGTAACCTCATCCCTGGCCCGACCTCGACAGAGTTGGCCATCTACCTGGGCTACACGCGGGCGGGGCACCTCGGGTTGGTCCTAGCCGGCGTGCTTTTCATCCTGCCCGCAATGTTTCTCGTTCTGGCGCTGGCGTGGGCCTACGGGCGCTACGGCTCCACGCCGCAGGTCGGCGCGCTTCTGTACGGCATTAAGCCCGTCATCATCGCCGTGATCGTCCAGGCGATCTACTCTCTCTTGCCGACGGCCGTGAAGACATGGCGGCTTGGCGTGGTGGTCGTGCTGTCCGCGGCGCTGTACCTGCTCGGACTCAACCCTCTGATCCCCTTGTTTGGGCTGTCGATCTTGGTCATGCTCGCGGAGAATCGCGCTCGGCTCGCCCGTACTGTCGGCATGGGGCGGATGGTGTTGGCGGCCCCCCTAACTCCTGGCGCTGCGCCGGTCGCGGTTGGGGCGGTAGGGTTCAGCCTCGTCCTCTTGTTTCTCACCTTTTTGAAGATCGGTGCGACGCTGTATGGGAGTGGCTATGTCCTCCTCGCATTCCTCCGCGACGACTTTGTGCACCGGCTCGGCTGGCTCACGGATCACCAGCTCCTCGACGCGATTGCCGTCGGCCAGTTCACCCCCGGGCCCGTCTTCACCACGGCCACGTTCATCGGGTACCTCACCGGCGGCTGGCTGGGGGGGATCGTCGCCACGGTGGGCATCTTCCTGCCCGCGTTCATCTTTGCGGCGGCGGTCTATCCGGTGGTGCCGCGACTGAGGGGGTCGCCGTGGACGGCGACCTTCTTGGATGGGGCAAATGCCGCCGCTCTCGGCCTCATGGTCGCAGTGGCCGGGCAACTCGCGCGGAGCAGCATCATTGATCCGCTCACGGCCATCCTGGGACTGCTCGCCGCAGCGCTGTTGATTCGCTCCCAGGTCAACTCGGCATGGCTGGTGCTCGGCGGTGCGCTGGTCGGTCTTGTGGCCCGACTCGCGCGGGGGTAAGGCGGAGAGCGTATAACTTGCTGGACACGCGGTGCCCGCTGCCTCCATAAAAGATCTGGGGCCGATGCAGATGCCCCCGGCCCCACAAAGAGAGACTGGCAGACGTGCTACGGTTCGACAGTTTCCGGTTGACCGTTTCCGATCTTGGAGGTTCTCGCCGCTGCCTGTTGGGTCGCGTACAGCACGGCGCGGTACGCGTTGACCCGACCGAAACCGTACTGCGCGTTTTTGCCCGGCTCCCCCAAGCGGTCAGCGGACCGCCTGAGGATTTCAAGGACCTGTGTAGGTTTCGTCGATCCGGCTGCTGACGCGACGAGGGCGGCAACACCACTCACATGGGCTGCCGCCATGCTCGTGCCGAGCATGAAGATGCTCTTCGTTCTGACTCGGCAGGGGAAGTTCAGAGGGTCGGTGAGAGGGACAGTGCGATTTCTGATATAGAGGAAGCTGGAGCATGCCGAGAGGACGCTGTCCATCGGCATTCCCCGAGGATCCGGGCTGCCATTCGCGAGTGGCGCCAATTGCGGGCAGCCGACCATTAGGCCCGTGATCGTGACGAGAGGCATGCACCGATATGGCGTGTTGTTCCCCCCGGGGGCGGCAAAGGTGACGATCGATCTCCCAAAGTCCGAGTAAGTCGCCAACACATTCGGGTTGGTTCCGTACGTGGGTCCCACAGCCGAAACTCCCAGCACGTGTTCCATCTGCGCCGGGAGCCGGACCATGTCATCGATCTGGTCCCAGTTGATGCCCTCGTTTCCGGCCGAGGCGACCAGGACGGCGCCCTTCTTGAACGCGTAGTTGACGGCTCGTTGAAGAGCTTCTTCCAGCTGGTCAAGACCTGGGCTGTCTTCCGCGAACCGTTCGCCAAAGCTCATGTTAATCACGTTTGCCCCGGCGTCGGCCGCGTAGATGATGGCTTTGATGATCGTGCCCCAATTAGCGAAACCGTTCCTGCCAGCGACTTTGACGGCGATCAGTGTGACGTGAGGTGCCACGCCAGCCACGCTGAACCCGCTCGCAGCAATGATCCCGGCGACATGGGTCCCGTGCCCGTGGAAGTCGCTCCACGTCTTCACCATCCGGGCGGGGACCCCCGGGGGCAACGGTTCAGAGAAGAAGGCGTGGCTGAGCAGTTGATCGACTTTGCCCGCGAGCTCGCGTTGCGTATCGTCAATGCCTGTGTCAATGACGGCGACCTTGACGCGAGGGCTGCCTTTGGCTCCGGCTGCCCAGGCTTGGTCTGCGCCAATGTCCCGCATGCCCCATTGCGCCATGAAGAACTGAGCCGTAGCCGGGTCAAACGGGGGCAGCCCGCCGTCGGTGTCGGCGCTGTCGAGGATGATGGCGTCGGCGTCGGGCGGGGCAAACGCTACGGGTCTATTTTCCACGACCCCCTGTAGGCCCGCGATACTTGCCAGCGCGGACTGGAAGGCGGGGTCAGAGGAGCGCACCACGGCCACGCCGATCTCGTCGGATTGGTCGATCAACTCTCCCCCCATCGAGGCGACGAGATCGCCCAGGTGGTCGGGGAGCTGATTTGCCAGGCCCACTACGATGTACTGCTTCGAGTCATCGGCTCTCGCGGGCGGCGTGCTTCCCAGTGGGAGCGCAGTGACTCCCAGGGCGATGAGCAGGATTCCCACGACAAGCCTTACGACCATCCGCATGAAACGATCCTCCCGACACGTCAGGGCGTATTATTGCGAAGCTCTCGAAAAGTTCTCTTTAAGCTGCCGGGTGAAGTCGCGTATCCCCGAGCACGGCAATTAGGAGCAATCGCCGTACCGTTCGAGCCCACCCCCCAGCAAAGTAAGAAACATCGGCAGGATCCCGGAGGACATGAGGGCGACGGCACCGTAGCAGCGCCAGGTATCAGGCAGTGCTCAGTGGGGGTGCCATAAACTGGCTGGCTGTGCTGTCAGGTGAAATGCGGGCACAATCGCGATGAGATGTTCAGCCGCTAGCAACGACTCAGCAAGGACGAGGCTGGAACGCGCGCAGAGTTTTGGGTCGATGATTCTCGCCGCGGGCGTCGGCGCGACACATCGAGGAGGCCGGGCAATCGCCCGGGGCCGGTGTCGGGGGGGAATTTTCCCGGCTGGCCCGAAACAGTTCGCCTCGCGCAGGGCGAAGTTCGAATACTCGCGAGCTCAAATGTAGGAGGGGACGCGTGCCCACCCAACCAAAAGGACAGGCCGCATTCGTAGCCGCACTCGTCGCTTTTGGCGCCTGGACCGCGGCCGTGTTCTCGCCGTCCCTGGCCACCGCAGATCTTGCGATTACGCGGTGGCTGCAGCAGTACGCTTCCGCCACCCTCGATACGCTGCTCTCGGTAATCACATTCCTCGGCAATGCCGAGGTCACCGTCGTGCTCGTTGTCCTGATGGGCATTGTGTTAGTCCGCAGAGGGCAGGCTCCGCTCGCTATCGCGTTGGGGGCGGTCTTCATTGGAGGGAGCGCGATCGAGTGGGCGACTAAGCACTCGCTGCCCCATGCGAGTGTCCCGGAGTCTCTCCAACGGCACGGGCTCAACATCTTCCATCACCAGTTTCATACGCCGTATTCGTATCCCAGCGGGCATGCCTTCCGCACCTTCCTGCTCGCGGCGGCGGTCTCCTGGATATGGATGCGCGCTCGCGATGGGGGGGCATGGCTCCGTTATCTGCTCGGTGCGCTCGTGGTCTTGATGGGGGTTGCGCTTGTCTACCTGGGAGATCACTGGGCGAGCGAGGTGGTGGGGGGATTCCTGCTGGCTTCCGTTGCAGTCGCGCTCCTCCGCCCGCAACGCGGGGAGTTGGCGAGAACGCCTTAATCTGACAACTGAGACCTCAGAACGACACGGTCCAGATCAACGCGGCGACGTTCGGGGTATTTGGCGCGCCGCGGGGCCGGGGCGGGTACTTTACGGCTTGGATTGCCCTTGTGGACTCTGAGGTGTGCTTGGCGGCGCCAGCTTGTTCTCGTCAGGGTCTTCCATCGACTTGCGAAAATCACGGATCGTCTTGCCCAGGGCCGCGCCTAGTCCCGCCAAACGCGATGGCCCAAAGATCAGCAGAGCCACGACGAGGACAATGATCAGTTCCTTGCTGATATTCATTTGCTTTCACCCGCCCCTGGCACACCGGCATCAGGGTGCGCCTTCAATCCCCGATTATACACCAGGTACACTGAATCTTACGGTAGCGTCAGGTGTTCCTGTCACAGGCTCGCTGCCGGATTGGCGGACCGGTGTCGTTAGGTCGGAGGATGGCTGTCGTTAGGGGGGGTGCGCCAGGATGCGCGCGAGTGACCGCGAGTCGATGACGCCCGTGCGGGTCGAGGTCATCGCGTATGCCCCCACCGCGTTTTTCCACTGCCAGCACTGCGAGCTCACGCTTCAGCACGTCGGAGTCGGCCAGAAGATCCACGACGAACAGACCGCCTACGCTCTGCCCCCCGACCTCGCCCACGACTACCAAGCGCTCTCGGAGTGGGTGCGCGCGTTGACCGAACACTACTGCGGCCAGGTGATCGTCAAAGTCGTCGACGCGGCGTCGGTAGAGGGATTTTGGAAGTCCCTGCGTTACCGTGTGCGTCGCTATCCGGCCGTCATCGTCGCTGGGCAAGACCGCTGTCTTGGGACCAATACCGCCACGGTTCAGGCTCTTATCGACCGGCGCCTGAGCGCGCCAGTGTCCGCATAGAGACAGAAGTTAACGCCACGAAGGAGGGGGTGGAACTCCGAGCCGAGAGCGCTGTACCTCTTGTCTAGCAACCGTCTCCGTTGACCCTGAGATAGCATGAGGAGGGTTGCAATGAACACGCTGTGGGTTGTAATTTTCGGCACCATTGTCATCTACCTGGCCTACAACTTCTACGCGAAGCGCATCGATCGCGAAGTCATTCAGGCGGATCCCAAGCGGGCCACTCCGGCCCGGATGTACACGGATGGCGTGGATTTCATGCCCGCCAGCCGAAACGTGTTGTACGGGTACCACTTTAAGTCGATTGCGGCCGCCGGACCCATCGTCGGGGTGATCACGGGAGTCAACCTGTGGGGGTGGTCGCCCTCCATCCTGTGGCTGCTGATCGGCGTCTCCTTCATCGGGTGGGCCAGCGACTATAGCGCCATCATGGTCGCGGTGCGCAACGAGGGCAACTCGCTGAGCGCGATTGCCCACCGCCTGATCTCCCCCCGCACCCGCACCATCCTGTTCCTCTTCATCTTCTTCTACCTGCTGCTGATTGCGGGGGCATTCGTCGGGATTCTGGCTCCCACTCTCGGCGCTCGCCCGGACGTTCCGTTTGGCATCTTCGTGCTCGCGCTGATGGGGCTGCTCGCGGGCCAGATGCTCTATAAGATGAAGGTCGACTTGGTGGTGGTAACCCTCGTCGTCGTGGTCGCCACCATTCTGGCCATGGCGCTCGGACCGCTGGGGGTGAACTTGGCGAAAGCGCCGGTGGACTGGAGCCAGGGACCGATCAGCGGAGCGATCGTGGCCATCAACAAGTCGGTGGACACCGCCGGCCCGCTCTATACGGTGGTCGACCCCACGAACGCAGATCCGCGCATCCCGGCGCCCGGGGCCGATGGCAAGCGCCCGACGACTGCGACCTATGATGCCGCGACCGGCGCGATCAAGGTCTTGCCCAGCTACTTGCTGTGGGCGGTCTTCCTGCTCGTGTTTAGCTACTTGGGAGCCAATCTGCCGATTTGGCGGTTTGCCCAGCCGGTGAACTACATTGGGTTCTGGATCACCGGGCTCGTCATTATCCTCAGTGCCCTCGGGGCCGTCTTGGCCCCCTTCCTCAATCCCGCGGTAGCGGCATTCAAGGCGGCGGCGTTCAAGGGATTCCTCCCTGCCCAGCCGACCGGTGCCTTTCAGCCGCTGTGGCCGATGCTATTTGTGACCATCGCCTGCGGGGCGATTTCGGGGTGGCACGCCCTGTTCGGCTCCGTTGGGACCGCCCGTCAGTTGGAGTACGAAACGGATGGCCTGCCGGTGGGTGGTGGAGCCATGTTTAGTGAGAACGCGTTGGGGCTGCTTTCGCTGACGGCCGTGTCCATCTCGGGCGGAGCCGGGGGCGTCGCGTTTGCGAGCGGCGTCGGCCGTCTGCTCAACGTCGGAACATTCGGCGCGCTGCCTGTAGGGTATGGGACCGCGCTGGGGTTTGGGGCATTCGTGGTTATCGTGCTGACGGTGACCCAGCTGATCTTCCGCCTCATGCGGGTTACGCTGGGCGAGTGGCTGGGTGAGGCGTGGGGAGGATTCAAGAACCAACACGTGGCGACCGTCGTCTCGATGATCGCGGCGACGCTTTTGCTCCTGTCGGGCACCTGGGTGTACCTGTGGCAGCTCTTCGGGGCGTCCAACCAGCTCATGGCGGCGTTGAGCCTGCTGATTGTGACCGTGTGGTTGGCCTCGACCAAGCGCAATCCGGCGTTCGCTGGCATTCCCATGTTGTTCATGTACGTGACGACCATGGCGGCGACGCTGGTGACCGCGTACAACCTCTACGTAACCATCCTACTTAGGCCGAGCCTGTCGGCGATCTCAGTCTGGGGAGCGTGGGCGATGATCATCGTCGCTATCTTGCTCTTCGCGACGGCCCTGGTCATTGGGCTGGACGGTTGGCAGGCGTACGTGCGGTATCGGTCGGCACCTCCTCGCGCGGCGCCGGCGCCGGCACGCGCGCGCGGCTAAGGCGACTCATTCTCGGATAGCTCGGCGCCATCGGGAGGCCGCACTCCGTTGGGGTGCGGCCTCTTCTCTTTGTCATTCAGGTGTTGGTGGTCACAGCGAGCGCCAGTTCACGGAACGTCTGGAACAGCCGCTCTGCGCTGCCGCGCTCTGGACTGGGGGACCGCAGGTGCACCTCGAGGTGCGGGTGTGTGCGTCGAATCGACAGACGCCAGATAGCGGGACTGGTCGCTTGAAATTCCTGCCAAAGGCGGTGGGCCACCTGGGGGGCGCGCCCGCCGCTATGGGCCACCTGGACGTCGGGGTCTCCCCAGTCTGCCCGTTGCCACTCGGCCAGCGCCAGACGCTGTAAGGCATCGCGCCCCGTCCAGCCCCGTCGGTCGCCCGCTTCGACCTCAAACCGCGGAGGCTGCACGAGCCGCGCGCGCAGGATGAGAAAATCGCGCCGTCCGTGTAGCCGTCCCCACCCCCACAGGAGTCCCACGTCTCGGGGTTCCAGCACGACGAGGACTTCGGCATCGAGGAAGGGATCGGTGGGCTGGGCGATCTTCAGTTCGACCACGGAGCTCCCCAGCCACCGCATCGTCGTGCGTCGGCCCAGCAAGGGCAGCCCGCCCTGCAGCCACCGTAAGAGGGTGTTCCCCTTGCGGAGGTTCCACTGAAGGCCCAGGGCGAACCACGCCACAGCCAGGAGTACCACAGCGAGGGCAATCGATGATGTCACGGGCGTCCTATAATGGGCGGGTGGTTGCTTGCGGCCTGGGGCCGTGAGACTGATCATACCAAACCTCGCGCGGTGTGATGCGATTCCGTTGACAGTGCGAGGTCACCAGGTACAATTGTGGGAGAACTCGCCTGTCGTGCGTCACCCGGAGGTCCCGTGTCAGCCCGATTGAGCGGTATTCTCACGGTGTTGCGAGAGTTCGCGTTCGGGATGACCGGATACGAGTTTACCCGGCACGCGGCAGAGCTGCGAGCGTCCCTGGAGACGCTGTTCATGGTGAATACCGTGGGGGATATGATCGGGCTTCCTGTGATCCCGCCGTACTATGCGCTGCGGTTAATGCCTTACCTCGTCCCTCAGATCGCCACGTGGCGGCGGCGGGTGCTGCGCGAGCGAGAGATTACCGAGGACCACGACTTGGATTTGCACGGTATTTGAGGCGGCCCTGATGGCAAAGGACCCCCAGACCCCCGACCCCAAGGCCCCGCGCGGCATGAGCCGGTTTTTCCGCACGGTGCGCGAGATCACGTACGGCATGGCCGCGCACGACATGACCCGAGCGGCGCTGCGCACGCGGGCGAGCATGGAGCACCTGTTCATCCTGATCACGATGGGCGACCTGTTGGGGGTGCCCATCCTGCCCCCGTACTATTCGATGCGCTTACTTCCCTACGTCGTGCCGCAGATCTCCACCTGGAAGCGACGGATGCTGCGGGAGAAAGACGCGACCGATGCGATCTTCTAAGCTTCCCGCAGACCGCCGCCCGTAGGCGGGAGAGGAGTCCCGGGATTTCCCTCGCCACAGTTTTCCACCAGAACCCTGACCGCCGTTACATCATGTTCGGCGGGAAAGGGGGGCTCGGCAAGACCACGTTCTCGGCCGCCACGGCATTCTGGCTGGCACAGCAAGGCCACCGCGTCTTAGTCTTCTCGGTTGATCCGCAGGCGAGTCTGTCGGACATCTTCCAGCGCGATCTGTTCGGCAAAGGTCCGGTCCAGATCATGGACCGGCTGTGGGCCCAGGAGGTCGACGCCGACTCGCACATCAAGGCCTATCAGGGCGAGGTGCGGCAGAAGATCTTGGACATGTACGGGCTCGAGAGTGTCCCCGAGGAGATCGAAGACTACATCGCGGCCGCCTCCGCCGAGCCCGCGATGGAGGAGAGCGCCATCTTTGACGCGGTGGTGGATATCGTCGTCAAAGGCGAATACGATTACTACATCTATGACTTGGTCCCCCTCGGCCACGCGCTGTACTACCTGAGCATGGCCAAAGTGTACGACGAGTGGATCTCGAAGATTACGAAGCTGCGGGAGGAGATGCGGGAGTACGACGAGATGGTGACCCGTATCAAACGGCAGAAGACCACGGAAGAAGACCAGATCCTCACCGAGCTGCAGTACATCCGCACGCGGATCGGGACCTCGTCGAAAATTCTCACCGACAAGCAGAAGACCGCCTTCTTCTTCGTCCTGGTCCCCGAAGAGATGATCTTGCTGGACACGCAGAAGGCGGCGACGTTGTTCCAGCAGTTCGATGTGCCGATTGCCGGGTATATTGTCAACCGTGTCCTGCCCGACGCCTTGCTCCAGCAGCAGGTGCCTCCGTACCTGAAGCACCAGATCGACCAGCAGCACACGTACCTGGACCACATTCGTCGCATGTACGGCAACGACGTGCTGGCCTACGTGCCGGAGCTCGAACGCGATGTCACGGGCCTAAACATGATCGAACGACTCGCGGGGATCATGTATGACGGCCGCTAAGGCACAGGCTCCGTCCGCCAGCCTGATCACGAAGTCCTTGCGCGCCTATGTCGCCGCGCACCCCAACCTGAAGTACGTGTTCTTTGGCGGCAAGGGAGGGGTGGGCAAGACGGTCATGGCCGGGGCGACAGCCGTGTGGCTGGCCCAACAGAACCGGCGGACGATCCTAGTCTCCACGAACCCAGTTCATAGTTTGTCGGGCCTCCTCGGACAGAACGTCTTCGGGCAGCACACACCGGTGCACAACGTCGACCGGCTGCGGGCCTTTGAGATTGACACGAAAGATACCATCGCGCGTTCCAAGCAGGAGATCCGGGAGAAAATCCAGTGGTTTTTGAAGTTTGCGGAGATTTCCACCAAAGCCGATGAGTTTGTGGAGTCGGCCAGCATGAATCCCGCTTTTGAAGAATCGGCGATGTTTGAGAACATGCTGGACCTGATGATCAAAGATGAGTACGACTCCTACGTATTTGACACCGCGCCTACGGCGAACGCCCGGCGTCTGCTGGGGATGTCCAAGGTCTACTCGCTGTGGGTCAGCAAGATGATGAAGTCCCGCCAGGAGGCCCAGACGCTGCGCGAAGCGTTGTCCTTTACGAAGAAGAAAGAGTCCGATCCGTTGATGGAGTACCTGACCACTCTGCGCGGACGCATGGCCCGCGCGCAAAGCCTGCTCACCAATCCCGACCAAACCGCATTTTTCTTCGTGACGCTGCCGGAAGCCCTGCCCATTGCCGTCGTCCGGCGATTTATCGGCTGGTTCCATGACTTCGGGATCCCGGTCGGCGGGGTCGTCGTCAATCGTCTGATCCAGACCGACACCGTCGGGCCCGAGACATCAGATTTTGTGCGCAACCGCATGGCCATGCAGGCGGGCTACATGCAGGAAATCTACCAGACGTTCGAAGGGCTCGTCCGGGCCATTATCCCGCTCTATGACACGGAAGTGCGGGGGGTCCCCGCACTCGAACACCTGAGCAAGGCTCTGTTCTCCTAAGCCCCCTTCCGCACCGCCTGGAGTCCTAAGGCCGCCCGAAAGCTCTTGACAGTTCGGTCAAAATATACAACCATACGGTTGTGGATACGCTCGGGGCTACCTTTGCTGCCCTCTCTGATCCCACCCGTCGGTTGATTGTGGACCGACTCACCCGGGGACCGGCACCGGTTAGTGAACTGGCGCGGCCCTTTGCCATGTCGCAGCAAGCCATCTCCAAGCATGTGGCCTACTTGGAACGGGCCCACCTGATTCAAAAGCGCCGCGCCGGGCGACAGCACCTCTGCGCCCTGAACCCCGCCGCCCTGCGCGCGGTCGCGCTGTGGGCGGAGAGCTACCGGCGGGTGTGGGAGAAGAACTTTCAGCGCCTCGACGCTCTTCTGGAGGAGATGAAGACCTCGAAGAAGCGGAGACGGATCACAAGGAGAGCCAGCCAATGAAGAACAGCGATACCTTGAAAGTGACACCGTCGGGGGACCGAGAGATTGTCATGACGCGACTGTTTGACGCCCCGCGTGGACTAGTGTTTGACGCCTTGACCAAGCCGGAATTAATCCGGCGATGGCTCTTGGGGCCGGGGGGTTGGTCGATGGCGGTGTGCACCGTGGATCTCCGGGTCGGCGGAGCATATCGGTATGTGTTGCGCAACGATCGGAACGGAACGGAGATGGGGTGGGGGGGGACCTATCGCGAGATCCTGCGCCCGGAGCGAATCGTTCACACCGAGCGGTTCGATCAGCACGTCTACTCAGGAGAATCCGTGATTACGACCGTGTTGACGGAAAAGGGCGGCAAGACCATCTTCACGGCCAGGATGCTCTTCGAATCGAAAACGGCACGCGACACCGTCCTGTCCTCCGGCATGGAGCGGGGCGCGGCAGCGAGCTACGACAAGCTGGAGCAGGTGCTACAGAGCCAGGGCCAGAAAACCTGAGGTCCAATTTATCACCGTAAGGAGGGCCGTCATGGACCAGGGGATCAGATTGTTTGTCTATCCCGTCAAAGACCTCACCCGAGCGAAGACGCTCTACAGCAAGTTTCTGAACACAGAGCCCTATGCTGAAAGTTCCTATTACGTGGGCTTTCGAGTGGGAGACCAAGAAGTTGGATTGGATCCTAACGGCCACAAGCAAGGAATGACGGGGCCGATCGGCTACGTGTATGTGAAGGATATTAAGAAAAGTCGGCAACTGCTCCTCGACGCCGGCGCCCACGCCCATCAAGAGATCAAAGACGTGGGTGGGGGGAGGCTGATTGCCACCGTAAAAGACGCAGACGGTAACATCATCGGGCTCGTGCAGTCGCCGTAATATCGTCCACCACAGGGAGGATTCACGGATGCAGAAGATCACGACGTTTTTAACCTTCAACGATCAGGCCGAGCAAGCAGCCAATCTCTACACCTCCGTGTTCCCGAACTCGAAGATCGGGAGCGTGACGCGATATGGTGCATCCGGGCCGGGCCCCAAGGGATCGGTGATGTCCGTTGCCTTTCAGCTCGCAGGACAAGACTTCTTTGCCCTCAACGGGGGGCCGTCATTCAAATTCGCGCAGGGGATCTCGCTCTTTGTGAACTGTGAGACGCAAGCAGAAATCGACGAGTTGTGGGAAAAGCTCTCCCGCGGGGGAGCACCGGGGCAGTGCGGCTGGCTGACGGACAGATTTGGGGTGTCATGGCAGATCGTCCCGTCCGTTCTCGGCAAGTATTTGGGTGATAAGGATGCACAGAAGTCGACCCGGGTCATGCAGGCGATGCTGCAGATGACCAAACTTGACATCAGCAAACTCAAGCGCGCGTACGAACAAGCGTAATCCAGACGCCTCTCCGTCAGGTCACGTCACGAGCGGGATGAGAACTCGGGAGCAGTCTACCTCGCGCGAGGTGGCCACGGGTCCGAGCGCCGTCCCGGCGCTCCCGCGGGCAGGTGGGCGAGGAGCGCGCCGACCGTGGTCAACGTAAACCCGCGTTGGGCGAGGGCCTCGGTGGTTTGGGGAAGGATCCGGAGCGTGCCGGGTACACCTTCATGCAAGAGCACGATCCCTCCACTGTCGGCTTGCCTCAAGAGCTTGGCTTTCAGGGCCTCCCCGCTCGGACTCGCATAGTCTCCACCCCCCGCCGTCCACATCACGGTGGATAGGCCCAAGCTGTGGGCCACGCGCATGAGATCGGCGGAGTACTCGCCGTACGGTGGACGGAAGTACCGGGGGGTCTGCCCGGTGACAGCGGCAATCACCTCCTGTGTACTGGCCAATTCTTCGGCCATCTGTGCGGCCGACAGCCGGGTGAGGTGGGGGTGGTGATAGGAATGGTTGGCCACCTCATGGCCGGCTCGAACGATGGCTTGAGCCAAGAACGGGTACCGCTGGACGTTCTCCCCGGTGACGAAGAAGGTCGCCTTCACTCCCAGCTGCGCCAAGGTATCCAGCAACAGGGTCGTGTAGATCGGAAATGGCCCATCGTCGAAGGTCAGGGCTAAGGTGGCCTGCGCCCGATCCCCGCGGTAGATGTCGGTAGGGGAGAATGAGTTCGTACTCTGTGCGAGGCTGAAACGCCGCGGCAGAAGACGGCGGGATGTAGGCTGCGGCGCGCGGAGCCCCAGCGGACGGGAGTACCAGACCCGCGCGAGTGGCCGGAGGACATCAGCAGGCGCGTAGCGCGCGGACAGGTCCATGAACTCGCCCCGGCTGATCGCGGCTGAGAAGATGACCGGGGCCGTCGTGGCGCGGCCGGTCGGATCGTACTCCAGACCGATGAGGTCCAGCTCATCCAGTTGCGGAATGCGGGTGAGCGCCGTCCAGGCAATGCGGCCGGCAAACGCCTGGAGCTCTTGGGGGGACTCCATCTCGTCGAAATGCGTGAAGGTGACCTGGGCGACAGTGAGATGGCCGTTCGTGTCAGCCGCTAGGTTGGTGATGCGGCCACTGATGCCTTCCATCCACAGAGACTGCCGCAGCGCATCTTCGACCTCTGGACTCATGCGGGCCATCTGCGGGAGGGAATTCGCATGGACGCCCGGCATCATCGCGACGACGAACGCGATGGTGAGGGCCATCGTTACAATGCGATAACGTCCCATCAGAGGTGCTCCACGTCCTGTCGGCGTAAGCGCGCCATTTGCCCAGCCGGTTCTGCAGAGGGATGGCTGCGCGCGATTGACCGATGAGTCATCCTCAGACTTATCGGCTGGATTCCTGCCTACTCCAGTAAAGAGCAAGAAGGAAGCCACGAGGTGTGAGGGCGAGCCGTTCGCTACCCTCTCCTCCGGGGGCGGCGGTATAATCACCCCGTGCGGTCTGGAGTCGGGCGGTTTCAAGTCATGGCGACGCTGCAGGCGGCGCGGGCGAAGACCCTGGGCTTGAGGCTGGCGAGTGCGCAGTCGTGGGGGCTGAATCGCGCCATCTACTATGCGGCTGCGAAGCGCGGGTTTAAAGGTGGGGCTGGTCCGGCGAAGCCGAAGAAGTATACGGCAACTTTCGGAGAGTTTTCCCTCGGGGCGGACAAGGCGTACAAGGTGAGCGCCGGTGGGAAGACGTTGTTCACGATCGGTGGGGAGATTCAGCGCCCCGAGGACTTCCGCAAGCAAATCGTGCGGCGGTTTGCCGGGACCTTCCGGGAGGCCTGGGAGGAGGCGGGGCGGATCATGCATGCGTACCCGACCGCCGTGCTGGAATCCCCCCAGCAGTTCTACCTTCAAGTATACCGACCACGCCGTGATGTTTTGGCGGCCAAGTGGACCGAGCGGGCTGCGAAAACATCGCCAACTGCCTAACGCGGCACGACTGATAGCTACACAACGCGTACGGTCGGGAATTTTCCCCGTCGGGATCGACGGGAGAAGGTCCGGACCCCCGCAAGAAGGATGTCGATGAGCACGCTAGCTATCGAAACCCGCGATTTGGTGCGAACCTATCGCACCCGCAAGTCCGCCCAGAACCCCTCCGGAGGCACGGTGGTGGCCGTGGACGGCATCACCTTGCAGATCCCGCGCGGCGAACTATTCGGGTTGCTCGGACCGAATGGGGCCGGCAAGACCACCGCGATCAAGGTTCTGGTGACCCTGCTGCTGCCCACGTCGGGATCCGCCCGGGTCGCCGGGTTTGACGTGGCGAGGGAAACTCAGCAGATCCGGGAGCGGATCTCCATGGTCTCCGGTGGGGAGAGCTCCGGCTACGGGTTACTCACCGTGCGCGAGCAGCTGTGGATGTTCAGCCAGTTCTATGGCTTGCCCTCGAGGGCGGCGCTGGGGCGGATCGACGAGTTGTTGAAGGTGGTCGGACTGTTCGAGGAACGCCACCGCCGTGTGAGCGCCCTGTCCAGCGGCATGCGGCAGAAGATGAACCTGGTGCGCGGCTTGCTGCCCGATCCGGAGATCCTGTTTCTCGATGAGCCGACGTTGGGGCTCGATGTCGGGGCCGCACGCGATGTCCGCGCATACATACGCGAGTGGGTCCGGCAGCGACCGGGCCGGACCATCCTGCTGACGACGCATTACATGCACGAGGCGGAGGAACTCTGCGACCGCGTGGCGATCATCCACAAAGGCGCCGTTGTCGTCACGGATACGCCAGCGGCCCTCCGGCACCGTGCCGCGGGAGGCAGCTACTTCATCCTCACGACCTCTTTGCTGGACGGGGCGACCTGGCTGGGTCAAGTGCCGGGTGTCCAACGTATCGACGCGCGAGATGGAGATGGAAGCACCGAGGTCCGGCTGGAGCTGGCCGACGATGGGGTCATCGCGGGCGTAGTGAAAGCCCTCGCCGATCGGGACCGGCGCATCCTATCGCTGCGGAAGGTCGAACCCAGCCTGGAGGACGTCTTTGTGCAGATCGTCGGACGGCGCCTGGAGGAGGCCGACGAGGCCGTCGGCCGCCGTGAGTGACATCCCGAGGGCGACCGGTCTCACCCGGGTGCTGCGCGCCAGCCGGGGCCGATCCTATCCGCGGATCATCGGGTTGTTCCGCGAACGCTCGTGGTTGTTCTACGACACCGTGCTCCCGCTGCTCGGCACGATCGCCTTCGTGTACGTGTATAAGGCGCTAGGCGCCCCCGACCGCTTCGTCGGGTACGTCATCATGGGCGGGGCCGCGATGGGGTTCTGGATGAACGTCATGTGGAGCATGGCCGCCCAGTTCTATTGGGACAAGCAGGGTGGCAACCTCGAGCTGTACTTGGTCTCCCCGTGTGGGCTCGTGCCGATTCTGCTGGGCATGTCCGTGGGGGGATTTGCCAATACGTTGATGCGCACCGTAGCCATCGTTGTCGTGGGAGCTGTTCTCTTCCACGTGACTTACGTGATTCACCAGCTCCCCGTGTTCGTCGCCGTGTTTGCGGTCGGCATCATTGCCCTCTACGGTTTGGGCATCACATTTGCCAGCCTGTTCTTGCTGTGGGGACGGGAGGCGTGGCACATGGCGAACCTTCTCATGGAGCCGGTGTTCTTGGGGACGGGATTCTACTTCCCGGTCCGCGCGCTCGGGTTCTGGGTGGCCATCGGCACCTCCATCATTCCGCTCACCCTGGCTCTCGATGCCCTGCGGCAACTGCTGTTTCCCGAGACGCATCCGGCGCTGCTGCCGGTTCGAATCGAGCTGGCGATCTTGGGGGGGTTAGCCGTCCTGTTCGCGTTCACGGCCCGTCTCTCACTGCGCAAGATGGAGTTCCTGGCCCGCCGGGAGGGGCGGCTGAGTCTGCGTTTCTAATGCGATGCTGGCTTCCTCACGCGTGTCCCCATCCTTAGGCGGTGCCCGGCACTGGTGGCGGACGCTGCGCGTCGCATACTGGTTGGGCTGGCAGATCGAGAGTAATTGGACCGACCCGTTCTTGTTCTTTGTTTACTCCATCGCCCGGCCGCTGGGTAGCGTCCTCATCCTGGTCTTCATGTACTATGTCGTCGGGCGGGCCGGCGCCGCGGGGCTGCTCGGGTTCTTTGTCGTTGGGACAGCCTGTTGGCCCTTTGTCGTGCAGGGCATGATGGGGACGGCGTGGAGTCTGATCAGCGACCGCGAGCACTGGAAGACCCTGCGTTACGTTTATACGTCCCCCATCCCGTTCCGCGCCTACCTGATCGGACGTGCCCTGGCGCAATCCACGACGGCGGTGTCCGCGGCCGCGGTGACGTTGGTCGTTGGCCGATGGGTGCTTGGTGCTCCCCTCCACGTCGCCACGATCCACTTCCCGTATACCCTGGTTGCATTTGCGCTCGGGATCGCCTCTGTGCTGGCGCTAGGCCTCATGGTGGTCAGCGCGGCAATCCTGATTTCGGGCGAAGCGTGGCGGATGCCCGAGGGCGTGGGGGCGGCACTGTACCTCATCTCTGGGGCCGTCTTTCCGGTGAGTGTCCTCCCGCCGGTCCTTCGCACGCTGGCGCAGGGGGTTCCCTTGACATGGTGGCTGGAGGCGATGCGGCGGGGGCTGCTGCCTCCGGGCGCGGTCACGTCCTTCCCGCAGATGACCGACCGCCAGGTGCTAGGATGGCTCGCCGTGCTCGCCGCCGTGTGGATGGTGCTTGCCTGGACCGCTTTCACTCTCGCGGAGCGCCGCGCACGGGATAGAGGCGTGTTGGACCGCGAGTCCGCTTTCTAATAGGCCGCAGGAAATGCCTTTCACGATTGGCCGCCGCGACACTTTCTGGAGAGGTCGGGAGGAGGCGCAAGAAACGGCGGGGCGCCCTGCGTCCCTGCGTGCACTTACCTCGTGTGGCCTGTATCGATAGTCTCTCACTTCTGTGCGGGGCATGGACAGGCTGCACCGAACAGGGTCACAATAGAAGCCACTAACCCCTAGACGAGGTTGCTTGTGGATCTGTCGTCGTTCCACCCGCTCATTCGCCGCTGGTTTACCGATCGCTTTGCGGAGCCCACGGCTCCGCAATCCCAAGGGTGGGCGCACATCGCGCAGGGGCACGATACCCTGATCGCGGCGCCCACTGGGTCGGGCAAGACGCTGGCCGCATTCCTGTGGTCGATCAACCACCTGGTCGGCATCGCGCAGCGGGGCACGCTTCCAGACGAAACGCACGTTATCTACGTTTCTCCGCTCAAAGCCCTCGGCAACGACATCCAGAAGAATCTGCAAGACCCCCTTGCAGATTTGCGAGCGCTCGCGGAGGCGGAGGGCAGGCCGCTGCCGGAGATTCGGGTAATGGTGCGGTCGGGAGACACCCCGGCCCGCGAGCGAAATCTTATGGCGCGCAAGCCTCCGCACATCCTCATCACCACCCCAGAATCCCTCTACATCCTCCTTACCGCGGAGCGCAGCCGGAACTTCTGCCGCCACGCCCAGGCGGTGATCGTCGATGAGATTCACGCTGTCGCGGGCGACAAACGCGGCAGCCACCTTACCCTCTCGCTGGAGCGCTTAGACCTGCTGGCCGGGCACCGA
Organism: Armatimonadetes bacterium 13_1_40CM_64_14; assembly: GCA_001917855.1. Lineage (GTDB taxonomy): Bacteria > Sysuimicrobiota > Sysuimicrobiia > Sysuimicrobiales > Kaftiobacteriaceae > 13-1-40CM-64-14. Next base: position 12,076 of record MNEU01000066.1, on the reverse strand, counting down.
TTGCAACGGATCGGCCTGAGTGCCACCATCAACCCCGTCCAGGAGGTGGCCCAGTTGCTGGTGGGGGCCGACCGCACCAGTGCTGACAATCAGCCGCGCTGCGCCATTGTGAACATCGGCCACCGCCGAGAGTGGGATCTGCGGATCGCCGTGCCGCAGCAACCCCTCGGCCATGTCGCGACGCACGAGTTGTGGGCGGAAGTCTATGACCGTGTGGCCGCCGAGGTGACCGCCCACCGGACCACACTGGTTTTTGTCAATACGCGGCGTCTCGCCGAACGCGTGGCCCACCAGTTGACACAACGGCTGGGCGAGGACAAAGTCGCCACGCATCACGGGAGCCTGTCCCGCCAGATCCGGCTGGACGCCGAGCAACGGCTGAAGTCCGGCGCTGTCTCGGTGGTCGTGGCCACCGCGTCCCTAGAGCTCGGCATCGACATCGGCCACGTGGATCTGGTGTGCCACCTCGGCGCGCCGCGGGCACTCGGGACGCTCTTACAACGGGTGGGTCGGTCCGGCCACTGGCTGGGCAGTGTACCGAAAGGATTGTTATTCCCTCTGACCCGAGATGACTTGGTGCAGTGCGCAGCTGCGGTGCGCGCGGTCCGCGCCGGGACACTGGATCGCGTGATCATCCCTGACGCGCCGATGGACGTCCTGGCTCAGCAGATCGTGGCCCTGACAGCAAGCCAGGAGATCCACGAAGACGACCTATGGCAGTTGGTGCGTCGCGCGTATCCGTACCGCCGCCTGGCGCGCGACGCCTTCGAAGCCCTCCTGCAGATGGTGTCGGAGGGCATCAGCAGCCGCCGCGGGCGGGCCGGGGCATTTGTCCACCGCGATCAGGTACACGGTATCTTGAAGGGTCGCCGTGGCGCGCGGTTGGCGGCAATCACGTCCGGTGGGGCCATTCCCGACACAGCCGACTACGACGTCATCGAGGAACCGCAAGAGACATTTGTAGGGAAGGTCAACGAGGACTTCGCCATTGAGAGCATGGCAGGGGAGATTTTCCTGCTGGGCAACACGTCGTGGCGCATCCGCCGCATCGAATCCGGGAAGGTGCGGGTGGAAAACGCGCATGGCGCCCCGCCCTCCATTCCGTTTTGGATCGGGGAAGCCCCCGCCCGGACGGCCGAGTTGTCCGCAGCGGTCAGCGAGCTCCGGGCGGAAGTGGCGAACCGGTTGGGTCAGCCCGAGGAGGCGGTCCAATGGTTGGTCACCCAGACCGCTGTGGATCGCGCGGGGGCCGAGCAGATCGTCGCCTACATCGCGCAGACGGTGGCGGTGCTCGGTTGCGTGCCCACGCAGCAGAGGATCGTGGCCGAACGCTTCTTCGACGAATCCGGCGGGATGCAGCTAGTTTTGCACACGCCGTTCGGCGGGCGGGTCAACCGCGCGTGGGGCCTGGCGATCCGCAAGCGCTTCTGCGTGACGTTTGACTTCGAACTGCAGGCAGCCGCCACGGATGACGGGATCGTGCTCTCGCTGGGCGAACAACACAGCTTCCCGCTTGAGAGCGTTTTCCGCTTTGTCCGGCCGGCGACGGCGCGCGACGACCTCGTGCAAGCCCTCTTGGCGTCACCGATGTTTACCAACCGCTGGCGATGGAACGCGAACCGGTCCCTGGCCGTGCTGCGGTTTGCGGGCGGCCGACGGGTGCCCATGCCGATCCAGCGGATGCGGGCGGAAGATTTGATGGCCGCCGTTTTCCCGGACCAGGTGGCCTGTCAGGACAACCGGTCCGGTCCCATCACGCCTCCCGACCATCCCTTGGTGAACGAGACCGTGAACAACTGTCTGTATGAGGCGATGGATCTGGAGGGATTGCTGGCGATCACCGCACGAGTCGAGCGCGGCGAGATCCGCACGGTCGCCGTCGATACGCCGAGCCCCTCGCCGATGTCACATGAGATCCTCAATGCCAACCCCTACGCGTTTCTCGACGACGCCCCGCTGGAGGAGCGGCGAGCGCGGGCGGTCACGTTGCGGCGGACGGATCCCGAGCTGGCGTCGGGAATCGGGGCGCTGGATGCGGCGGCGATCGACGAGGTGCGCGCGCAGGCCCAGGCCGATGTGCGCGATGTCGATGAATTGCACGACCTGCTGTTGTCTGTCGGGCTGCTGCCCGAAGGCGACGCGTCTGCCTGGGAGGGGCTGGCCGCAGATCTCATCGCCTCCGGCCGCGCGACGGTGGCGTCGTGGCGCACGGAGGCGGGGGAGTATCGTGCGTTTGTCGCCGCCGAGCGCACCGCGCTCGTCCGCGCGGCCCTGCCCGATGTCCGGTTTTCTCCCGAGATCGTGCTGCCGCTGGCGCGATCTGGTGCCTCGGACCAGTCCCCCGATGATGCGGTGCGCCAGATCGTCTTGGGGTGGATGCAGATCAGCGGCCCCGTGGAAGCGGCGGGTCTGGCGCACCGCCTCGGATTCCGCAGCGCGGACGTGGAGGTTGCCCTGGCCGCTCTAGAGGGCATGGGGACCGTGCTGCGGGGACGTTTCACTCCGCGAGCGGCGGCCGAAGAGTGGTGCGAACGGCGGCTGCTCGCGCGCATTCATCGGCTCACGTTGGGCCGCTTGCGTCAGGAAATCGAGCCGGTGTCCGCCGCCGACTTCATGCGCTTCTTGTTCCGGTGGCAGCACGTGCAGCCGGGGAGCCAGCTGCATGGCCGCGATGGGGTGGCCCAGATCATCGGACAACTACAAGGACTGGAACTCCCCGCCCCCTCCTGGGAAGAGTTTGTGATCCCCGCGCGGGTCCGTCTCTACGATCCGGCTGACCTGGAGTACCTGTGTTTGTCCGGGACGGTGACCTGGGGGCGATTGAGTCCCACCGGTACGGGGGCCTCCGAGAATGGCCATGAGGGGAGTCGCCGAGTGCGGCGGCGCCATGGTCCGGGGCGCAGTTCGCCGATTGCATTCGTCCTCCGTGAGGATCTTCCAGTGTTCTTGCGCGATCGGCTCACGTCTGATGAGGTACTCGCTCGGCTGTCCCCGGCGGCGTCCGAGGTCGCGGATTATCTGCGACAACACGGGGCGTCATTTCTGATGGATGTCGTGAAGGGCACGCGACGGCTTCCCGCCGAGGTCGAGGAGGCGTTGTGGGAACTGGTGGTGGGAGGTGT
>MNEU01000066.1:0-8942 GCA_001917855.1 Armatimonadetes bacterium 13_1_40CM_64_14 | reverse complement strand
TCTCGCGGGCCTATGGCGGAGGACGGACCCATGGCCGGTCGCTCCCGGTCGGTCGGTGGGCCATGTGGCAAAGCCCCGCCGACGTAACTCCCCGGACCCCTGACGACGCCATCGCTCGACAGCTGCTGCGGCGGTACGGTGTGGTGTTTCGCGACCTCCTCGCCCGCGAGCCGGTCGCCCCACCGTGGCGGGTTCTGCTGGGGATCTATCGGCGCTGGGAAGCGCAGGGGGAGATTCGGGGCGGCCGCTTCGTGGGGGGATTCGTTGGAGAACAGTTCGCCCTGCCGGATGGGGTGGAAGCGCTGCGTGCGGTGCGGCGGGCTCCTGAAGACCGCGAGGTCATCGTTGTTGCGGCCTCCGATCCCCTCAACCTCGTGGGGATCATCTTGCCCGGCGGAAAAGTCGCTCCCCAATCCGCCTTGGCGATCGCTTATCGCAACGGCGTGCCCCAGGATGTCGCCCCTCTGGGCGCGCTCCTAGCCCGGCTCCACCAGACCGCTGCCACTGCTCTGCGTTCAGACGCGGGCGCACCTCACCGTGGGCGGCCGCGCTAGATCTCGACACCCGTGTGCACGAACTGAGCCGTTACGATCCCCACACCCACGCGCAGGCCGCGTAGGTAAACCCCCCGCCGAACGCGGCGAGCACGATACGGTCGCCCTCGTGAACGCGCCCGGATTGCACGGCTTCGTACAGCGCAAGCGGGATACTCGCCGCCGATGTATTCCCGTACTCTTGGATGTTGACGACGAACCTTTCCAGCGGGACATCCAACTGCGAGGCCAAAGCCTCGATGATCCGCAGGTTGGCCTGGTGGGGCACAATCAGATTCACCTGGTCCATGGTCCAGCCCGCCTGGGCTACCGTTTTGTGAATCAGCCCCGGAATGGTCCGCACCGCCAGCTTGAACACCGCTTGGCCATCCATGTACGCGCGGTGGAGTTTGCGTTCGATGGCATCAACAGTGATAGGCATCCGCGAGCCGCCGGCGGGAACTTTCAGCACATCGCCGGCTGAACCGTCGGCGCCGACCAAACCGCCATACATCCCGAACGCCCCCGTGGACGGGCCCAAGACCGCGGCTCCTGCCCCGTCGCCGATCAGCACACATGTGCGGCGATCGTCCCAATCGATGAGCCGGCTCAGCGTTTCCGCCCCAACCACGAGCGCGGTGCGAATGGCCCCCGCGGCAATCAGCTGGCTGGTACAGATGAGCGCGTACACGAAACTTGAACAGGCCGCCAGAAGATCAAAGGCTCCCGCGCGGGAGGCCCCGAGGCGGTCCTGGATCAGGCAGGCGGTGGCCGGGAAGAACATGTCCGGTGTCGCTGTGCCCACCACCACAAGGTCGAGATCTTGGGCGCGGACGCGAGCGGCCTCCAGGGCCTGCTGCGCGGCGATGAGGGCTAAGTCAGACGTCGTTTGGTCGGGGCCGGCGATGTGACGGCGTTTGATGCCGGTGCGTTTGGTGATCCACTCGTCGCTGGTGTCGACCATACGCGCGAGGTCCTCGTTGGTCAGGACCTGCGGTGGAGCGTACGCGCCTAATCCCAGAATCGTGGCGCGGGGCAGGGTCATGGAGGGACAGGTTCGGCGTGAACCGGAGGACTCCTCATTCGCCTGGTCGAACGAACGCCCCGTGTACCAGCCTGCGGCGCCTATTCCACCGATCACGCAGATCCCGCCGTTTTCCGAGTTTGCGGAGGCGGAGCTGGCCGAACTGTTGCCGCGCGTGCAGCGCCGCTCGTATCGCACGGAGGAGACGATCTTCCGCGAGGGCGATCCGCCAGCCTTCATCTACTACGTTCTCAGCGGCGAGATCAGCCTGACGCTGACCTCTGAAGACCGGCGTATCAGCGTGGGGAAGTTTCCCGCCGGTCGTCTGCTGGGGATTCAGACGATCTTTGACAACGGCCCGCAGTTTGTCTCCGCTACGGCGCTCTCGCCGACAACGGTCCTCGCCGTCCCGCTGGGAGAATTGCTGGCGATCCTGCGGCGGCACCCTGATGCCTTGCTGAAAATGGCCGGGATCTTCGCCCACCAGATCCGGGGCGCCGCGCGCCTAGTGGCCGAGATGCAGTTTTTGGATCTGCCCGTCCGACTGGCCAAGCGAATCCTCGACCTCGTCGATGCCTCGGCCCCCGCGGCGGGGCGGCACGGGCCTGCGGTCAGGATTACGCAGAAGGAGCTATCGGAGCTGGCGGGCGCCACGCGCGGTGGAGTGAACCGGGCCCTAAAGCGGTTGGAGCATCTGGGCCTGATCCGCACCAGCCGGGGTACGATCACCATCAGCGCCCCCGATCGGCTGCGCCGTCTCGCCGAACAAGAGCCACTTCCGATGATTTTGGGTGTGGCCGACCCCGGTCTTAAAGGTTTGGACTAACCTCCGGCACGGACAAAGCAGCCCAAAGCGAACTAGTGTTTGTCGGTAAAATACCCCCTATTGACTCTCAGGGGTTCACCCTATTACAAGAATTTGTGAATCGTGGTTACATAACGTCGTCCGAAATAGAACGATATGCTGCATTTTCCCGAATCGGTCCGGGAGATTGTAGCGTCTCGTACCCCCTACCAGGGTGGGCTCTCAGCCCACCCTCTTTTTTTAGGAGGAGACGATCGTTGAGGGCAAGCGCTAGAGGTTGTGATCAGCCCAGAACACCAGCTGGTGCCCTACCAGGCCGATCACCACCCCTGCGATTACCCATGTCAGCCACCGGGGGATCGAATGCTGGGTCACAGCAATCACCTCTGCTGTAATACTCAGCAACACGCGTGCCAGAGGAGGGGACTCTGTCGGTCTGGCAGACAGCGGCCTGGGACGGCCGGTTACTTGATCTTGTAGAACAGAACGCCTTTCTTGCGGGTCACGGTGAGCCGCTTCTCTTCGGCGAGCAAGTCTAGGTGGCCGATGACTTCGGACAGGGCCAGCATTCGGTCGACATCGCCCACTTGGGGATATAACTCCTCAGAGATCATCGCCAGTGTCTTGGGGGTGCGCCGAATGAGAGAGGCGATGGTTTCTTTGCGCTGCTCGTGGTGGGCGATGAGCTCCCGCGCCCGGGCACTGGGGTTTTCCATCCGGTCGCCATGACCGGGGTAGGCCGTCTCGCAGTTGAGCAGGAGAATCCGGCGCAGTGATTGCAGGTATTGGGGCAACGTGGGGGTGCGTTTGCCATCGGACACAAACTCCACGATGGGGTTCGGGCTGACCGTTTCCAACAGCAGGTCGCCCGCGATCAACACTCCCTCCTCGTGATAGAAGCAGACGTGGCCCGCCGAGTGACCAGGGGTATGCAGGGCCCGCATGCGCTCCCCGCCTAGCGGCAAGTACTCGCCATCCTCTAGCGGGGCGGGGCGAGGGAGCGGATCGAGATATTGGTCCACCGACTGAATTTGATCCATGAACGACTTAAAGAATCCCTCGGGCACCCCCGCTTGCGTGAAGAATGTCTTGACGTGGGAGGCGACCCAGCGCCGCCCCCCCACCTTTCCCCGATCCGCCGCGTGCAGATAGACCACCGCGCCCGTGCGCTGCGCGAGCCACGCAGCGTTGCCGCTGTGGTCGACGTGTCCATGGGTCAGCAGAATGCGCCGGATGTCCTCGATCCGGAAGCCGGCGGAGGCGATCCCTGCCGCCAGGACGCGCTGGGCCTCGGGGGTCTTGGGGCCCGTGTCGACTAATGTTAGCGGGTCGCCAGCCAGCAGGTACGCGTTAACCGATCCGACCGGGAACGGGGTAGGAAGCTCGATGCGGTGCACTCGCATGTACGTTTCCCTTGGCTCCTCGCCCCACATTCCCTCTATCCCGGCCCCACGCGCAACCAGGACTCCCCACGAGGACCGCGTACCTCAATCACACCATGGCCCTCACGGACATCCACCGCCGGGCCCAGACGATTCCCGGCATCTGCTTTGAGCAGGCGGTGAAACTTGGCCAAAAGGTCGCCTTGCGTCGCAAGGAGCTTGGGATCTGGCGGCGGGTGAGCTGGGAGGATTACGCCCGCCACGTGCGCTGGGCGGGCCACGCCTTGCTGGCCCTCGGAGTCACCCCTGGGGATCGCGTCGGCGTGCTGGGCGAAAACCGTCCCGAGTGGCTCTACAGTGACCTTGGCATCCAAGCCATCGGGGCGGTCACGGTCGGGATTTACGCGACCAGCAGCCCCGAGCAGGTCCGCTATCTGCTGCACCACTCCGAGGCGGCCATCGTCATCGTCGAGGGCGAAGAGCAGCTCGACAAGGTGTTAGAAGTCCGCCCCGAATTGCCGCACCTCCGCCAGATCGTGGTGATGGACCCGAAAGGGTTGCGGACTTTCCGCGACCCGACGGTGGTGATGTTCGGCGAATTGTTAGCGCGGGGCCGCGCGCACGAACAAGCTTACCCACACGCGGTCGACGAGCGGCTGGGGGCGATCCGGCCCGACGATGTGGCGCTACTGCTGTACACGTCTGGAACCACCGGACCGCCGAAGGGCGCGATGCTGACTCACAGGAATCTGCTCTGGGCGCAGGAGGCGAACTTGCGCTATGTCTTTCCCAGTCGGCCCGACGACGAGCTCCTCTCGTACTTGCCGCTGGCGCACATCGCGGAACGGTCACTGTCCGTCTTCAGCGCCATCTACGGCGGGTACACGGTGAACTTCGCGGAGAACTTGGAGGCCGTTCCGGTGAATCTGCGGGAAGTGCGCCCGACTATCTTCTTCGCGGTGCCGCGGATTTGGGAAAAGCTGTATGCGGGAGTCGTCTTGCGCGTTCGCGAGGCGGACTGGCCTAAGCGCCTGGCCTTTAGTGCAGCCCTGTGGGCCGGTCGCCGGGTACCTGTCTGGCTGCAGGCGGCCTATGCGCTCGCCCGCCATACCGTCTTGCTCCCGCTGCGGCACCGGTTGGGGCTGGATCGGGTGCGGATCGCCTTGTGCTCAGCGGCTCCGGTGGCCCCGGACATCCTGTGGTTTTTCTGGAGCCTGGGGCTGCAGATGCGCGAAATCTACGCGCAGACGGAGTCGACCGCCGTGGCCACGGTGCATCCGTTTGGGGATGTGCGGCTGGGGACGCAGGGCAAGCCGGTCCCCGGCGTCGAGCTCGCCTTCGCCAAGGATGGTGAGATCCTGCTGCGCGGGGGAAACATCTTCGCCGGGTATTTCAAAGATCCCGACCTGAGTGCGCAGACCCTCGTGGAGGGCTGGCTGCGCACCGGAGATGTAGGACGGCTCGATGCGGACGGCAACCTCATCCTCACCGACCGCAAGAAGGACATCTTCATTAACGCCTATGGGAAGAACATCGCCCCGCAGTACATTGAGAACAAGCTGAAGTTCAGCCCGTACATCAACGATGCCATCGTCATCGGGGATGGGCGCAAGTACCTGGTCGCCTTGATCGTGCTCGATGAGGAGTACGTGGCGAAGTGGGCACAGGACACGCGCGTTCCCTTTTCCACCTTCGCGGAGCTGACGACCAGCCCCGCGGTCCGGCGTCTGATTGCCGCCGAGGTCGATGCGGTGAACCGCACGCTGTCATCCCCCGAGCAGGTCAAGAAGTTCGCGTTGCTGCCCAAACGGCTGTACCCCGAAGACGGTGAGGTCACGCCGACCATGAAGGTCAAGCGCAAGGCGATCATGGAGAAATTCGGCGAGGTCGTGACGCAGTTATATGCGGAACTGTAGGGACGCACGCCGCGTCCGCTGCGAGAGTGTCAGCGGGGGTCCGGATCGTTTCTAAGGGATCAGGCCCACCGTCGGCGCGTCTTGTAGCGTTGGTAGCCTTTAACAGACGGTTCGCGGCCCACGCCTAGATAGAGCTCCTGCACGTTGGGGTTAGCGGCGAGATCTTCTGCCGCGCCCTCCAGGACCATCCGTCCGTTCTCCAACACGTACCCATAGTGGGCGACGGACAGTGCCATCCGGGCGTTTTGCTCGACCAAGAGAATCGCCACGCCCGAAGCGTTGACGGTGGCAATCGTCTGAAAGATATCCTCTACGAGCAAGGGAGCCAGCCCCAGCGACGGTTCGTCGAGCATCAACAGAGTCGGACGCATCAGCAATGCGCGGACGATGGCCAGCATCTGCTGCTCCCCCCCCGACAGCGTCCCCGCCAGCTGGTGGCGTCGCGTCGGCAGCACGGGAAACAGCGCAGCCATGCGCTTTAGGTCCTCCGGCCGGGCGCCGTGGCGGAGGGTGTACGCGCCCAACTGAAGGTTCTCGTCGACGGTCAGTTCCGGGAAGATCCCCCGGCCTTCCAGCACATGGGCGATCCCCAATCGCGCAATGTCCTCCGGGTCGAGGCCGTTGAGGCGTCGTCCCGCAAACTCGATGGTTCCTTTCTCTGGCTGGCCGGGGATGAGGCCGCTGATCGTCCGCAGCAGCGTGGTTTTGCCCGCCCCGTTGCCGCCGAGGATAGCCACGATCTGTCCGGGGAGCACGGTCAACGACACGCCGCGCAGCACCGTCAGCCGCCCGTGGTACGCCGTCTCGACATTGATGGCCGTCAGGCGCCCCTCGCTCATGACGGTTCCCTCATGCCTCGCGCCGGCGGGGCGGTTGCGTCTTTGGTGCCCAGGTACGCGCGAATGACCTCAGGATGCCTCTGAATCTGCGTGGGCGTGCCCTGTGCGATCTTGACCCCGTGGTCGAGGACAGCGATCCAATCGGAGATCCCCATCACGAGTTTGAGATCGTGCTCGACCACCACGACGGTAATCCCCATCTCCTCGCGGAGATCTTTGATGCGGAACACCAGGTCATCTTTCTCTTCCGTTGTCATCCCTGAGGACGGTTCATCCAGCAGGACGAGCTGCGGGTCGGTCGCGAGCGCGCGGCCCAGTTCCACCAGCCGCTGCCGGCCCAATGGCAGGTCGCCGACCCGACGGTCACGGAGCGCCTGCAAGTCCAGAAAGTCGATGATCTGCTCGATGTGGGCACGATGGGCTACTTCCTCCCGCCACCACGCCGGGGTGGCTAGGGCAGCGCGGAGCAGGCCGGTGTGGAAGTGCCGGTGGCGGCCGAGCAACAGATTCTCGAGCACCGTCATGCGCGTGAAGAGTTCGATGTTTTGGAATGTCCGGGTGATCCCCCGCCAGGCGATGCGGTCGGGGGACTGACCGACGAGGTCCACACCAGCGAATCGGATGGACCCGCGGTCCGGCCGGTACACTCCCGTAATGCAGTTGAACAGGGTGGTCTTGCCCGCACCATTGGGACCGATGAGCGAGATCAGCGCACCGCGGGGAACCTGAACGCTCACCTCGGCCAGCGCAGCGACGCCGCCGAAGACGATGGACACAGCGTCAACATCGAGAAGCGGGTCCACGTTCGCAGGTCCGTTCCTCCCGCCCGGGTCTTCCAGCACCCGCCCCCCCGGCGGGAGGGCTCGCGGGGAGGCGGGTGGATCCGTCCTAGGGAGGCGCGGGACTTAGAAGCCCACCGGGTAGGCGATATCGGGCGTCAGGCGCTTGTACTGCCCGCCTTCAGACTTCACGATGTAGATTCGCGCCACGCCCTGCCGTCGCTCAGGTCCAAAGGTCACGCCCCGTACGACATCCCCGTCCCAGTTCCGGAGCGTCTCCATCGCGGCGACAAACTTGTCCCGGGTGAGTGTGGGCCCAGCACGGCGCAGGCCCTCGAGAAATGGCTCCACAAACGAGACGCCGGCCACGGCGTTGAACGGCGCGCGGGCCAGCGCGGGATTCCCCTTCGCGATGGTGGCCACGACTTCGTCGACTTTGGTGTCGGTGCCCGGCAGCGGGAAGTAGGCGGCGATGATGACGTCGTTCCATGCCTCCCCCGCCAAGGCGAACATGGCCGGATCGGCCAACGCGGAGGTGGAGATCAGCCGGGGGCGGTACCCGATCTTCGCCATTTCCTTGACGACCTGGGCAGCAGCCGTCGGGGTGGAGTACAAAACGACCGCATCGGCTTTGGACTCCCGCAGCTTCACGGCATGGCCGCTGTAGTCGCGATCCGTCACTTCGTAGGGCACTGTCGCCACGACGCGGGTTTTCGTCGAGTCCGCGCCGCGCTTGACTCCCGTTAGTCCCTTCTTCCCGAACAAATCGTTCTGGTAAAAGACGGCAAACGAGGTCATTCCCAACGTCTTCGCCGCGTATTCGGTGAGGAGTCGTCCTTCGTCCGTATAGCTGACGTAGGTCACGAACAAGTACTGCTTGCCTTTGAACCCCGTCCACATGCTGGCGTCTGCGAGCGGGTTGATCCAGATGACTTTGTTCTCCACCATGTAATCGCGCACGGCAAAGGCGTTGGCCGACCCCAGCAGCCCGACGATGGCGAACACGCCGGTGCGTTCCACGAGTTCGCGGACATTAGCAACCGCCCGAGTCGGTTGGTACCCGTCGTCGAGGGCCACCAGGCGAATCTTGCGCCCGTGGATGCCCCCTCCCTCGTTCGTCAGCTTAACGTACGCGTCCATGCCGCCGGTGACCGGCAGACCCCAGAACGACGCGGGCCCCGTCAGGGGTTGCGACGTCCCAATGACCACTTCAGTCGGCGTCACGCCGCGTTCCTGAGACTGGACAGAGGCGCTGAGCAGGAGCAGGACAACCAAGAGCGCTGCTGCGGCGCCTCGGCCTACGATCGTCATAGTTCACCCCTTTGCCGATCTGAAAGGTGCACGCTCAATGTACGCGCCCGGAGCGCCGTTACCTTCTACTGGGGTGGTGGGGAGACCCGGGGAGACTACACCCGTCGCCGGAATTCCCGGCCGAGTAACCCCTCAGGCCGCACGATCAGCACAGCGATAATGATCGCGAAGGCCAATGTGGTTTTAAACTGCACGGAGACATAGCCCCCGAACAAAGCCTCCAGCAGCCCGAGCAGCAGCCCGCCAATCGCGGCTCCGGGCATGCTGTCGATCCCGCCCAAGACCGCCGCAGAGAATCCCTTGAGGAAGGGATCGCCCAAGACCGCCGCAGAGAATCCCTTGAGGAAGGGATC
>MNEU01000001.1 GCA_001917855.1 Armatimonadetes bacterium 13_1_40CM_64_14 | reverse complement strand
CTCATCCCTGGCCTCGGCATGGTGGCCACCGGCAAAGACAGATTCCTGGCGACGCAGGCAGGAGGATTATACCGCCGCGCCATCGCGGTCATGCACGGCGCCTCGACGCTCGACGAGTTCGTGTCCCTTTCTCCTAAGGAGGCGTACGACGTCGAGTACTGGCCGCTGGAGCTCTACAAACTGACGCTGGCCGCGCCCGAGCGCGAACTGTCGCGCCGCATCGCCTTTATCACTGGCGCATCCGGCGGCATTGGCCGAGCCATCGCTGCCCGGTTGGCGGAGGAAGGAGCGCACGTCGTCCTCGCCGACATTGACCTGGCCGGCGCCGAAGAGCTGGCAAGCGACCTGACCGGCCGATTGGGCCCGGAGCGGGCGCTCGCCCTACGCTGTGATGTCACCGACGAAACGTCAGTCGCCGAGGCCTTCCGCACGACGGTCCGGACCTATGGCGGGCTCGACATCCTCGTGTCTAACGCGGGCATCGCGGTCGCCGCGCCGCTGGAGGCGACCACGCTCGCCCAGTGGCGCCGGGTGCATGAGGTTCTCCTCACGGGATACTTCCTCGTCTCCCGCGAGGCGCTAAAGATCATGAGGGCGCAGGGGCTAGGCGGGTCGATCATCTTCGTCGCCTCGAAGAACGCCCTCGTGCCAAGCAAGGAAGCATCCGCGTACAATGCCGCCAAGGCCGCAGAACTCCACCTGGCCCGCACCATGGCCGAGGAGGCCGGTGCTGCTGGCATCCGCGTGAACGCGATCTGTCCCGATGCGGTGCTGGAAGGATCTCGCATTTGGACGACCCAGTGGCGCCAGGAACGGGCGCGGGCATACGGCATTCGCCCAGATCAGCTGGAGGAATTCTACCGCCAGCGCGCGACCCTCAAGACGAACGTCCACCCCAAAGACGTTGCGGAAGCCGCCGTGTTCTTTGCCTCCGACCGCTCAGCGAAGACGACGGGAGGAATCCTCACGGTGGATGCTGGCGTGCCGGGTGCGTACGTCCGCTAACTTCGGCGACCGCGGGAACTTGCCGGGATGTCTTGGCGAATGGTGAAGAAACCGGAGGAGGTTTTAGGGCTGTTACTGCCGCTTTCGCCGTGCCTCGTGGACAGCGCGCCAGCAGTACCAGGCTGCCACCGTGCGATAGGGCCGGAACCGTTCGCCTTTGATCTCGAGCTGCTTGGGTGTGAGGAGCCTCCGCAGCCCGTAAACCAGTGAGTAGCCTTGACGCACCCCATAGTCTTCGACCGGCCAGACATCGAGTCGGCGGAGCTGGAAGATCAGGAACATCTTAGCGGTCCACGGCCCAATGCCCCGGACGACCGACAGGCGCGTAATGATCTCCTCATCAGAGAGCCGGCCCACGCGGTCAAGAGGGACGGTCCCGTCGGCAACTTTCGCGGCCAGGTCCCTGATCGAGGCGACTTTGTTGCGCGAGAGTCCCACCGCACGCAGCTTCTGCGGCCGGAAGGCCAGGACAGCCGTAGGGGAGAGGGCGCCGTTGAAGAGCGCCACAAATCGGCCATGGATGGCCGCCGCCGCGGCGCCGGCGAGCTGCTGATAGAGGATGCTCTCAGCGAGAGCGGCAAAGTGATCTGCGGTGGGCTTCGGCAGGCGGAAAGGACCGGTACGTCGCATCGGGGCGCGGGCGCGGGCGGGCGCCTGAAATCGAAACAATCAGACATGTCGTCGGCCTTCTTGAGCCGGTCATTCCACGTCGGCACGCCGAACTGGGTACAGCAGAACTTCACCAGGCTGACGTGGGAGTGCTGCACTTTGGAAATATATCCGGATTTGGCATAGGGGCTCACAACCAGGCACGGCACGCGGGGCCCGTAGCGGAACTGAGAGCCCGTGTACCCTTTCGGTCCACCCCCTCGCCATGACATGTCGTTGGGGGGGTCGACGTGATCATGCCATCCCCCCCAGTCATCCCACGTGATGAAGATGACTGTACTACCCCACAGCGCGCTGCTGCCCACTTTGGTGACGCGGTCAGCGGTCCACTGCATTCCCGGTCCGACCACGGGCCCCGCGCCTGGTTTCCAGGGGGGATGTTCACTCTTACCGTCTGGCGCGTACATCCAGCACACCGTGGGCAGATAGCCGCGGGCCACATCTTTCGATGTGCCGAAAGTACGACGCATTCTGATCGGCGTAGTCCCGCCACTCATGGCCCGCGGCTGCGAGGGCCGCCGGCAGAGACGGCAGGTCATAGGGTGGCTGGGGCTGATAGGTGCGATTCGGACTCGCATTGTCGACGATCGGGGAGTCCGCAGCAATGAGCATCAGGTGATTGGGTTCGGACTGGCTCGCCACGTCGGTGAAAAAGTTATCACACAAGGTGTACTGTTGCGCGTAGGCCCAATAGGCTGGAATATCGGCCTTCGTGTACTGCAACCGGACAGCGCCCGGCGGGCCGTTACGGTTAAGCCACGCGCGATGGTCGTGGGGCGGGTCGTGGATGGGATCGCCTGCGTGTGGGAACACCGCGCCATTCGCGCCGGGGAACGTCCCAAAGTAATTATCGAAGGTGTGGTTCTCCTTCACAATAATCACGACGTGCTTGATGAGGCCCGATGCGGACATTAATCCACCCCCCGAAGAGAGGCGAAGTTGCAGGTACGGTTCTCTGGGGACACCCGAAGCGAGATGGTGCAAGGTTCAACGGATGACGCCGTGGCCGAGGATTAAGCCACCCTAACACAGAGAGATGAACATACCTGGTGAGCTTTGGCCCGTCGCCGCGACCGGAACCCTTCAGGTCCCTCCGCAGTCCAAAGCGTAGCACAGAGTCGCGCTCATTAGCGGTGCGACGGAAGAGATAGCAGTGAGGGAACAGCCAAGATGACACTGGGTACGTTCCACCCCGCTGCAAATATGGACGAAACCGGAGCAATAGAGCTAGCGCGACGACAAGCCAAGGAACTCAATATCCCCTGAGCCAGGGGACACATCCGTGCGTTCGTCGGAGGATTTGGCTGTTTCCTGGGGTGTGGAATATCGTCCGCCGGGCTCCGTTACGCGAGACCAGCGTGACGACGCACCTGCTCGTTTTCGAGAGGGCCGGTCGCGTGATCGCTCGAGTCCTTCCCCGGTGTCTACTGGCTCCGAACAAGCGCGGCTTCCCTTGGAGAGCGACACGGCTCGGAGCGACTCACTCGCTTGCTTGAGGCTGGATACTTTGTCAGTTTGGCTTGAGGACGGGACGGGCGAGGAACAAGTTGTCCCCCACAGTTGGGACACACTAGTTCGAGGACTCGGACGGCACAGTCCCGGCAGTACGTGCACTCAAAGGAACAGATGAACGCACCTTCCTGCTCTTCAGGCAGGTCTCGATCGCAACACTCGCAATTCGGCCGCATCTCCAGCATTGGGTATTTCCTCCACGCGCCCGGTGGGTATTAGTTTACTGCAACACCGCCGAGGATTCCGCTCGGCGTCAGCCTTGGCCACGCCGGTGGGGATCGCGCAGATCGCGGATGCCATCGCCGATGAAGTTAAAGCCCAGCACGGTCATGAAGATTGCAAGGCCCGGGAACGAGGCGACCCACCACTGAGCGAGTATCTCGCGCCCTGCGCTTACCATCGCGCCCCACTCCGGCGTCGGGGGGGTGGCCCCCAACCCAAGGAAGCTCAGCCCTGCGGCTGTAACCACAGCGGCGCCCAGGTCGATGGTGGCAAGCACAATCAACGTGGAAAGAATATTCGGGGTGATGGCATGCCAGAGGATGCCCCAGGGCCTCTGCCCCAGGGCGACCGCCGCCTCCACGTACTCCAACCGCCGTACGACCAATGTTTCCCCTCTCGCAAGTCGCGCATAGGGCGGCCACCAGACCAGGGCCATCGCCAACCCCGCGTTAATTAGTCCGGGGCCAAGGGCGACCACGATGGCCATGGCCAGTATGATCGCGGGAAAAGCCATCACCACTTCGGTTGCACGCATCAGTACCTCGTCCACCCATCCCCCGAAATAACCGGCGATAACGCCGATGGTCATCCCGAACAAACCCGTCAGGAGCACAACGACCAGCGCGAGACTAAGCGTGTAGCGCCCGCCAAAGAGCACACGCGTGAGGACGTCGCGCCCGAGGTCGTCCGTGCCGAAGGGGTGGCGCACCGAGGGAGGCTGGAACGCTTCAAGTAACCGCTGTTCGTCCGCTCCATAAGGGGCGAAGGGCGCCGCCACCGCCCCCAGGACCCAGATTCCCACGACGATAACCCCCGTGACCACTCCGAGGCGGCGCCGCGTCCACCCATTCGGCCCCCACGCACGCGCCCACCGAAACATCCCCGCACGCCGCTTAAGGCCTAGGTTTCCGACGTCCGGCAGTGGTTTCACTCGTACTGGATGCGCGGGTTGATCCAGACGTAGAGGATGTCAACTATTAGGTTGATGGCAACGTAGAGAATGCCCACAATAAGAGCCACACCCATCACCGCCGGGAAGTCGAGGCTGGCCGCAGAGGAAAAAGCGTAGCGGCCAAGGCCCGGGAGAGAGAAGATCGTCTCGGTCATCACCGTCCCGGACATGAGCTGTGCGTAGAGAGTGCCCCCGACGGTGATGACCGGGATCAGAGCGTTGCGCAGCGCGTGGCGGATGACCACAGCGAAGGGGGCGACCCCCTTAGCTCTCGCCGTGCGGACGTAATCCTGATGCAGTACCTCCAGCATGCTCGCCCGGGTAATCCGTGTCACGTACCCGACCCCGACCGTCGCCAGCACCAGAACCGGCAGCATTAAGTGCGCCAGGGTGTCGCGCCACACCGTCCACTGACCTCGCAGGGCGCTGTCCACTAAGTACATGCCGGTGATTGGGGCAGGTGGCACGACTCCCGCGGTCAGTCGTCCAGGGGGCGGCGCCCAGCCCAGCCGGAAATAGACGAGCGTGACGAGCAGGATGGCGAACCAGAAGGTCGGCACAGCGACACCGACAAGGGAGACGGCACGCGCCGCCGCGTCGACCAGCGTGTCGCGGCGGACAGCCGCCACGACGCCAAGGGCGATGCCCAGGACGAGGGCGATGAGCGTGGCAAGGGTGGCCAGCTCGATCGTCATTGGCAGCGAAAGCGCTAGTTCCGTGAGCACAGGTCGGTTCGTCGCGATGGATGTGCCCAGGTTCCCACGGGCCAAATTTTCCACGTAGACGAGATACTGGACCAAGAGCGGCTGGTCGAGACCCCAGCGGGCGCGGAAGGCGCTGACGAGCTCTGGATTTCGCGTGGCCCGGTCCCCCAGATTGACCAAAACAAGGTCGGCCGGCAGCAGATGCGAGACCAGGAAGGTGATCAGCGAGATCCCAATGAGTGTCGGGATGCTCACGAGGATTCGTCGGAATAAGAAGACGGCCATCGGAGAAACGAGGAGGTGGGAGCATCATGCCCCCACCTCCTCAGACAGTCACTTGCGGCGCAATGCCTCAATCTCGAAGAAGAAGAGCGGATGGTACCGGAATCCGGTTAGATCACTCGTCGTAGCTGTCAGGTTGGTTGGCTGAACCAGGAAGACGTACGGGGTGTCCCGCAGGGCCAGCAGCTGGTTGTATTGCGCGTAGAGGGTGGCGCGCTGCTGTTGGTCGGCCGTCAACCTGGCATCCTCCACGAGGCGCGCGCCTTCGGGAGACTCCCAGTGAAGTCGCTTGTTAATAAACCCCGAGACGAAGTACGACCAGTTGTCCGGATCCATGAAATCCGGGAACCAGAAACCGATCGCTGTCTGCGGCTTGCCCTGCCGGTAATTGGTAAGGAAGATCGACGTTTGCACCGGCTCGAGCTGAAGATCAATCCCGATCCGCCCCAGGTCGGTGCGCAGCTTCTGCGCGAGACGGTCCAGTGGTAGGGCGCCGTAGTTGGCCCCCGCCGCCCAGGTGAGGGTCACGCTGGCGCGCGAGACGCCCGCCTCCTGCATCAACGCTTTGGCCTTCTCCAGGTTCTGGGGATAAAGCAGTGCCCGGTTTTGCGTCTCCGTGAAGCCGAGCATGCCCGGCATCATGATGCTACCAATGCGACGCCCATGGCTCCGCATGATCTGTGAAACAATCGCATCGTAGTCGATCGCGTACTTTACTGCCTCGCGGACCTGGGGTTTGTCCCAGGGAGCGACGCTGGTATTCAACCCCAAATAGACTGTCCAGCCGGAGAAATCCTCGAAGAGCTGAATCCCTGGCTTGCCCTTCAGGTCTTCCGCCTGGTCCACGCTCAGATCGAGCGCCACATCGGCGTCACCCCGCTGGACCATCAGCGCCTGTGTGCTGGGATCCTTGACATGCTTGATAATGACCTGGCGGAAAAACGGCTTCGCGCCGAAGTAGCCCTCATTGCGTTCCAACACGATTTCCGTCTCCCGCGTGTAGCGGACGAGCCGATAGGGACCGGTCCCCGCGGAGTTGGTGTAGAACCACTGCTCCGCCTTGTCCTCTTTGTCCGCGTTGGCCGTCTCCACGCCGCCGGCCGCCTTGACGGACTTGCTGTCGATGAGAGAGAACACCCCGGCCGCAAGCGCAGCCAGGAAGGTGGCATCGGGCTCGTTGAGCTCGACGCGCACGGTCCGTGCATCGAGAACCTCGGCGTTCTTGATCGGTTCAGCGAGGAAGGACCCATACCCCTTGATGTTCTTGGTCCTCAGCAGTGAGAACCGGACGTCTTCCGCCGTTACAGGGTTCCCCGTATGGAAGGTGGCGTTTCGCAGCTTGAAAGTGTAGACGCGCGCGTCTGGGCTGACCGTCCACGATTCAGCTAGATCCGGTAGGATCTTCCAGTAGTTGGGCGCGCTCTGGCGGACCAGCCGGCTGTAGACCGGAAACTGCAAGAAGACTCCCCCCACGTCGTAGGACTTCGACGGATCGGGCGTGCGGATGTCGGAAATATCCTTCGCGATAATGAGGACGTCGGTGCGGGGAGCACTGCCCACCTGCGGGCCGCCCAAAACGACTACAAGAATCCCGGATAACGCGGCGATGAGGACATCTCGCCATCTGACCTTCATGATCCTTTCCTCCTCTCAGCAACGCTGAGTCTGTTGGGATTGGAGCTCTTCAAAATCGTGAGCGCGCTCGTGCAGGTGAGCTCGATGTGCTCGCGCATGGCTCGCCGCGCAGCCGCCGGCTGGCGCAGGCGCAGCGCATCGACGATCGTGGCGTGGCCGGAGCGATGCTCTTCCAGCGATCCCTTGGAATAGTAGAGGAAGACGACCCGCGAGACTTTATCCAGCAGCAGGTCCATGATGCTCACAAGCTCATCGTTGCCCGTCGCGCGTGTGATCTCAAGGTGGAAGACCTTGTTCTGGGCCATCCAGGCGAATCGATCTTCGCTCGTCTCGTTCGGGAAGGTCAAATCCGATCGGCTGATCTCTTCGAGCTGCGCCAGCGACTCTGGGGAGATCCGCTCCGCCGCCAGCCCCGCGATCGCCTCCTCCAGCACGATGCGCGTTTCAAACAGATCCTTGACGTCGGTGAGAGAGACCGGGGCGACCAGGTAGCCCCGGTAGGGGATCACGCGAAGGAGTCCCTGGGCCTGAAGAACGCTCAGCGCCTCCCGGACCGGGGTCTTGCTGACGCGGAATCGATGGGCCAGGTCTCCCTCAAAGAGCACCTGCCCCGGGGCGAGCTCTCCGGAGATGATCGCGCGTCGCAGCGCCTGGGTGATCGCCTCCGCGCGCGAACTCAACCGTGCTCCCCCTCGCCAAGTCAGGGACTTGCGCACGGACCGCTCGACGCGCAGTGCGTTTCCCACAACCAACCTCTCCGAAAGGAACCTGCTCAACCGGGTGCAATATATGGCTTATCACACGGGCCATATATCTTTCTGGTTTGGAGGTGCCTTCCCTCCTCTAATGGCGATTCCGGCGACGATGCGGGCAGTGATCATCCCTGTTCATGGGGGCGCCGATGTCCTTCAGTACACCGAAGTCCCTACTCCCCGCCCGGATCCGGGACACGTCGTTGTGCAGGTGCGCGCAGTCGGTCTCAACCATTTGGACATCTTCGTCCGACGGGGAATGCCGGGGAAGCGCATCCCTCTCCCGCACATTTCCGGCGCCGATATCGCCGGCGTGGTTGTGGCGGTGGGTGCCGGCGTCGACGAACGCGTCGTCGGGAGCCGCGTGCTGGTGGACCCGGCGGTCGGACATGGCGCCCTCGGCGAGGATCTCCCCGGGGGCCTCGCCGAGTACGCCGTCGTTCCCGCCCTGAACCTGATCCCGCTCCCAGAGCACGTCACGTTCGAGGAGGCAGCATGCTTGCCGATCGCCTACGGGACCGCCTGGCGCATGCTCATCACCCGTGCCTGCCTTCGGGCAGGCGAGACCGTCTTCATCTTGGGGGCAAGCGGGGGAGTAGGCACCGGCGCCGTGCAGATCGCA
>MNEU01000075.1 GCA_001917855.1 Armatimonadetes bacterium 13_1_40CM_64_14 | reverse complement strand
GGGTGGCGCCATCCGGCTGCACGGACAGGACATTACCCGGCTGCCTGCCCACGCCCGTGCCCGGCGGGGAATTGGCTATGCGCCCGAGGACGCCGGTGTCTTCCCCGATCTGACCGTCGACGAGAACCTGCACATCGCCCAGTGGCTCGGAGCGGGGGGCCGCCCGGCGAATGGAGAGGGCACGGACACTGGGACGGCCCGGGTCTTTGAACTCTTTCCAGAACTCCGTGGGCTGCGCACTCGGCGGGCCCTGAACCTGAGCGGCGGAGAGAAGAAAATGGTGGCCATTGCGCGGGCGATGCTGCTGCGTCCGTCGGTGATGTTGCTGGACGAGGCCTTTGAGGGGCTGGCGCCCGCGGTGGTGAAACGTTTCGCCGAGGCGGTGACCCGCATTAAAGCGATGGGTATCGCGCTTTTCATTGCGGAGTCCAATATCATGACGGCGTCGCGGATCGCTGAACGCCTCTATGTCATGGACAGGGGAGAGATTCTCTTTGAGGGGACTCCTCAGGAGGCGTTTGCCAATGCGGAGGTCGTGCGGACCATCCGCGGATAAGGCCTACTGATGCATAGCGCACACACGATCAACCAACGCTGGCGTACCCTAGGGGCCGACGGGCGCACAGTGGTGCGAGGTGTCCTGGGCGCGATCCGACAGCGCAGCGGCGTGTTCGTGCTCGTCGTGGTCGCGATCGTCGCGCTGAATCTCATCCTGCCCCCCTTGGTCCTATCCGTCGTGCGCAAGCCCTACGATCATTTCTCCTTCAACCCATGGCTGCACAACGTCCCCTCGTGGCTCCGGTCCGGGGAGGCGACGGTGGGGCGAAAGGTGGACTTCCTCTGGAACGCGGCGGTGCTGTGGTTCATCGCCTCCAGCGAGTATGACGAGGCGGAGTGGGGGTTTACTGTCACCGTGCGAGACGTCGCGCGATGGGTCCTCATGGGGACACTCTTCGGGGCGTACTTCAGCGTGTGGCTGCAGCGGCGCAGTCAACTGAAGCACGCGGGGCTGGCGGCAGGGCGGCGGGGCGGACGCGGCGGGGTGGTGGGGAGTGTGCTGAGCACGCTGGGAGTCACCACCATGCCGTGTAGCGTGGCCGGGTGTGGGGCCCCGGTGTTGCCGGTCGTAGGTCTGGCGCTGACTGGGCTGTCTAGCGGAACGATTGCGTTGATGTCCAACGCGTCGCGGGTTCTGGTGTGGATTGTGATCGCCGGCGTCACCGCCTCCATCATCGTCTTGGCGAAGCAGGTGAGCGAGGGGAGTCTGGGCCCCGCTGCGCGCCTCTGAAAGCTGGGCGCAACCGACCGATGCGTCGTAGTCCACGCCCTGCCGGCCGATCGCATGCGGCGCTGGCCGCGCTCTCCGTGGCCGTCGGCGTGGTTGCGTATGGACTTCTGTCGACCGGCTCCCGCTACGTCGATCTCGGCCAGTTCCCGGAGCCCGTACGCCACCTGCTGAGGGCCTCAGTCCTGCCCCCGCCCCAGGATCTCGTCGACACCGTCATTCAGCTCGCGCAGGGGCGCACCGTCCCGATCGGTGACCCTCGTCACGTGAGTTCTCACCTGGAGACGCTGGCTCTGGCACACGTGACCTTGCAGGGGTCTCTTCTAGTGAGCACGCTGCGTGTGCTTATCGGGTTGAGCCTGGGCGTGCCCGCGGGCATCGCACTGGGGTTGGCGCTGGGATGGAATCAGCGGCTCGATGCGTATGGGCATCCTGTCTACATCCTTTTCCGCTCCATTCCCCCTCTGGCGCTGATCAGCTACGCCATGTTATGGCTGGGGCATACAGAGACCCACGTGCTGATCCCTGTTGTGTATGCGGTCTGCACTGCGATGGTGATTCCCACCTACCACGGGATCCGTGACGTCGCGGGCGTTTATGTCTTGGCGGCGCGCACGCTGGGGGCGCCTCGGGGTCTGTTCTTTTCGCGGGTCATCCTCCCGTCCGTCGGACCATCCATCATGTCCGGTCTCCGGTACGCGCTCGTCATTGCGTGGATGACGACCGTAGGTGCGGAGATGTTGATGGCTCGGACCGGAATGGGCGTCTTGCTGGTGGGGGGCGGGATCTGGTCATCTCGGTCTGAGATCGGCGTGGATCCCGCGGTAGTTATCGTGGGGATCCTGAGTCTGTCCGCAGCGGCATATGCGATGGATGCGGTCATCCGGCTCGCCTCTCGCCTCCCCGTGGCCGGATGGGCAGACCGATGAATTTCAAGCGGGCGGTCCTTGCGTTCGCCGTGTTGGCGATCCTCTACGGCGTTGCCGCACAGGTTGGCAGTCCGTATCTCCCCCGCAGGGTCTGGTGGATCGCCCACCATGTGGATAATGTGGAGCTCCTCCCCACATACGCGTCACTGGCGGACGAGACGGTTTTCCTTGTCCGATCGGGCATCTTGCCTCAGGGTGTGGTCGTGAGCACCGGTCGCGTCCTGGCAGGTCTGTTGGTCGGCGTGGTCGTCGGTGTGGCCGTCGGCGTGTCCATGGCCTCGAGAAGCCACGTGGACGACATCCTGAGTCCGTGGGTCGCTCTGGTGCGGTACACTCCGGCGCTCGCCTTGCTTCCTCTTTATGTGCTGTGGTTTGGTTTGGGAGAACCCTCCAAGGTATTGTTGGTCGCGACCGCAGTCGGCCCTGTCATGCTGTTGGGCGCCTACCAGGGGGTCCGCGCAATCCCGCGCGTGCACCTGGATGCCGCCACACTGCTCGGCGCGCCGGGCAGCATGATTCTGAGACGGGTCGTCCTGCCGGGTGCGCTTCCCCATATCCTGTCGAGTTTCCGCATCGCCTTGGGTCTCGCTTGGGTGACCATCGTGGCCGCCGAACTGGTTGCGCCGACCATACCGAGCCTAGGGTATCTCCTCGCCGTGGCGGCGGCGTTTCCCCGAGTCCCGACGATTGTCGTCGGGATCGTCACTATCGGCGGCCTCGTGCTGCTGTCCGATGCGATTACGCTCGGTGTTTACCGCGCGGCGACACAGTGGATGCCACGACGCGTTGAAGATTAATCCCGCTCCCGCCGTCAAACTCGACATTGCCGACCTCGCCTATACCTATGCCGGTCGAACTTCGGTGCGGGCCCTAGACGGCGTCACCCTTGTCATCTCGGACAACGAATTCCTGGCGATCGTCGGACCAGTGGGGTGCGGAAAAACGACGCTGCTTTGCTGTGTGGCGGGTCTTCTGCGGCCCGCGCGAGGCACAATCACATGTGACGGCGCCCCCGTGGTCGGTCCGAGTCCCCAGCGCGGGTTCGTCTTTCAGGAAGAGGCCCTCTTCCCGTGGATGACGGTCGCGGACAACCTCGCTTTTGGCCTGCAAGCCCAGGGCGTGGAGGCGTGCCGGCAGCGGGCACTCGTCGACGAGATGATCGATCTGCTCGGGCTTCGCGGGTTCGAACGCGCCTACCCGAAAGACCTGTCCGGCGGGATGGTCAAGATGGTCGAAGTGGCCCGGGTGCTGATTGTCGACCCCGCCCTTCTCCTGCTCGATGAGCCATTCGGCCTGCTGGACGCGCAGACACGTGTGAGGATGCAAGATGTCCTCATCGGGCTGTGGGAGAAGCGGACGAAGACGGTGATCCTGGTCACCCATGATATTGAGGAGGCGGTGTACCTGGCGGACCGCGTCATAGTCTTCTCCTCTCGACCAGGACGGGTAAAGGCCGAAGTGCGCGTGGACTTTCCACGCCCGCGGCGGCCGGCGATGCGGTACACCGCGGCGTTCTTAGAATTGAAAAAGCAGATTTGGGACAGACTCGATGCGGGGTCTGGGGAGATCCGGGACGGAGGCCGGTAGCGGCCTCCGTCCCGACAGGTGAACGGTCTGATTACCCTTTGACCTTCGGCCAGGTCTGGTCGATCCAGGTGTACGTGGACGTTGGCTCCCCCTTGGGCCATCCCGGGGGGGCCGTGATATTTCGGATCGGGATCGTGAACATCCGGCTGGGGTCCAGGACGAGGAACGGCAGGTTCTTGTCCCTCATCGAGAAGCCGGTCATCGCGTCCTTATACGCCTGGTGGTTGTCGGGTCGGATCTGGATGTACCCGGCGGGGGACTCCCAGGACAGGCCCTCCAGTTCGTGAATGATGGCGTCGTCCTCCGGCCACCCCCCCGTGAGTCGGTTCGCCCGCTTCATCGCGTTGTGGAGCATGTTGACGGCGGTGTAGGCGCCCTCCGCCTGGAAGTTCGGGTATTCCTTCCAGCGATTGTAGTACTTGCGCACGAAGAGGGTGTTGAGGGGCCACCTATTGCCCGGCGGGAAATTCCAGTAGTAGTTGGAGTGCACGCCGGCAATGACGCCCTCTGGGTGGTCGTTGCCGATTGCCTGCGGAGCGACCCCAAACGCCAACGTGCTGGCGAACTTCATCTTCTCGAACAGCCCGTAGCCCAACGCCTGCTTGTAGAAGGCGATGTAGTCGCCGCCCCAGACGGACGACATCAGCAAGTCGGGCTTGGCGGAAATCGTCTTCGTGATGTGCGCGATGAAATCGGCGGTGCCCAGCTTCGGCCACGCCTCAGAAACGACCTCGGTGCCCGGGAGCAACTTGCTGATGGCAATACGGAAGTGGTCGAAGGCGTTGCGGCCGTAGGAGTAGTCCGGGTTGATGTACGCGATTTTCCGCACCTCCGGCCAGGTCGCAGCTGTCGCGATCGCGCAGGTGACGCCGTCCGCCGACTGGATGTTGGTGACGCGGAAGACGTACTTGGGATTCGGCACGGCTTTGTCAAAAAGGAAGTCGGTGCACCCGTCCACAAAGAGCGTGAGGACCTTCAGATCCTCGGCCACCGGGCCGATCGCCGGCGTGTTGCTGCTCGACGTGATCCCCGTAAAGGCATCGATCTTCCCTTCGAGCTTCATTCGTTTGAACTCTTTTACGTTCGCGTCCGTGCCCGCATTTTCGTCGGCGGTGATGGTCTCAATCAACCGCTTGCCGAGCAACCCGCCCTCGGCGTTGATCTCCTCGGCGGCCAGCGTGTGCCCCTTGAGCATGGGCGCGCCGAGGACAGCCGCCGGGCCCGATTGGAAGGTCATGTGGCCGATTTTGTAAGCCGTAGTGGGGATCTTCCCCTGCGCGGGAGCCTGTGCCTCGGCAGGTGGCGGGAGCACCGTACTGGCGAGTCCGCCGATGGTGACTGCGCCAACGGTCACGCCCAGTCCCTTGAGAAAATCTCGACGATTGACTTCACGGTCAGGCATCGTTTTGTCTCCTCCTTGCTAAAGAATCCGCGCCCAGCCTGAGTGTGTTCGGGCCTGCGCACATCCCGTCCGGCCGTTTGTGCCTCCCTTCCTCCTCTGGTCGCCCGGGATGAGAACTATCAGGCCGCTTCTGCACCTGGTGGAGTCATCCCTCCCCCCGAGGCTTGTCCCTGGTCCTGGCTCGCGGGTTCCGTATAATGGGTCACGATGATCCCCGCCGCCCTCATCGCCCACCTGCAGGAGATCGTCGGTCCTGCCCACGTGTTAGTCCGCCCCGAAGACGTCGTCGTGTATGAGCAGGATGCCTTTCTCGTCGCACATAGCCTTCCTGATCTCGTCGTCCTGCCTGGGTCCACAGAGGAAGTCGCCGCCGTGGTGGGTGCAGCTGGCGAGGCTGGGGTGCCCATCGTCGCCCGGGGGGCCGGGACGGGTCTCAACGGCGGCTCGATTCCCATCCGCGGGGGGGTCATGGTCGTTCTGACACGGATGAATCACATTCTCGACCTCGATGCCCCCCACCGGCTGGCCGTCGTGGAGCCGGGTGTCGTCAACGTCGATCTCACCACTGCCGCTGCTCCCTATGGATTGTTTTACGCCCCCGACCCCGGCAGTCAGTCGGTATCGACCATCGGAGGCAACGTCGGCAACAATGCGGGAGGGCCCCACTGCCTGTCGTACGGCGTGACCAGCAATCACGTGCTGGCCCTACAAGTCGTGCTGGCATCCGGGACGGTCGTCTGGGTCGGCAGCCACGCCGTCGATTCCCCCGGTTATGACTTGTGCGGTCTCCTTGTGGGATCCGAGGGCACTCTGGGCGTGGTCACGGCGGTCGTGGTCAGACTGTTGCGCAAGCCTGAGGCGGCGCGGACGCTCCTCGCGGTCTTCGAGTCAATCGACGATGCGTCACAGACCGTATCAGATGTGATTGGGGCGGGCATTGTGCCCACGGCAATGGAAATGATGGATGGTGTCGTGATGGCCGCGGTCGAGGCGTCCATCCACGCCGGCTACCCGGAAGATGCCGGGGCGGTGCTGCTGATCGAAGTGGAGGGGACGCAGGAGGCGCTGCCTCGCCAGATCGATCGGATCGGGGAAATCTGCCGGCGGCATGAACTGCGAATGCTCCGCACGGCGGAGACCGAGCAGGAACGCCTACTATTATGGAAGGGGCGCAAAGAGGGGGCCGGTGCGCTGGGTCGCCTGGCGCCCTCATATTATCTGCACGACGGCGTCGTGCCCCGCACCAAGCTGCCTGAGGTGATGCGTCGGGTCATGGCGATCGGCCAAGCGCATGATTTGCGCATCGGCAACCTCTTCCACGCCGGCGACGGCAATTTGCATCCCATCATCCTGTTCAACCCCCGCGAACGTGGCATTATGCAGCGCGTCGTGCAGGCAGGCGAGGAAATTCTCCATGCCTGCGTGGACGCGGGCGGCACGATTACAGGCGAACATGGCGTGGGGATCGAAAAACGAGAGTACATGCGCTGGTTGTTCACAGACGCCGATCTGCAGTCCATGCAGAACGTGAAGCACGTCTTCGACCCCGGCGGTATCATGAACCCGGGGAAGCTGCTCCCCGTGGGCGAACCAACGGACCTCACCGTGAAGCGGGCGGTCGCGCCCGGGATGTGGACCTGAGGCTGTGTGCCAGATCGTAGTCGGACGAGGGCTTGGGTGATGGCGAAACTCAGTCCATCGGAACAGAAGGCATCGCGTGTCACTCGAGACGCCTTGCTCCGGGAACTGCGAGCCGTCGTCGGCGACGCGTATGTCCTCGTGGAAAAAGAAGACATTATCGTCTACGAGCAGGACGGCTCAATCCTCCAGGTGATGCCAGAGATCGTCGTCTTGCCCGCGAGTACGGAAGAGGTCGCCGGTGCGGTCCGGGCGGCGAAACGGGCAAACGTCCCAATCGTGCCGCGAGGGTCGGGGACTGGTTTGGCGGGGGGAGCAGTCCCCGCCGAGGGCGGGGTGATGATCTCGCTGGCGCGGATGAACCACATCCGGGAGGTCGACTTGCCGAACCGGCTTGCGGTCGTGGAGCCCGGCGTCATCAACCAGGACGTCACGAAGGCGGTCTCTCCCGCGGGCTACTTCTATGCTCCCGATCCCAGCAGCCAGGCGGCGTGCTCCATCGGCGGAAACGTCGCGAACAACTCCGGTGGCCCGCACACGCTCGCCTATGGCGTTACGACTAATCACGTGCTCGGGCTGGAGGTCGTGCTTGATGATGGCCGAGTGGTGTCGCTGGGAGGACGCGTGTCGGATATCCCTGGCTACGACCTCTGCGGCGCCTTCGTCGGGTCTGAGGGGACCGTCGGCATAGCGACGGGAGTTGTGGTTCGTTTGATGCGGACCCGCGAGACAGTGCGGACGCTGCTGGCCATCTTCGACCGCATGGAGGCGGCCACGCAGGCGGTAGTGGAAATCACGGGGGCGGGCATCGTCCCCGCCGCGTTAGAGATGATGGACCGCCTGACGATCGAAGCTGTGGAAACAGGCGCGCCAGTCGGGTATCCGCGCGACGCCGAAGCGGTGCTGCTCGTGGAGCTCGAGGGCGTACGCGAGGAGACTGCGCGAGCGGCGTCCATCGTGCAGACCATCTGTACCACCCGGGGGGCACGTGAGGTCCGGCTCGCCCAGGATGAGGCAGAACGGCAACGCCTGTGGAAAGGGCGCAAGGGCGCATTCGGCGCTCTGGGGGCTCTCGCGCCGAACTACTACGTGCAGGACGGCGTCGTGCCGCGCAGCCGACTGCCGGAGGTCATGGCGCGGATCGCTTCGATCAGCGCCCGGTACAACTTGCGCATCGCCAACGTCTTTCACGCCGGCGACGGCAACCTGCATCCGAACATCCTATTTGACATGCGTACGCCGGGTGATTTGGACCGGGTCATCGAGGCGGGTGCGGAGATCCTGCGTGCGTGCATCGCCGCGGGCGGCAGTATCACGGGCGAACATGGCATCGGGCTGGAGAAAAAGGCGTACATCGGCCTCCTGTTTTCTCCCGCCGATTTGGACGCGATGGCGCGGGTCCGCCGCGTCTTCGATCCGGACGGCCGTTTCAATCCCGCGAAGATGTTTCCGACGCCTATTACGTGTGCCGAGATGCGGCGAGCGCCCGCGAAAATCCCGGCAGGACTGTGGATATGAGTGAGAAGGTCGGGAGGCGGCAGCCTTCCGTGAGCGAGATCAGACCATGACCGACCATCACGTCGCAGAGGCAGACCTGACAGCTGAACACCTTCCCGGCGATGCTCGTCTGAGCATTGCGGAACTGGACCAGTGCGTCCATTGTGGCCTGTGTCTGAATCACTGCCCGACCTACCGTGTCACCCAGCTGGAGCCCGAATCGCCTCGCGGCCGGATCCACTTGGTGCGCGCGGCGGCCGAAGGCCGCATCGAGCCGAACGCGAGGTTCGGCGAACACATCTACTTGTGCCTGATGTGCCGCGCCTGCGAGACGGCCTGTCCGTCCGGGGTGCAATACGGCCGCATCGCCGAGGCTGCCCGCGAGGTCTTGGGCCCCCCCGGCGGCCCGTTGGCGCGGACGCTCACCCGGCTGGCTTTCACGCAGCTGTTCCCCTACCCGCGTCGGTTGCGACTCGCGGCGACTCTGCTGCGTTTCTATCAGCGCTCGGGCTTGCAGTGCCGATCCCGCGGAAGTTCTTTACCCCGGAGTCCGACGTCCTGCCGGCGATCGGCCCCCGCCGCGCGCGAGTGGCGCTGCTGTCCGGCTGCGTGATGAGCACTCTCTTTGCCGACATCAACGACGCCACTGTGCGCGTCCTGCGACGTAACGGGTGCGAGGTGGTGATTCCGCGCACTCAAGTGTGCTGTGGGGCGCTCAACGTGCACAATGGAGAGTCCCATGCGGCCAAGAAGATGGCCCGGCGCAACGTTCGCAGTTTTCTCGACGCCGGAGTCGACGCGGTGATCGTCAACGCATCCGGATGTGGTGCAGCCATGAAAGAATATGGGCACTTGCTCCGAGATGATCCGTCCTTGGCCGAGCCGGCCGCGCGCTTCGCGGCGCTGGTCAAAGACGCGAGCGAGTTCTTGGCCGCGTTGGGACTGCTGCCCCCGACCGAGCGGATGGAGATGACCGTTACCTATCAGGATCCTTGCCATCTGGCTCACGGACAGAAGATCCGCAAGCCGCCGCGGCAACTGCTGGCTGCCATTCCCGGGCTGCGACTAGTGGAGATGGAGGGCTCGGATCGGTGTTGCGGCAGTGCCGGTATCTACAACATCACGCATCCCGAGATGTCGATGCAGCTGTTGCAAGAGAAGATGACCGCCGTCTCCCGTGCCGGGGCGCAGGCGATCGTGGCCCCCAACCCCGGCTGCATGGTGCAGCTGCGCGCAGGTGGTCTGCGGTACGGGCCAGCTCTTCCCGTGTACCACCTCATGGATTTGCTCGATCGGGCGTATGGGGACGGCGACGGTAGTTCGTCCCCCTCGCCGGACGCCCGTGAGTGATGAGCTAACGACCCGATGAGATCTCCCGCGGCACGGGTGGGCGCATGGCGCTGAAGCTGGACGAACTTACCACTGCGCTGCATAGGGCCCTGGGATCCGGGGGGGTGCAACTGGCCCCGGGCGCGCTGCGAGCGTGTACTGTCGATGGGATCACGCCCCACGTGCGGATCGCGCCGGCCGACGCTGAGCAGATCGCGGTTGCGCTGCGTCTGTGTGCCGAGCACGAGGCGGCGGTTGTCCCCTGGGGCGGGGGGACGGCGATGCACTGGGGCAATGTGCCTCGCCATGCCGAGGTGGCGCTCAGTCTGGAACGGTTGACGGGGCTGGTCGAACACGATGACGCCAACCTGACGGCGACCGTGCAGGCCGGCGTGCCCTTAGTGTCTCTCCAAGAATTACTCGGGCGACGAAATCAGTTTCTGGCGATCGATGCGGCGCGTCCGCAACGGGCGACCGTGGGCGGCATCGTGGCCGCCAACACGAACGGACCACGACGCATGATGTATGGAAGCGTGCGCGACTTAGTGATTGGGATGAAGGTGGTCCTCGCGGACGGCACGCCGATCAAAGCGGGCGGCAAGGTCGTAAAGAATGTCGCCGGCTACGATATGTGCAAACTGTTTGTGGGATCTCTCGGGACGTTGGGCGTCATCACGGAGGCGACGTTCAAGATGGCCCCGCAGCCCGAAACGGCCAGAACAGTCATGGCGCGTGGATCGCTCCCCCAGGCGGCCGAGCTCACGCGTGAGGTGTTTGCCTCGGCGCTCCTCCCGGCCGCCGTGGCCGTCGTGCACGGGGAGGTGGCCGCATCCGCCGGATTCCCGGGTGAGTCGGTCAGCGTCGCCGTGTGGGCCGAAGGTTTCGAAGAGGCCGTGGCGCGTCATGTCCGAGACGTGACGGGCATGGCCGAGCGCGGGGGGATGGCAGTAGAGGTACTCGACGGCGCGAGGCACCTCCGGCTGTGGGAGGTCCTGCGCGATTTCGGCGCGGACGGCATGGCCCCCGCCGTCGTGCGCGTGACAGTTCCTCTGGCGGCGGTGATGGATGTGATTCGCTTCGTGCAGCAGCCACTGGATGGGGCGCTGCCCCAGTATGTGGCCCATGCTGGCACGGGCACCGTCTGGCTCACTATCGCCGATGCCGCCTCCGCCCCGAGGTGGGTCGGCCGTCTCACTACGATGGCAACGGAACGTCACGGCCACGTTGTCCTGGCGTCCGCTCCGCCTGAAGTGAAGCGCAGACTTGATGTGTGGGGTCCGCCCCCGCCGACCCTCAGCTTGATGAAGGATCTCAAGCACCAGTTCGACCCCCACGGGCTGCTCAACCCCGGTCGCTTCGTCGCCCGGCTCTAGCGTCGTCGATGTCGGGTCGCGTCATTCTCTCGCTGGCCATTCACAATCATCAGCCGGTCGGTAACTTCGCTCACGTCTTTGAAGCCGCGTACCAGCAGGCGTACCTGCCCATGGCCGACGCCCTCGCGCGCCATCCCGGCATCCGCGTCGGCCTCCATTACAGCGGCCCGTTGCTGGACTGGCTCGCGCAGTCGCATCCAGACTTTTTCCCTCGCCTGCGTGCACTGGTCGCCCGCGACCAAGTGGAGGTCCTGACCGGCGGGTATGACGAGCCCATTTTGGCCATCATCCCGGACGCCGACAAAGTCGGACAGATTCGCAAGCTCACCGCCTACGTGCAGCGACAGTTGGGCACCCGCGCCCGGGGGCTGTGGCTGGCCGAACGCGTGTGGGAGCCGCACCTGCCCAAGCCGATTGCCCAGGCGGGCGCCGAGTACACGATCGTGGACGACACGCACTTCCTTGCGGCGGGCCTATCGGACCAAGACCTGGCCGGCTACTTCGTGACCGAGGAAGACGGGGCGCTATTGAAGATTTTCCCCAGTCTCAAGCGGTTGCGCTATCTGATTCCCTGGCAACCTCCTGATGAGGTCTTGGGGTATCTGCGGGCCGCTGAGGCCGCTCCCGGCGCGGACGCCCCCGTTCTTCTCATGGGCGATGATGGCGAGAAATTCGGGCTGTGGCCGGGTACCTACGCGCTCTGTTGGGAGCGTGGGTGGATCGAGACGTTCTTCAGCGCCGTCGAAGCCGCCTCGGACTGGCTCACGGTCCTCCCGCCCGGTGAGGCGGCTCAGCGTCCCTCCGAAGGTCGTGTGTATTTGCCCACCGCGTCCTACGACGAGATGATGGAGTGGGTGCTGCCCCCCGACCGTGCGGTGGAATTTTCCGAGATCACACACCGCCTGGCAGACCGCGGCGATCCGGCCGTGCGCTACCTGCGCGGGGGATTCTGGCGGCAGTTCTTGGTTAAATACCCTGAGATCAACACGATGCACAAGCGCATGCTGCGGGTCAGCCGGAAAGTTCACGCGATGCGGGCCGGACCGCGGCGCACCCAAGCCCTCGAGGACCTGTGGGCGGGTCAGTGCAACGAACCGTACTGGCATGGCGTCTTTGGGGGGATCTACCTCCCGCATATCCGGCGCGCAACCTTCGGACACCTGATCGCCGCTGAAGCGTTGGCGGATCGCGGGCGCGCGGCCGGGACCGAACAGGCTGACCTGGACGGCAACGGTGCCCCCGAAGTCGAGTTGGCTTCCCCGGCGATGGTCATTACTGCCGATCCCCAAGGTGGTGGGGGAGTGGTCGAATGGCAATGGCGCGCCGCCCGCGTGAACCTGGCCAATGTTTTGTCCCGGCGCCCCGAAGCATACCACCGGCAGCTGCAGCAGCGCCCCGCCGTCGAGTCGAGCACGCCGGGGGTGGAGACGATTCACTCCACCCGGATGCGCGTCAAAGAGCCTGGCTTGGAGCGGTTGTTGATCTATGATCGCTACCGGCGGGCAAGTTTTCTGGATCACGTGCTGGCCCCCGACGCGACGGCGGAGGCATTTGCTCGTGGAGAGTATCAGGAGCTGGGCACCTTCGTGACGGGGCCGTACGAGCCGACGCTGACGCGCGCGGCGAGCGGCGTGGCCGTCGCGCTGGTGCGCACGGGGAGTGTCACTGTCGCCGGCCGCTCCTTGCTGCTGCGAGTCGAGAAGCAGCTGGCCGTTTCCCGTCGTGCGCCTGAACTGACAGCATCGTATCGGTTGCACAATCCCGGCAAGGAGCGTCTGGCCGTCCGGTTTGGTGTCGAAACAGTGTGGGCGGTAACCGATCCAGCATCGCAGATTCTCATCGATGAGCGATCGGCGCCTGCGCGCGAGATCGCGATGGTGCCTCTGGCAGGCGTGGTGCGGTTCACGGACTGGGGCTGGCCCGCGGCGGTGTCGCTGCGGCTGCCGCCTGGGGAGGTCTGGCTGCACCCGCTGGAGACGGTCTCCAACTCGGAGGCGGGATTTGAACGCATCTTTCAAGGAGTGGTCTGCCTCTGTCTGTGGGATGTCACCCTGCAGCCCCAGGAGTCGTGGAAGGCTGCGTTGCAATGCGTTCTGGGTGAAGGGATCAGCGTCTGAGGCGGATAAGGGAACCCCAGCAGTCGGCGGTCTCTTCGATTGGTGTCTCACGGTAGTCGGTACGGTCCCGCGTCCCTCAGGTCCGCATGGGAGGAACTCACTGATTCGGTGGATTGGCGGGTCTCAATCCGGTCGGAGTACGCTCGCTTGGATCGTCCGCGTCGCCGTGCTCATGATTCTGATCGGCGGCCTGTACGAGTACATGGGCCGAACGGGAACCCTCCCGGGACAGAGGATCGGCGGGACGGTCACGGTGTTGGGGGTGTGGAGCGGGAGCGAGCTGGAGAGTTTCCTCGCGATGGTGAAGCCTTTCGAGGCACGGACGGGAGTGAAAGTGCAGCTCGAAGGGATTCAGGAAAACGGAGTGCTCACCGCACGCATTCAGAGCGGGACCCCGCCGGATGTTGCTGTTCTGTCCGCCCCTGTGCAGATGAGGGAATTCGCCCGGGCCGGAAAACTGGTGCCGCTGAACAGCGTCCTGGACATGAACGCCATGAGAAGCCAGTACGGGCAGAGCTGGATGGACCTGGCGTCAGTCGACGGGAAAGTCTACGGCATTTTTGTCAAAGTCGCGCTAAAGGGATTGATCTGGTATAACCCCAAGGCGTTTGCGTCTGCAGGCTACACCGTCCCGACCACGTGGGACGAAATGCTGGCTCTGACCGAACGCCTCGCGACCGAGGGGAAGACGGCGTGGTGTATCGGCCTGGAAAGCAGCGCCGCCAGCGGCTGGCCGGCGACGGACTGGATCGGGGATATCGTGCTGCGCACGGCAGGGGCCATCGTGTACGAAAAGTGGTCCCGCCACGAGATCGCGTGGACTGATCCGGCCGTACGACGCGCCTGGGAGCTCTTCGGCCAGATTGCTACCAACTCCAAGTACGTGTATGGTAGCCGCTATGGGGCACTGATCACGAACTTCAAGGAATCCGCGATCCCGGTGTTCACCGACCCTCCGGGGTGTTTCTTCCACCATCAGGCCACGTTCATCCAAGATTTCATTCAGCAGCAATATCCTGCCCTCAAACCAGGGGAGGGCTTTGATTTCTTCGCGTTTCCGCCGATCGATCCGGACGTGCCGAAAGCAGTGGAGATCGCGGGGGACTTGTTCGGGATGTTCCGCGATACGCCGCAGACCCGGGCACTCATCCAATATCTAACGACGCCCACCGCACAGGCGATCTGGGTCAAGCGCGGCGGGACAGTGTCGCCTAACCGCCGGGTGCGTCCCGAGGACTATCCCGATCCGCTGGCGCGCCGGGCGGCCCACATTCTGACCTCGGCGGATGTCGTGCGCTTCGACGCGAACGATCTGATGCCCGAGGCTGTGAACGCGGCGTTTTGGAAGGGGACGCTGGATTACGTGCAGAGTCCGGCGCGGCTAGACGCCATCCTCCAGAATCTGGAGCGCGTTTCCCTTGAGGTCTACGGGAAATGACCGGCGCAGGCGCGGACGGCTAAGGCGTCCCCATCCGGTGCCGGCGGATGATAGGGTCCGCCAAGAACTCAGCAGTTAGTGGACTCTCTGATCGGGAGAATCGGGTCCCAGAGTCCGGACCAGACGTCGAAACCGCCGCCGCTGCCGCCACCGTCGGAACCAGACGATAGGATTCACGGTCCGCCGGTCCTGCTCGCGCACTCCCGCGCCGCGCGACGGTGATCGTCCCCCGCGGGGCAGGAGCTGTCCGTACCGACCCCAGCGAAGGAACCACACGGCAACTGCGGGGCCGGCTAAGGCAAAGATCCCTAGTGGGGGGGGAAACGAGAAGACGGTTAAGACCAAAATGATCAGGCCGAGCCAGCGGGCTTGTATCGGGATGACGAAATACGCCAGGAGCACCTCGGACGGATTCATCGTCGCCCAGACGACCACGATAGACGCAAGCGGGAGTGCCACGCCGGCCAACAGCACGTATCGGCCCGTCAGCATGCTGCCTACCTCGATTCCCAAGGCGGAGGTGACTGTGACGAGCGCCAAAAACACGACGTACTCTCGGCTGCCCCACGCGCGTTCGAGACTACCGCCGAACAGCCACAGGATGTAGGCACTGAGGAGGACCCAGATAATCTGCCCGCCAGCGACCAGAGGATAGGTCAGGAGCGTCCAGGGTTGCTGAAGGAAAGTTGCCGTGCCAAAAACCAATGCGTTTTGGAGGGATCCCGAACCGATAAAGCCGAGCAGAAATGTGAGCCCGTTGGCGATGATGAGTGCCCAGGTGACCGGACAGTCTCCGGGCAGCGGTTGGCGCCCAGTGGGTCTGTACAATGAACGGACCATGCGATCTCCGGTGTAGTTCTTCGGCGCGGCCCCAGCCCGAGTCCGACCCCGGTGACCCGGAGCACATTCTCCGTCCCGGCGCGGGCGGATTCTTGGGCAGTGGTGACGTGAGTGGACGCCTGTTAACACCAGATTATCCCGTCGCCCCGTAGGATGCCAGGGGGGATGGGTTCCAACCCATCCCGTGAACGATCAGGAAAACTCTCAACCGGAGGGCAGGACCCCACTAGGCAACGGGCCGTGCCAACCTCTCTGGGTACCCGTTGCGATATGCTTGATCACGTCCACGAGGCCCGGCGATCGCCTTCCGGCGCCAAGGGACTCCGATGATCAACACACGAGCTACTGACATTAGGGCACTCTTGGACGGTCGCCCGCTGGTTGTTGTCAGCAACCGGGAGCCCTATGAACATCGCCACAGCAGTCGCGGGATCATGGTCCATCGTCCCGCGAGCGGTCTGGCAGCGGCGTTGGATCCCGTGTTGCAAGCCGTCGGCGGGACGTGGGTAGCCTGGGGAAGCGGGGATGCCGACTTCGAGATCGCTGATCACGCGGGGCATGTGCAGGTGCCGCCGCAGGCACCGGCGTACGCCCTCCGCCGCGTGCGGCTCCCCGATGCGGAGATCCGCGGGTATTATTACGGCTACGCGAATCAGGCGCTTTGGCCGCTCTGCCACATGGCCACGCAACACGTGCGGTTCGTGCCGTCCCATTGGGAGGCCTATGTCGCCGCCAACCGTCGCTTCGCGGACGCCACCTTGGCCGAGGTGAGTGCCGGGGCAATCGTGTGGGTCCACGACTATCACCTCGCGTTGTGCCCACGCTACTTGCGGCAGGGAAAACCCGACCTGTTCGTAATGAGTTTCTGGCACATCCCCTGGCCCGAGTGGGAGGTCTGGCAGGTCTGTCCCCAGCGAGGTGAGTTGCTCGACGGTCTGTTGGCGAATGACCTGGTGGGTTTCCAGCATTCCCTCGATGTTCAGCACTTCCTCGAGTGTGCGGAGCGCGAACCTGGTGCGCAGGTGGACCGCGAGGAATCCATCGTAGACTACAACGGTCACTTGACCCACGTTCAGGCGTTTCCGATTAGTGTGGACGCCGCGGCGCTGGAGCGCACCGCGCGCTCGCCCGCCTGCGAACGGTGGATCGCGCGCCTGCACGACCAGCTCGCCCTCGACGGGCGGCTGATCGCCGTAGGCGTCGACCGGCTGGACTACACGAAAGGAATCCCGGAACGGTTGCACGCGTTGGAGGTCCTGTTCCAAAGCGCTCCGGAGTATCGCGAGCGACTGGTTTTCATTCAAAAGACCGCACCCAGCCGTACGGAGATCAAGAGCTACCGGGATCTTCAGCAGCGCGTGGAGGAGGAGACTGTGCGCATTAATGCGGCCTATGGCACGTCGCGCTGGCGCCCGATCATCCATTTGCAGCAGGCCATGCCGCAAGAGGGCTTGGCGGCCCTGTACCGGATGGCGGATGTGTGCATCGTGAGCTCGCTGGCGGATGGGATGAACTTGGTGGCCAAGGAGTTTGTGGCATGCCAGGTCGATCAGCAGGGCGTGTTAGTGCTCAGCGAGTTGGCAGGGGCGGCGGACGAGCTGCCCTGGGCGATCTCGATCAACCCGCATGACGCCAAGGGATTCGCCGCTCGAATCCAGCGGGCGCTCGAGTTAGAGCCGGAGGACCGTCGGGACCGGATGAAACACTTGCGCACGTACGTGGCGGATCACGACATTTTCCGCTGGATGACCGAGCACCTGCGATACGCCCGACACCTTCTTGCGTCCCGCGTCACCACCCACGCGGTGCTGGAGAGTGCGGCGCAAATCCGTAGCCGCATCAGAGGTCGGCCGCTTGCGCTGCTGCTGGACTTTGACGGCACCCTCACCCCCATCGTGTCCTCTCCCGACCGGGCGATATTGTCCGGAGGCGTACGGGAGACGCTGTCCAAACTGGCTGGTCGGCCTGATACCGTGGTGGCGGTGATCAGCGGTCGGTCACTCGAGGACATCCGTCACCGCGTAGGGCTGCCCAAGCTGATCTACGCAGGCAATCACGGTCTCGAAATCGCTTGGCAGGACTCCCTCTGGACGTTGCCGGAGGCCGAGGCGGCACGGGGGGACGTCGCGGAGGTCTGCCGGAGGTTGCGGGTCCGGTTGCGTCGCGTGGCGGGAGTGATCGTCGAGGACAAGGGGCTCACGGCGAGCATCCACTTCCGGCGGACGCCGTCTTCCCGCCTCGAAGAGGTGCGGGTCGCGGTCCTTGAGGAGGCCGAGCGTGCTCCGCAGCTTGTCGTGCGAGGGGGCAAGCAAGCGTGGGAACTGTGGCCGAACGTGGCGTGGAACAAGGGCGCGGCGGCCCAGACGATTCTCGGACGCGCCTTCGGCTCCGAGTGGGCACCGCGGGTCGCCGTAGTCTACCTCGGTGATGACCGGACCGATGAAGACGCCTTCATGGCTCTGCCGGACCCGGCCGTGACCGTGAAGGTAGGAAGTCCCACCTCCCTGACGGCTGCCCGGTATGTCGCGGCGGATGTGGACGAGGTGGCCCAGTTTCTGGAATTGCTGGCCGCGTGAATGGCTAAGAGGTTACCGCAGAAGGGTCACCATCAACGCGAGGTGCTCGGCGAGGTCCCGAGTGATGAGGAATTGTTCGCGGACGTACTCGCGCGCGTTGCGGCCCATCTGGGCAGCCTCATCGGGGTTGTGGAGCAGACGGCGAATGCGGAATGCGCATCCCTCCGCCGAGTTGACCGTGTAGCCGGTGACGCCCCAGATAATCTGCACCGTAATCCCGCCCGCGAAACCTCCAATGACGGGTTTGCCCTTCCACATTCCCTCGGCCACGGTGAGACCGAAGCCCTCGCGCGTGGACTTTTGAATGATGACGGTCGCCGCCCGCTGGAGGGCGTTGATCTCCCGGTGGGCGGTCGGGGGCAGCACGAGCACATGGATGTCCGGATCATCGTTGCGCGCGGTCAGGACTTCGGCTAAGACCTGTGCGCCTTCCGGGTCATCCTCGGCCGACCCTCCGGCGAGGACCAATCGGCAGTCATCATGCTTTTTCAGCAACCGGTAGGCGGTGATGACGCCGAGCGGATCTTTGAAGTGGTCGAAGCGAGACACCTGCAGCAGGATGGGCTTGTCCTGGGGCACGCCCAGCCGCTGGAGCGTCGCCGAGATCTCCTCGGGGGTGAGGTCGCGGTTTTTCTCAGAGAGGGGGTCGATGCTCGGATAGATGAGGTATTGGGGAATCGGGAGACGCTGCGCGAACTTCGGTAAGGAGAAGATCGCAGCATCATACTGCGTGACAAACTGCTGCAAAAACGTCCAGGCGCGGCGTTGTGGTCGCGAGGCGTCGATGTGGCAGCGCCAGACCCACCGTCCGCGCCGCGTGCCATCTGCTTTGGGATTGGCAGACGCGATGAGGGCGGCGGGTTGGGGATCGTGGATGAGTACGACATCGGCGTCGAGGTTCAGCCGCCGGGCATTCTCCTGATTCGTCTCCAGGTACGTGCGGAGCATCGCGTCCGTAAACGATTGGGACTGGCCCTGCAAAGCGTTGTGAAAACTCTTTGTGACCCGGAAGAACTCCTCCGTCCCGCGGACGACATCCCACCGCGTCGTTACGCCTAACTCTTCAAGCAGCGGCACGTAGCGCTGGAGGAGTTCCGCCACGCCTCCGCCCACCCGCGTGGAGTTGATGTGGACCAGCGAGCGGCCGCGGACCCGATCAGCCAGCCGGCGTAAAAGGTCGAGAGTCGAGGCAGGGACGACCGCACGGTAGTCGTCCAAACGCACGGGTCTGTCCGCGACGCGTTGGCCCGCGGCCTGCCCGTCGGGCATCCTCACGGCGCGTCTCCCAGGGCGGTATCACAGGCGGTCAGCAGCTGCGCGCGCATGCCTGCGAGGCTGGTCACATACGGATTCAGACGGCGCATCTGAGTCACCACATCGTCCCGCCCCAGCTCGGTCTGGAGCCATGCTAACGGGTCCGCCTCCGGCCGGCGGTGGGATTCGTAAAAGTGGTAGTAGATCGCGCTGGTGTCGACCCGTTCTAGCCCATCGCGGAACGCGCGCAGGGTCGTTACCGAAATCCCCGTCGGCACCTCGATGAGGACCGAGCGCATAAAGTGGAAGGGCTCGCCGTAGTCCGCGCGCGGGACGGTCTGCACGGTCGTGAGGTGGTGGTCGATGATGGTCACAAGTTCCGCCCGCAACTGTTCTATGTCCGAGAAATCGAATGGGTCGACCACGGTGAGGCGCTCTCCGAGCACCCGATCGCGGATCTGAATGGCCGCCCATGTGGCAAAGTCATTCGGGTAGGGGGCGGCCAAGTACCGGCTGCGGAGGAAGTAACTGCGAGTGTGGTAGGCGATCGATCCTGCAGGGACATCCTCAATGCCCGCCAGCAATTCGCGCTCGTCCCACGCCGTACGGCCGAGCATCTCGCGGAGCTCCAGGCACTCGACAAACTCAAATGGGCGCGCCGCGGTCATGGGTGTGCCTGCAGGATCTCCGCGCTCAGGCGGTCCATGTTGAACCCCAGCCGGTCTCCGAGGGTGCGTAGCTGCGGCCCGGCGTCCTGGGCGCGGGCCGTTCGCAGAAGGCGATAGAAGCGGTTTTGCGCCTCCCACAGGTCCAGGGTTAACTCCGCCGCGGCGGCCAGGTCCAGGACCTCGGTGGCGCGTTGGAGGCGGGTGGAGATGGGCAGCGGGCTGGAGAGGATCTCCTCGAGGCGCTGGCGGAGTAGGGGCTCGAACCGGTCCGCGCGCACTTCGCGTCCCCAGGAGCGGAGTTCGCTAACCAGCGTATGAGTCTTCGGCGACAAGGGCTGGTCCGCGGGGGTAGAGAGCTCATCTTCTAAGTCATGGGTCAAGACAGCGACGGCGGCCATGACGATGGCCGGGGGAATCGGGGCATGCGCGTCCCGCAGGTACTCCATGAGCGTACGATTCTCTTGGTAGACACGTCGATACGTGCCGTCTAGCACCTGCAGTTGCTGTGCGGTGAGCGCGGCCAGCACGCGCCGGCGGTCGTCCAACAGCAGGTCTCGAAGCGTGAAGTACCCGGGTCCCAGCGCGGTGTCCAAAGTGCGAATCACTTCGCTAAGCACATCACGGCCGAACTGGCGCAGGAGAGTGGTCCGCAACGCTGCGTAGCGCTCGGCGGGGACTCCCACCTGCACGACGCAGTGAAACTCGTGGCCCCCGAAGTGGACAACCGCATACGCGGCTTCTTGGTTTCCCGTGACCACCCATGTCACGCGGACGCGCCCGATCACGAGGACGTGGCCACTGGCTTCGGTCCGATCCGCGTCAAGCTGACGGATCGTGACCGCCGGCGTAGCAATGTGCACCGACGGCTCGACAATCGAGCGGATAGCATGTGTTGCCACGAGCCGCGTGGCGGGAACGGCCTGCGGCCGCACGAGTTGTTCGTACACCACCGCGCCGTCCGGATACACCGTCGTGTTCCCGGGCGCCCCGCGCAGCCGCCCGACGTAAGGCTGCTCCAGTGTGTCATCCCAGGCGCTGGCGAGGTCTAGCGCACGGGACGCGTGTGTCAGGATCTGGACCGTCTCCCCCCCGGCGACGTCGTTGAAGAACCAGCCGTCGCTGCTCTGCATCAGCATTCCCTGGCGCTGCATTTCCAGCAGCCGAAGCGCAGTACTGCGTTGCTCCGTGGAGAGCTTGGTCGTAGCGTGCCGACCGAAGAAGGCTTCCAGCGCGCCGGGCTCGGGATCGATGAGGTCGATGGCGTCATCCCGCGCCGCCCAGGGGTCTTTGAGCAGGGCGCTTCCGTGTTGCTCGTACAGGCGGTCCAGCTCCTGCTTCAGCCACGTCATAGCCTCGCGCACAGGCGCCCGCCACCGCTGATGCGTGTTAGGGTCAGTGCGGTCCCCACAGTCTGCGCGCCACCGCTCGACCCCGTGCGGGCAACTCCATGACGTGCGCTCGCGGATGTCAACTTCCCCTGTGGGCGGGTGCATCGCGAGATAGGCCCCCAAGTTGGTCAGGCGGACCGCACCGTCGGCGGTCAGCCCCTGCAGCGCCGAGGCGAGCGCCATCTCGCCGAAACGGTGGTGGTGCCCATAGGATTCGCCGTCAGTGGCGACGGCGCGGATGCGGGCGCCCCCATCGGGTAAGGGCGCTGCGAGCCTTTGGGCGAGAGCGGTCCCGTCATTGAGGAGACCTTCGAAGGCGATCGCCCGCGAGACGCTCGCGTCGTAGAAGAAGACGACAATCGATCGCCCACTGGGTAGACGGCATCGGTACGGGACCGTGGTGTCGAACTGCCCGTCGCGGACCTCGGTCCAGGGGCTCTCCGGGCTGCTGCGGACTCGTCCTGCCTGATGCGGGGCCAGAATGGTGAACGCGACGCGTTGGGCGGCCAACACCTCCAACGTGGGCACGTCGACCGCGGTCTCCGACAGCCACATTCCTTCTGGCTGCCGCCGGAATCGGCGCGCAAAGTCCTTGATGCCCCAGACGACTTGGGTGACCTGATCCCGAGGAGACGTCAGGGGCATGATCACATGGTTGTAGACCTGGGCCATGGCGTTGCCGTGTCCGAACTGCGCCTGCCGGCTCGTCCGATCCGCTTCCAGGACCGCCGCGTAGACCTCGGGGCTATGGCGCGCGAGCCACCGCAGCAACGTCGGACCGACGTTGAAACTGATGCTGCCGTAGGTGCTGACGATGCGCACGATGCGCTTGGCGTCGTCGAGGATGCGTGCGGCCGCGTTGCGCGCGTAGCATTCCGCGGTCACGCGCTCGTTCCAGTCGTGGTACGGCGCGGCGGTCTCCGCGGGCGGGACGGCGTCAAGCCAGGGGTTTTCTCTGGCGGGTTGGTAAAAGTGTGCGTGAACGCAAACCCAGTGTGAGCTCATCCTCATCTCTGGCCGCCCCAGGGGGACGGCCCGACCAGCGCGGGGGGCCGCCGACGGTCGGGGGCCTGCTCATTCCCGCGCGCGCGTCGGTCCCCGTGGCAGCACCGTGATGCTCGCTTCTCCGCCGCTCCCGTCAAGGCCGAGACGCATTCCGTCATCGATCACGTTGTAGCGGTCGGCGATGACCCGTCGCAGCCGCGCCCCGGCGCCCACGATCGTGTGGTCGAGGAGGACCGACTCGTCCACGACCGCCCCCGGTAACAAGCGGACGTCGCGGCCGAGGATCGACCGGCGCACGGTGGCTCCGTCGATAATGGACCCTTCGCCGAGCTGGCTGTCGACGATCGTCCCATCCACGATGCGGGCGGAGGGGCCGCGGTAGGGGGCCGTGTGGATGGGCCAGGACCGATTGGCCAGTTCGAACTTGGGCGTGCGCCCCAGCAAGTCCATGTGCGCCTGCCAGTAGGCCTCGATCGTTCCGACGTCACGCCAGTACCCGATTTCCTCGTAGGGCTGGATCCCCGGCAGGGCGTTGTCCAGAAAGTTGTACGCGTACACGCGCGCGTGCGGGACGAGTTCAGGCAGGATCGTGCGACCAAAATCATGGTCGGTGCTACGTCGGGCGTCTTCGAGCAACGCGTCGACCAAAACCTCACGCGTGAAGAGGTAGTTGCCCATGGAGGCGAGACATCGGGTCGGATCCCCCGGCATCGGCGTGGGGGACGGGGGCTTTTCTTCAAACCGCACGATCCGGCCGTCCGCCTCCGTGGCGATAATCCCAAAACTGCTGGCTTGGGTCACCGGCACGGGGAGAGCGGCCACGGTAATGTCGGCCCGGCGCTCCTGCGCGAACGCCAGCATCTGCGTGATGTCCATGCGGTAGATGTGGTCGGACCCGAAGATGGCGACCATGTCCGGGGCGAAGTCCAGCAGCAGGTTCAGGTTCTGGTACACGGCGTCGGCCGTGCCCTGGTACCACGTCTCGCCCCACCGCATCTGCGGGGGGACGACGATGACGAAGTGGTCCGGCAGCCCCCCCAAGCGCCAGGCGTTGCGAAGGTGTTCGATCAGCGACTGGGCCTTGTACTGGACCAGGACATACAGCGCGTAGACGCCCGAGTTCACAAAGTTGGACAGGACGAAATCGATGATCCGGTATTTGCCGCCAAAGGGCACGGCGGGTTTCCCCCGTTCACGGGTGAGCGGGTACAGCCGTTCGCCTTTGCCGCCGGCGAGGATGAAGGCCAGGACACGCGGACGGGTCATCGAGGCCTTCACGCCGCCGTGGTGCGGGAGGCCTCCACGACATGCGTCAGCACGTCAGGGAACACGAAGTTCTGCGCTTCACGGGCTGCCAGGAATTCCTCATCCCCAGAAGGCATCGTCCCTCCGGACGCCACGTGTCGGAGTATCTGCGCGAGGCGGATAAACGTGGCATAATGCTCGGCCACACGGGCCTCGGCGTAGTCGCGCGCGGCCCACGTCGTGATCAAAAACTGCCAGTCCGACGCCTGCAGCAAGAGCAGCTCGCGTGCGAGTTGGCTGAGGAGGCGCCGGCCGGGATCGGTGGCTCGCATGTTGGGTTGCTTGGCCAGGGTCCAGAACTCATCCTCGGCCCCGTACACACGCTCCCATGTCCACTCTGTGTCGTGGTTCAACCAGACCCGGTGATCGCCGCCCTCTCCCCACGACCCTTCCAGGAGGGTGGTCGTGTCCTGTGGGGGGTGGGCCTGGAGCGCAGTGACACAGTCCTGAGGCGCAATGCCGGCCTGCGGCAAGCGGGCGAAGACTTCCTGCAGCCAGCGTGGACCTTCAAACCACCAATGCCCGAACAACTCCGTATCGTATGGGCTGCACACGATTGCCTGCGGTCCATCGGGGGCCGCGGCGAGCACCCGGTGCAAGAGGTCGGTAAAGTGTTGCGCGTGTGCGCGAGTTCGCTCCTGGGCCCGAGATGGCTCGTAGGGGAGTTTGG
The DNA here is from genome assembly GCA_001917855.1 of Armatimonadetes bacterium 13_1_40CM_64_14. GTDB lineage: Bacteria > Sysuimicrobiota > Sysuimicrobiia > Sysuimicrobiales > Kaftiobacteriaceae > 13-1-40CM-64-14. The sequence continues at coordinate 22,210 of MNEU01000075.1, read as the reverse complement.
CGCCGAGATCGGTTTTGGCCTCGGTGACCCGCCAGTAGCGCAGTCCTCCGGGAAAGTGCTTCTTGTGAAACTCGAGGTACCACCCATCGCCTGGGTACCCTCGCTCTCGGCTCCACACCTGCAAGGTCGTCTCGGGATCGCGCACGAACGCGGCAGCGGTTCCTCCTCCTCCGCGGGACGCGATGAGGTAGGGCCGGTACGGCGAACGGTCGGGTCGATAGGGAGGTGGTTGAGGGCCGGGCACGGCGTGCAGCGCCGGGTAATAGTCACGGTACGCGGACAGCGGACTCCCGCCGCGCATCAGGTGCATATCGGTGATGAAAAACTTGATGCCGAACTGGGCCAAGAATTCTTCGATCCCGCGGCGGCGGAGATGGACGCGGCCCTTGTGGGGGCCGACGGGAGGCGTCCACTCGTAGCGGGGGCGGTATGCGCACTCCGGCAACCAGATGCCTCCCGGAGGCCGGCCAAAGTGCCGCTGATGCGTGGCCACCGCGACGCGCATCTGCAAGTCCACCGACTCCTCGCGGCTCAGAAGCGGCAGGTACCCGTGGGTGGCCGCGCAGGTGATCAGGGTGAGGTGTCCCTCATCGGCGAGGTGGCGGAGGTGGCCGAGCAGATCTCCATTGAGGCGTTCGAACTGCTCGAGCCGGTCGCGATAGAGACGCTCCCACCCCCTGGCCAGGTCGGCCAGATCCCCCCGTCCTGCGGCTTCAAATTCCGTGCGGTTCTCCTGGGCGGACTGGATACGGGCGCGCACATAGTCCTCAAATTCGCTGCGAAACGCGGACGAGGCAAGTTGTTCCGCCAAGACCGGCGAGACATCGATCGTCATGTGGGGCGAGATGCCAGAGGCGGTGAGCGCACTGGCGATGTCCAACAGAGGGAGGTAGCATCCGACCGTCACTTCCATCAGCCAGTCGCTCCCGTGCGGCCATCGCCCATGCCCTAAGACAAAAGGGAGATGGGTATGCAGAACTAGGGCAAAATAGCCGATGGGTTGCGCCGCCACCTGAGGCTCCTTCATCTGGGGGAATCCGTGCTGACCCTTTCGCTACCCATCGGGGGATTACCCTGCAAATAGGTCCCGTCCGCTGACCATGACCAGAGATCAACGCGCTGTCGGAGAGGGAGCGGGCCCGCCGGACTCTGGCGTAGGGGATTAGCGCGTGCTCCGGCACCATTCCACCGTCTTCCGCAGGCCGTCAACCAGCGGAGTGGTGGGCGTCCATCCCAACCAGTGCGCCGCGCGCGATGGGTCGATCGAAATCCGGTAGACTTCGCCGGGACGCGGAGCAGCATGCAGTGCCTTGCCCCGAAAGCCGCTGAGGGTGGCGAGGTGGCGCGCGACGTCGTTGACCGATGTTTCCACGCCGGTGCCGATATTCGCTAAGCCGGATGTTGGCCCCGCTGTCGCCAGGAGATTAGCCCGCGCGACGTCTTCGACGAAGACGAAGTCGCGCGTCTGCGTGCCGTCCCCGAAGATCGTCGGTGCCCGTCCCTCTAGCATCGCCGCGGCGAAGATCGCAATGACGCCAGCTTCCCCGTGCGGGTCTTGCCGCGGCCCGTAGACGTTGGCGTAACGCAAGATGGCCCACGTCACCCCGGCCCCTTGAAAGTACCGGACATAGGACTCGCCTGCGAGCTTGCTGATTCCGTAGGGTGAGAGGGGCGTCGCTGGGTGGTCTTCTTTGGCGGGCAGGTCCTGGGGCTCCCCGTAGATCGCGCCCCCAGTCGATGCAAAGACGACGCGGCGTACGCGGTGTTGCGCGCACAATGTCAGGAGGTGCAGAGTACCCAGCACGTTGACGTCGGCATCCGTCCGGGGATCGGCGACCGAGGCGACGACCGACGCCTGCGCTGCATGGTGGTTGACGACCTCGGGCTGTTCGCGTTCGAAGACGTCACGAAGGTGCTGGGCTCGGAGATCAATCTCGTATAGGCGCGCGGAGGAGTTGACGTAGTCGCGGTGACCCCGAGCGAGGTTGTCCACCACGGCGACCTGGTGACCGGCGGCGAGGTAGGCGTCGACGACGTGAGAGCCGATGAACCCGGCCCCTCCCGTGACCAATACCTTCACCAGGACAACCTCCTCTGGGAGTCCATGGCACGCCTGCTGGCGTGCCATGGTCCGCGATACCACATGCGTGTGGAGACCATGAAGTTACCGTTGAGGGCCGGACTGCGGGCCTCTGTTTCCGAACACCTCGAGCCGTCCATTCGGAATCGTCCAGACTTCTCCGCTAGACGTCCGGATCTGGGTCGTTCGCATGCCGATCCGTTCCACGGTCCCCGTGTGCGTTTCGTAGGTTATCACGTCGCCGACGTGGATCAGACCTTCTGATAGGAGAGCGATCCCCGCCAAAACGTCGCGGACCATATGCTGCGCGCCCAGACCAACCGCCACGCCCACAACCCCCGCGCTCGCAAGAATTGCCGTGACGTCCACGTTCAGGCGTTGCAGGATCATGATGAATGCTGTGAAGTACACCACAAAACGGACCGCCCTCTCCATCAGCGGCTCCCAGGTCTGCCAGCGAATTTCGTCCATGAGCCGGCCGGCATGCGCGCGCAAGGTCCGGCGGATCAGGACCACCGACAGCCGCAGGGCCACCCCGGCGCCGATGAGGATCAGGGCGATCGTCCCCACAGGGTCAAGCCAGCGGACGGCGTCGTGCAGGGCCGCCCACCGATCGGCACTCATACCGTGCGCAAGCGGTAGACGCGACGTATCGCTCGAGATGCGGATCGCAGCTGACGGTTGCGGGCAGGCGTCGTGCTCGTCATGACCGGCGGCGACGGAACGAGCGCGGGGGAGGGGAGGCGGGCACGGGGGCGGCGGCCCGCCGCCGCGGCCGGTGGTGCGCCACGAACTGGGCCGCTGTGGTGACGCCATCGAGCGGCACGGTTCCGAGCCGCCAGCGAATAGCGCGAATCAATTCTCCCCGCGTCATTTCAGGGACCGGACGCGGGGGGATCTTCCAAGGACGTGATTTCTCCAGCAATGCCAAGAGTTGTCGCTGCACCGACATCGGCAACTGGACAGAGGCGATTTTTACCTGGTCGCGCAACTCGCGCAGCCGCCGGATTTCCGATCCTGACAACCGTATCGTCCCGCGGGGAAAAGGGAGGTCACTCACCACGGTGTAGTTCGCCTTGGGGCACGTCGTCTACCTGTAAGTTCTGGGCAGGTGTTGCCCACGCATCGGCGAAGGGGGTGCACCGTGATGCGGGTGGAGGCCTCGGTGCGCGCGCCGCGCGATCCTCACGGGATGTTGCAACTGATCCAGCGCTTCCCGCAGATGTGTGAGGAGGCGTGGGGGCTCCCCGCCGAGCCGGCAGGACGAATCGCGCCACCTCAGGCCATCGTCGCCTTGGGGATGGGCGGATCCGGAATCGGGGGCGATCTCCTCCGCGCTGTACTCTTCGATGAGACCGTCGGCCCCGTCATCCCCGTCAAGGAGTACCGTGCGCCGGCATTCGTCGGGCCGCAGACGCTGGTGATCGCGTGCAGTTACTCCGGGGACACCGAGGAAACGCTCGCGGCTTATGACGAGGCGACTAATCGCGGCGCACCCTGTGTGGCGATCACATCCGGCGGGGCGCTGCTGCATCGCGCGCAGGAGCGTCGGCACCCGGCCGTCGTGGTCCCGCCCGGGCTGCCTCCCCGCGCCGCGCTCCCGTACTTGTTTCTCCCTATGCTGGCGGTGTTGGCCAGGGCGGGAGTGGTGCGGTCCTTTGATGCTGACCTGCGCGAAGCGGTGGATGTGCTGCGGCGTATCGTCGCCGACCACAGTTCGGACCGCTCCGACAGCCCAGCGCGGCGGCTGGGGGAGGCGCTGAGCGAGCACATCCCAGTGATCTACAGCGGGGTCCCCTTTCTCGAGCCTGCCGCCGAACGCTGGAAAGACCAGTTCAACGAAAATGGTAAGACCGCAGCGGTGTGGAACACCTTCCCGGAGCTCAATCACAACGAAACCGTGGGCTGGGGGATGGATGCTGCGGTGGCCGCGGTCCTGCACGTCATCATTCTCCGGGACGCGGTCGAACCGGAGCGACTCGCGCGGCGTGTGACGATTACGCGGGAACTCGCGTTCGCGCGGGCGGGAGGGATCGACGAGGTGCGCGCCATCGGGAGGGGGAAGCTGGCGCGGTTGCTCTCGACGATCCTGATCGGCGACTTTGTCAGTTGGTGGGTGGCCGTGCAGCGCGGGGTCGATCCATACCCGGTCGCCGTGATCGATGAACTGAAGCGCCGTTTGGCGCAGCGGTGACGATCGCCTCTTTCATGTAGCCGGACAGCGAGCCGCGGCAAATCGTGGGCCCCGCGGACTCGGATCGAACGCGGTAGAATGAGAGTAGCCCCATCAGGTGAGCAAGGAGGATAGGCTGTGGCGAGGGTGCAGCTGCAGGGAGTGACCAAGAAGTTCGGTGCCGTCACGGCGGTCAACGACATCACGCTCGAGATTCCCGACAAACAGTTCACGGTGCTCGTCGGGCCCTCGGGGTGTGGGAAGACGACCGCCCTGCGGTTAATCGCAGGACTCGAAGAGGCCAGCGACGGCGACATTTTCATCGGAGACCGGCGGGTGAATGACGTCCCCCCAAAGGACCGCGACATCGCGATGGTGTTCCAGAACTACGCGTTGTACCCTCACATGACCGTGTACGACAACATGGCGTTCGGCCTGCGCCTGCGCAAGTACCCCAAGCCGGAGATCGAGCGCCGGGTCAAAGAAGCGGGCGAGATGCTGGGCATCGGCACACTGCTCGACCGCAAGCCCAAGCAGTTGTCCGGCGGACAGCGGCAGCGCGTGGCGTTAGGCCGGGCCATTGTGCGGGAGCCGCAGGTCTTCCTGATGGACGAGCCCTTATCCAACCTCGATGCCAAGCTCCGCGTCCAGACCCGCGCCGAGATCAAGAAACTCCACGCCCGGCTGCAGACGACCACGATCTACGTGACCCACGACCAGATCGAGGCGATGACGATGGGGGACCGCATCGTCGTGATGAACGTCGGTCAGATCCAGCAGGTGGACACGCCCATCAACCTCTACGAGAAACCCGCCAACCTCTTCGTGGCAGGATTCATCGGCAGCCCGGCCATGAACTTCATCGACGCCACGGTGGCCGACAGCACCGGGCGGCTGTTTATCGATGCGGGAAGCTTCCGCGTGGAAATCCCCCCGACCTGGATGGCCGCGGCAAAGCCGTGGGTCGGTCGTCGCGTGATCTTTGGGATTCGGCCCGAGGATATTGCCGACCGCGCGTTAACCAACGGGGCCTCGCCGTCTCAGACGATCCAGGCCACAGTGGACGTGCATGAACCGCTGGGATCGGACGTGATCCTCTACCTCACCACAGGCCCGCACTCCATCGTGGCGCGCGTGGAGGCGCGGTCGCAAGCGAAGATGGGACAGAGTATCGAGGTCGTGATGGGGATGAAGAAGATGCACCTGTTCAATCCGGATACGCAGGAAGCCGTCATCTAGTGGTCCCCGGCCCGGGGGCCTCCCCCGCGGGCCGGATCTGTCGCGGCACCGCGCTACTTTTGGCCCTCCGCCTCGCGGACGAAGTCCGCAATCGGCTGCAGCAGTTTCGTGAATTCCAGCGGGAAGATGAACTTGGTGGACGCGCCCTCGCCCAGCACCTTCAACGCTTCCAGGTACTGGAGGGTGAGGGTCTTGCTGTCGATGTTCTTGGCCACCGAGAAGATTCTGTCGAGGGCCAGCGAGAAGCCTTCGGCGCGCAGGATCGCGGCCTGACGTTCCCCTTCGGCGCGCAGGATCGCCGACTGCTTGTCTCCTTCCGCGACGGTGATCGTGGCCTGGCGCTTGCCCTCCGCCTCGGTGACCACGGCCCGGCGGGTGCGCTCGGCGGACATCTGGCGGGTCATCGCCTCCTGTACTTCGCGCGGCGGCAGGATCTCGCGGATCTCCACCGTCGTGACCTTCACGCCCCACCGCTCGGTGACCTCGTCGAGTTTCGCCCGCAGCACCTGGTTGATTTTCTCGCGCTGGGCCAGCACATCATCGAGGCTGATGTCGCCGACGACGGCCCGCAGCGTGGTCATGGCGATGCCGCGGGCGGCGCCGGCGAAGTCGGTGACCTGAATCACCGTCTGGTCTGGCTCGAAGACCTTGAAGTAAATCAGGAAGTCGATGTTGATCGACGCGTTGTCCTTGGTGATGCACGTCTGCGATGGGATCTCCAAGAAGAACTCGCGCAGATCCACCCACACCGGTTTGTCGACGATGGGAATCAGGAAGACCAGGCCGGGGCCCTTCTTGCCGATCGATCGGCCGAGCCGGAAGACGACCAGCCGCTGGTACTCCCGAACGACCTTGATCGCGGAGCTGATGATAGAGAATCCGACGATCAGAATCGCCGCCAGTACCGTCAACACCGTTAGAAACGAAGACATTCCGCTACCTCCTCAGACCGATGGCTCGCAACCCGGCCTTCGTACTCTTCCTGCCTCGCGTCGGGGATTCCTATCCGCGACCCACGCGCCGGGGACCCGACACCTCGAGAAACGGACCAGTCAGTCGCGGACGGCGGTGAGGCGGGGGGTGAGGACGGACAGGTCGATCCGACGCTGGACGAAATTTGTGTACACCTCGCCCCGGCGGAAGAAGGCGTTATCCAAGACCATGAGGTGGAACGGGATGGTCGTCGGGACGCCGCTGATCTCAAACTCCATGAGGGCGCGCCGCATGCGGGCGATCGCCTCCGGGCGATCGGCGCCCCAGGCGATGACCTTTGCGAGCAGCGAGTCGTAGTACGGGGGAATGACGTAGCCCGCGTACGCGTGGGTATCGACCCGCACCCCCGGGCCCCCCGGGGGGACAAAGGCGGTCAGCGTGCCGGGGGAGGGGCGGAAGTCTTGGCGCGGGTCTTCCGCGTTGATCCGGCATTCGATGGCATGCCCGCTGTAGTGCACGTCCCCCTGGTTGATCCCGAGTTTCTCTTTGGCCGCGACGGCAATCTGCATCTTGACGATGTCCAATCCGGTGATCATCTCGGTGACGGGGTGCTCGACCTGGATGCGGGTGTTCATCTCCATGAAGTAAAAACGGCTATCGCGATCCATGAGGAACTCGATGGTTCCGGCTCCCGTATAGTTGATGGCGTGCGCAGCGCGCACCGCGGCTTTACCCAGCGCCCCGAGGTACCGCTCCCGCAGACCCGGGGGGGGCGACTCCTCCAGTAGCTTCTGGTGCCGGCGTTGAATCGAGCAATCGCGGGCGCCCAGATACAAAGTGTTTTTGGAAGTATCCGCAAGGATCTGGATCTCAATGTGGCGAGGTTCCTCGACGTACTTCTCTAGATAGACCTCCCCACTCCCAAACGCGGCCTCGGCCTCCGCTTGGGCGGTCTGGAGCGCCCGGCGCAGATCTTCCCGTGTGTGCACGACGCGCATGCCGCGCCCCCCACCGCCGGCGGCAGCTTTGACGATGAGCGGAAACCCGATCGTCTTGGACACCTCGATCGCCTCCGCTTCGTTGCGCACGGGGCCGTTACTGCCAGGAACGACCGGCACCCCGGCTGCTTTCATGCGCTGGCGAGCCGCGGCTTTGTTGCCCATGAGGGCGATCGCCTCCGGCGAGGGGCCGACAAAGGCGATGTTGACATCCTGGCAGATCTCGGAGAAGTGCGGGTTTTCCGCGTGAAAGCCGTATCCGGGGTGGATGGCGTCGACGCCCAGGAGCTCGGCCGTGCTCATGATGTTGGGGATGTTCAGGTAGGATTCCGCCGCCGGCGGCGGGCCGATGCAGAACGCCTCGTCCGCGAGACGTACATGCAGCGCGTGGCGGTCGGCCTCCGAGTAGACGGCGACGGTGCGAATGCCCAGTTCGCGGCAGGCGCGGATCACGCGTACCGCAATCTCGCCTCGGTTGGCGATTAGAAGCTTACGAAACATGGGCATGGGTCCTACGACCGGGTCCGTCCGTCGGGGAGATCGTCCCCACGTCCTACCTCACGGGGCGGTGGTGTCCACGAGCATGAGCAGTTGTCCATATTCGACGGGGGAGGCGTTTTCCACCAGAATCTTCGCGACGCGTCCCCGAACCTCACTTTGGATTTCATTGAAGAGTTTCATCGCCTCGATGATGCACACCGCTTGTCCGGGTTCGACCAGGTCCCCTTCGGCTACGAACGGCGAGGCGTCGGGTTTGGCCGCGCGGTAAAATGTCCCGACCATCGGGGCCGTAATGGACACGAGCTGGTCGGTCGACCCGGTCGCCGCCGGTTGGGTAGACGGGACCGCTGCGGGTGAGGCGGAGGGGGAAGAAGCGGGGGTGGAGACGACCGCCCGGACTGCGCCAGCGACTTTCTTCACGACGACTTTGAGAGTTTCCGACGCCACCTCCAACTCCGCGACGTCCGGCGACTCGCTGGCAATCTTGATGACAGCCCGGATCTGGTCAAGGTCGAGCTTCGGCTCGGTCACCATCGCCTCCCGCGGCCAGGGTCTCGACGACCCGGCCGATGCGGCGGTACTTCGCGTACCGTCGGTCTAGAAGAACTTCGCGGGGCACCTCGCGCAACGCCTGCAGGTGACGGCCCAGCCCATCACGCACGACGCGATAGACCGCCTCGGCATCGCGGTGGCCCCCGCCCAGGGGTTCGGGCAGAACCTCGTCCACGATGCCCAGGTCCTGGAGGTCGCGGGCGGTCAGCTTGAGGGCGGCAGCCGCATCCCGCGCGCGCGAAGCGTCGTGCCACAAGATCGCGGCGCAGCCTTCGGGGGAGATCACCGTGTAGACGGCGTACTGGAGCATCAACACCGCGTCACCGACCGCAATCGCCAGCGCTCCTCCGCTGCCGCCCTCCCCTGTGACAACCACAAGGATGGGAGACTTTAGGCGGCTCATCTCTTGGATGTTGCGGGCGATCGCCTCCGCCTGGCCCCGTTCCTCGGCTTGATCGCCTGGGTGAGCACCCGTGGTGTCGACAAACGAGATGACCGGGTAACCGAACTTCTCGGCCAGCCGCATCGCCCGGAGGGCTTTCCGGTATCCCTCCGGGTAGGGCATCCCGAAGTTTCGGGCAATGTTTTCCTTCGTGTCCTTTCCTCTATTATGGCCCAGCACGACGACCGGTTGGCCGTCGAAGCGACCGAGCGCGGTCAGGAGGGCGGGGTCGTCCCGGAAGAGCCGGTCCCCGTGGATCTCGATGACGTCGGTAAACAGGGACCCCAGAAAGTCGACCAAGCGGGGCCGCTGCGCCTGTCGGGCGAGCTGCACGATGTGCCACGGCGAGGGATTGCGGTAGATCTCCTCCCGCAGTTGCGCCGCCCGTTGTTCCAGCGCGGCGATCTCCGTTTCCCGGGACTCGGAGTGGTCGCGGGCGCGCACGTGCAGCCGCCCGATTTCCTGCTCAAGTTCAGCCAGCTGATGATCGAGATCGGCGGCGGGACGAGGGGGACGCTGTGTCATGGCTGCGCGGCCGGCGCGGGCTCCTCCGGCGCGGGCGCCACGCGAGGAGCACCGAAGAAGGCGAGGAGCCGGGCCAGGGTGGCGCGCATCTCGGCGCGCGACACGACCATGTCGATTAATCCCCGCTGCAGGCAGAACTCCGCGGTTTGGAAATCGTCGGGGAGTTTGCGGCGAATCGTCTGCTCAATGACCCGGCGACCCGCGAATCCGATGAGCGCCCCTGGCTCGGCCAGGATAATGTCGCCCAAGAAGGCGAAGCTGGCCGTCACCCCGCCCGTCGTGGGGTCGCACATGACGGACAGGTAAGGCAATCCGGCCTCGTGGAGCCGGCCGATCGCTGCACTGGTCTTGGCCAGCTGCATCAGGGAGAGGACACCCTCCTGCATGCGGGCGCCCCCAGAGGCGGAAAAGATGACTAGTGGCAAGCGGCTCTCCACCGCCCGCTCCGTGGCGCGCGTAATTTTCTCTCCGACCGCCGATCCCATCGAGCCCCCCATGAAGTGGAAATCCAAGGCGGCGACGACCGTGCGCCGGCCGTCTATCGTTCCATCGCCTGTGATGACGGCCTCGGCTTGGCCGGTTTTCTCTCGAGCCTCGGCGAGTTTGGCGCCATACCCCTCGAAGCCCAACGGGTCGGTCGAGGTGAGCGATGCATCGTACTCCTGAAACGCCTGCTGGTCCAGGGTGATCTCCAAGCGCTCCACGGCCGAGAGGCGGTGATGGTAGCCGCACTTCGGGCAGACCATCAAATTCCGCTCCAGTTCCTTGCGGTAAATGAGGTTGCGGCAGCGCGGGCATTTATCCCAGATGCCGGCCGGCATCTCGCGTCGCTCCACCGTACCGTACTTGGGCCGGCGCAACCAGTTCAGCACGTCGCACCTGCCGGGGAAAAGAGGATGACTGCGAAATACGATTATAGCCTACCCGCATTGTACCGAGCAAACCTCGGGTACGCACGGGCGAACGCGGACCGGACCACGATGAGGATTCTCCGCCGCTCGCGCATCCACATGCGATGGAGAGTCTACCCATCGGGTCATTCTTTCAGTCGGGCGCGCCCCGGCGAGGCGCCGGGTGGTGGGTTGACCCACTCCGCTGGTCACTAGCTCGGGAGATCCTCAGGGGATCGAATGACGATTGCATTGACACAAGCGGTGATGTATCCCAAAGTCCCGTGGCGACGCATGGCCGCTGTCCGCGTCGGGTGTATAAGGGTGCTCAGCCAGAACACAGCCTAGCCCTCCACCAGCGCGCGTTGCTGGTGCGCGGTCAGTTGATATAATCAATAGGAGTAGTATCGCTGGGCGCAGGTACTCATCACCATCGGTTTGGAGCACTCAACCAGTGCGGCAGAGTAAGATCGTCGATTTACTACCCACCAATCCCACCGAGTAGAAAGCGTGGTTAGAGTGGTCCTATGCGTATGCGTTTGAACACGACGCCGAACAATCTGCTGATCCTTGTCGTGCTTGCCGCGGCCGTGGGCGGCACGGTAGGCACCGCCGTGCTGCCGAAGTACGTCGGCGGGGCCTCGCCGATCAACTCGGCAGCCGCGCCTCAGGTGCTCCCCCCGCAGATTGCTCAGGTGCCGCCTCCGCCCCCCACAACCCTCACGCCAGAAGAGATCACCATCATCCACGTGGTCGAGCGGGTGCGCCCGTCCGTCGTGAACATCGATACGGTGGCCCAGGTCCAGACGGCGGTCGGGATCTTCCCCCAGAAAGGCGCGGGGTCGGGGGTGATCGTCAGCCCCGATGGCTACATTTTGACCAATAATCACGTGGTGGAGGGTGCCCAACAGATCAGGGTCACCTTATTGTCGGGCAAATCCTACACGGCGCGGCTGGTCGGGGCCGATCCCTTTTCCGATGTCGCGGTCGTCAAGGTACAACCCCCCGAGCGCCTCTCTGCCGCGCAGTTGGGCAACTCCGGGGCACTGCGAGTCGGCCAACTCGCCGTGGCGATTGGAAACCCTTTTGGGTTGGGGCATACCGTGACGGTGGGCGTCGTGAGCGCGCTGAATCGCAGCATTGAGCGAGAGAGTGCCGCGGGTCCGAATATCGAAAACCTTATTCAAACCAGCGCCGCCATCAACCCGGGCAACAGCGGCGGAGCGTTGGCCGATAGTGCCGGGATGATCATCGGCATCAACACCGCGATCATTCCATACGCCCAAGGCATCGGCTTCGCGATTCCGATCGATGCGGCGCGGGCGATCATGGATCAATTGATCCGCAGCGGACGCGTCACCCGGCCCTATGTGGGGATCACATTCGGCGGCGACATCGACCCCGGAATTGCCACCCAAAACAACCTCCCAGTGGACCACGGCGTGTTCGTGCGGGAGGTGAGCCCCGGCGGCCCGGCGGCCGCGGCCGGATTGCAGGCCGGCGATATCATCGTGGCGGTTGACGGCAAACGCATCGGCAACTGGAATGAGTTCATCCGCGAGCTGTTTAGCAAGCGCCCGGGAGACCGCGTCCGCATCGAGTACTTCCGCGAGAGCAAGCGGGGAACGGCGGAGGTTACCCTCGGCCAACGCCCCTAGCAGCCCCTCTCGACGGACACTGCGCGCCGACGGCCATCGGTGGATTCTCTGCCGCGGGTCCTGCTTGCCCCGCCTTATTTAGAGAGCCGAGCTCGCACTGACGTGCTGTCCACGCAACGATGTACACGTACGAAGCGACCAAACGAGACATTGTAGAAGCCATTCGCCGGGCCGCGGGCGCCGACGCAGATCTCGTGCTGTCCGTCCCCCCCTCCGGGGTGGTGGCGGACCTGGCGCTCCCCTGCTTTCCCCTGGCGAGCCGGCTGCATAAGTCGCCGCACGAAGTGGCTTCGTCCCTCGCCGGGGCCGTGCACATCGGACCGCGGGTGGATTCGGTGCGCGCCGACGGCGGATATCTTAACTTTACGTTGGCCCGTGCGCCCTTCGCCTCCAGTGTGATGTCCGATCTGGCCCAGTGGAAAGACCGGTACGGCAGTCACGACGTCGGGGCCGGGCGTGCCGTGGTGATCGACTACTCCTCGCCCAATATCGCCAAACCGATGTCGGTGGGCCACTTGCGCTCCACGATCATCGGTGCCGCGTTGCACCGCCTGTATGCTTCCCTTGGGTATACGCCCGTGGGTATCAACCACATCGCCGATTGGGGGACGCAGTTCGGCAAGCTGCTGTACGCCTTCACCGCCTGGGTTGATCGCCAAGCCTACGCGGAAGCCCCCCTCCGTGAGTTGCTGCGCTTGTATGTGAAGTTCGATCAGGAGGCGCAGCGCGATCCCACCCTTGACGAGCGCGGCCGGGAGTGGTCCTTGAAACTCGAGCGCGGTGACCCGCAGGCTCGGGCGCTCTGGCAGGAGTTCGTCCGCCTCAGCATGAGTGAGTTCACAAAAACTTATGATCTCCTCGACGTCCGGTTCGAGCACGTGCTCGGCGAGAGCTTTTACGCGGATAAAGTCGACGCGGTGATCAACGAGGCGATCCGACGGGGGGTCGCCGTCGAAGACCAGGGAGCGCTGATCGTGCGGCTGGACGACGTCGGGCTGTCCACGCCGCTGATTCTCCGGCGCAGCGATGGGGCCACCCTCTATCACACCCGTGACCTGGCCGCGGCCATTTACCGCCTCAAGACGTGGAATCCCGCACAGCTCATCTACGTCGTTGGCGCCGATCAGCGACTTCATTTCCGCCAGCTGTTCGCCACGCTGCGGAAACTGGGCTACGACGGCGTCTTCGTCCACGTCGACTTCGGACTGATCACGCTCCCAGAAGGGCGGATGAGCACGCGCAAAGGCCGGGTCGTCTTTTTGGAAGATGTGTTGGAGGAAGCGATGCTGCGGGCCCGGCGGCTGGTAGACGAAAAGAACCCGGAGCTGTCCGCGGACGAACGCGCCGACGTGGCGCGGATCATCGGAATTGGCGCCGTAAAGTACGTGGATTTGTCCCAGAACCGCGTGAAGAACATCGTGTTTGACTGGGACCGGATGCTGTCGCTAGAGGGGGATAGCGCGCCGTACCTGCAGTACACGTACGTGCGCGCCCGCAGCATCCTGCGCAAAAGCGGCGATGCGGTCCCCGAGGGAGTGTTTGACCCGCGGGCGGCTGCCTCCGCGCCCGAATGGGGACTGATCACGCTGCTGGCGCGGTTCCCCGAGATCGTGCTCGAGGCCGCGCAGACGTACCATCCGCATCTCGTGGCCACCTTCCTCCTCTCACTGGCGCAGGCCTTTCACGGGTTTTACCATGAGGTCCCGGTGCTGCAAGCGGAGGACGCGCCGTTGCGACAAAGCCGCCTACAGCTTGTCGGGGGGGTGGCGACGGTGATGCGGGGTGGGCTCGACTTGCTGGGGATCCGTGTCCCCGAGCGTATGTAACACCGAGGACACGGGGGGGCAACTAGGGGTATAATATTTTAGGAGAGAGGGGGCTGGCAGGGATTCTCTTCCCTGAGGCGAACCGTCCCCGACGAGCCTCTAGACAGCAAGACCCCGGACGGCCGGCATCAACCCCGGTTTTGGTCGCGCGTACCAGTGATTCCAGTCCACCCCGCCGGCGGTCACATAGGACAGCCACCAGGTCTTCCCAACTGGCAGACGATTTAGAGGAGACAGGATGAGGAGACAGATAGAGCACTGCTGGCACCTGCGCGCGTGGACGGCCGTACTGTTAGTGGGCGTCGTTGCGGGAACTGCGGCGGGGGCGATCTTTGGCGATGTGGTGGGCCTGCCCGCGCAGCGCGCGATCGAGCGGCTGGCGGCCAAGGGCATCTTCAGGATGGGGGACGACAAATTCCCCCCGGCGGGCCCGCTCTCGCGGGCGGACTTCTCCGTGCTGCTGACCCGTGTCTTGGCATTATCCGGGCAGGGGGTACCGTTGCCTCATTTCAACGACGTGAACGAGATCCCCAAGGATGTCCAGCCGGCTGTGGCCGCCGTGACCAACCTAGGGACGGTGTCGCCAGCGAAAGCCGAGGTGCGCACCGGCCCGTTGGTCTACGTGCTCGCCACCGACAAAACAGTCTATGGGCCCACCGACATGGTGCAACTGACCTTCACCATCTCGAACACCGGCAAGGAGAATGTGAAATTCGAGTTCGCGAACTCGCAGCAGTACGATTTCATCATCAAGAATAGCGAGGGAGCGGAGGTGGCCCGGTGGTCGCTGGGCCTGGCGTTCCGGCCGTTGGACGAACCGGTCACGCTGGCCGCGGGGAAATCGTTCGAGTACCACGAACGGTGGAAGCAGCTTGATCAGAACGACGAACCGGTGCCTCCCGGTCGCTATGAGCTCCAGGCGATCCAGACGACCAAGGGTTCTCCGACGGTGCTCTCGGTCGTGTTGTACCGCGGAGTCCTCCCCGGGTATGCAGATAACACGTTTCGCCCCAAGGGGGACGTTACGCGGGTGGATCTGGCGGCGGTCATCGTGCGGGTGTTAGGCTGGGGCGAAACTCCGCAACAGCCCCCCGCCGTGGTTGATGCGGACGCCATCCCTCCGGCGTTGCGCGGTGCGGTTGGGGTGGCCCTGGAGCGCGGCATCATCGGGGCACTGCCCGATCAGACGTTCCGGCCGGCGCAAGCGGCGACGCGTGCGGAGGTGGCCTGGGCGCTGGACAAGGTCATGGACGCTCTCAAGCGCTACGACTTCTCCGCCGGCAAGTTGAAGGATATCCGAGTGGGCACGCCGACTCTGCTTGTGATCGAGGATCTCAAGCAAGCTCAGCGCACGTACCGAGTGGCTCGCGCACATGCCGTGTATCGCAATAACGCCGCAACCGAGCTCGCAGCGCTGAAGCCCGGCGACGCCCTGCTATTCCTGAAAGTCGGTGACGTGGGCGACGTGGCGTACATCGAAGCGAACGGCAACTGATCGGGGGGGCGCCGATGAAGTTCTTTCTCGATACCGCTAATGTGGAGGAGATTCGCAACGCGCATCGGTGGGGCATCCTGGATGGGGTGACCACCAACCCCACACTCATCGCGCGGGAGGGGGCAGATTACCGCACGGTGGTGCGGGAGATTGCCACGATCACGAGCGGACCAATCTCGGTGGAGACCACCTCTGACCGCGCAGACGAAATGATTACCCAGGGGAGGGCGTACGCCACCTGGGCCCCCAACGTCGTCGTGAAGGTGCCGGCCACGCCCGACGGCATTACCGCGGGCGCCACGCTGGCGCGTGAGGGGCTCCGGGTGAATGTCACCCTGATTTTCTCTGTGAATCAAGCATTGCTAGCCGCCAAGATCGGCGCGTACTTCGCGAGCCCGTTCTTGGGTCGGTTGGACGACATCGGCCAAGATGGGATGCAGGTGGTTCGTGAGGCAGTCCAGATTTACCGGACGTACGGGTTCACGACGCAGGTGCTCGCCTCCAGCTTGCGCCACCCTCTGCACGTGACCCAGGCTGCCCTCGCAGGCGCGCACATCGCTACCATGCCATTCAAGGTGGCCGCAGCGCTCTTCACCCACCCCCTGACCGCTCAGGGGCAGGAACGATTTTTGTCCGACTGGCGACAACTCCAGGTTGCGCTCGAGCAGCGGAAGACAAAAGTGTAGAGGGGATCAGGCGACCCGACCCGCGCCTGTAAAGGCGGAATCGCGGGGCAACGCGGCGCTGTCTACCTGTACAGACACGGTGGTATACACGCACCCGAGGGGGCATAGGCAGTGACGGCTATTGCTGAGCTAGAGACCAAAACACTGGCGGAGCTCCAGGACATGGCCAAGGAGCTCAACATCGCCAACTTCCGGCGCTATCGCAAACAGGAACTGATCATGCGTATTCTGCAAGCCCAGACCGAACAATCCGGCTTGATGTTCCGGTCGGGCATCTTGGAGATCATGCCGGAGGGCTACGGATTCCTCCGGCATGAGGGCTACCTGCCGGGGGCGGAAGACATCTATGTCTCACCCTCGCAGATCAAGCGCTTTGGGTTGCGGGTGGGCGACGAAGTCTTGGGCCAAGTGCGGCCACCCAAGGACAACGAGAAGTACTACGCGTTGCTCCGGGTCGAGGCCGTCAACGGATTGGATCCCGAACAGGCGCGTAACCGGCCGGATTTCGAAAGGCTCACCCCGGTCTTCCCACACGAACGCATCAAGCTCGAGAGCGACGGCGACGTCACCACGCGCATGATCGATTTATTCGCCCCGATCGGCAAGGGCCAGCGCGCGATGATCGTCTCGCCGCCTAAGGCAGGCAAGACCACCATCCTGAAGAAGGTCGGGCAGGCTGTCGTTAGCAACTATCCCGAGATTTACGCCATGGTACTGCTGCTGGATGAGCGGCCCGAAGAAGTCACGGACATGCGCCGCTCGGTGGAGGCGGAGGTGGTGGCGTCGACGTTCGACCGGCCCCCCGAGGAGCACATTCAGGTGGCCGACCTGGTCCTAGAGCGGGCCAAACGTCTGGTCGAAGGCGGGCGCGATGTCGTCATCCTGCTGGACAGCCTCACCCGATTCTCCCGCGCGAACAACCTGGTGATCCCACCCTCCGGCCGCACCCTCTCCGGAGGTTTGGATCCGGCCGCGCTGCATCGCCCCAAGCGTTTCTTCGGTGCGGCGCGCAAGATCGAGGAAGGCGGGAGTCTCACCATCGTGGCCACCGCGCTGATCGACACCGGCAGCCGCATGGACGATGTGATCTACGAAGAATTCAAGGGCACCGGTAACATGGAGATGCACCTGAACCGCAAGCTCCAGGAGCGGCGGACCTTCCCGGCAATCGACATCAAGATGAGCAGCACGCGGCGGGAGGAGCTCCTGCTGACCGAGGACGAGTTGCGCAAAGTGTGGGTGCTACGCAAGAGCCTGGAGCAGCTCGATACCGTGGCGATGACCGAGTTAATCCTTGACCGACTGCGCAAGACCGCCAACAACCAGGCGTTCCTCAAGTCTATCGTCAAGAGCGCCGAAGAGGATGCCCAGTAGGCCGACGGCACGTCGCTACCTCCTGCGGATGATACGCAGGTGGCCCGGGGGCGAGGTGTCGGCGCGCCGCCCTCTCCGTAGGTCACTGCCCCGGCTGCAGTTGGCGCGTCTTCGTCTCGGGGTCTCGGTGCCTGGGCAGGAAATCGATGTCCTGCGGCGGAGACGGAAGGCATCGATTCTCGGCACGCCCGTACGGCGCGCTGTGATTCGCCCAGCTGAACGAACCGCGAGTGCGATGAGGTCCTGGACCGTCCGGCGATCCTGGCTCAAGTTGCTGGTCTTAGGCCTCTTCCTTCTTCCGGGCTTCAGTGCATCAGAACTTCCCGACTGGCCCTTGGCCACAGACTCCGTGGCCTTCTTGGATGCCGTAGGCGTCCACCGGCACGCCGTTCAGATGCTGGTTTCCAACGCGATGATTCCCGCTATCTCCTGGACCCCGTCGCTGCCGGCCGCCATCGACCCCAAGGCGTCGAGTTCGCCGGCTGCCGCCCGACCACGGTTCCGGGGGACGTCAGCATCGCTCATCTCTCGGAGCACCGGGGTTTCCATTGAACCTCTCGTTATCGTGACCGAGGGGCAGACGCTGTGGGGGATCGCCCAGAGCCACGACGTCGCCGCAGAAGACCTCGCCGCCGCCAACGGCCTCGGTGTCAAGGATCTCCTGGCGGTCGGTCAGCAGCTGGTTATTCCGCCGAAGACCTCCGAGGCGGCGCGGGGTCTGCCGCGCGGTGCGGCACACGTGTTGTCCCTGCCGAGCAACGCGCCCCGACCGGTCACCGTGCGAGTCCGCGAAGGGGAGACGCTATGGGAAATCGCTGAGGCCACTGGGCTCCCGGTGGACGCGATCGTGAATGCGAACGGGATATCCGATAGCGCTGCGGTCCATACTGGGCAACGGTTGACGATTCCCGGTGGAGCGCTCGATGTGTTGAGGCGTGTTACCGCGACTCGGGGAGTCGCCAGTATCGCTCAGAACTTTGTGTGGCCCGTGCGCGGCCAACTGACGTCCCGGTTTGGCTGGCGCGTGACCGGCCATCACAATGGGATCGATATCGCCGCCCCGCGAGGCTCGCCGATCTTGGTGGCCAAGGAGGGCCGCGTCGTCTTTGCGGGATGGTACTTTGGCTATGGACTGGCTGTCGTCGTGGATCATGGCAACGGCGTCAGCACAGTGTATGGCCACGCATCCAAGCTGCTCGTGCCCATCGGGGAGGTCGTGGAAACAGGGCAGGTGATCGCCCTCGTGGGTTCGACCGGGGATGCTACAGGACCCCACCTCCACTTCGAGATCCGGATCAACGGAATCCCCCTGAACCCCATGAGGTATCTGTAGGTTGTAAGTGACCGGGTGGCGGATCGGCTCGTTCCCGCAGACGGGTGTGAGGACGGCGGGGCGGGCTGGTTGTCCGGGGCGTCCTCACATGCTACAATGCTCTGGCTTTTCCGATGCTCCTCGCCTGGAGGCGGGGAGCGTCTGTTGACGCCGGGGCTTGAAGTGTGCGGCGTCCGAGGTGTTCGAGATGAAAAAGGGAATTCATCCTGCCTACTACCAGGCGACAGTGACTTGCGCCTGCGGCAACACGTTTTTGACGGGGTCGACCAAAAAAGAGATCCGCGTCGAGATCTGCTCGCGCTGCCACCCGTTTTTTACCGGCGAACGCAAGTTTGTTGATGCCGAAGGCCGGGTCCAGAAGTTTGCGAAGAAGTACGGGCTGAAGGTGTAAGCGCGTTCGACGGGTCCTGAAAAGGTCAACGGTGGGGGTGGCCGAGCCGCCCCCACCGTTGACGTCTGGGGGGGGGCCGGACGGGCCAGGGCCCAGACCCTTACTCAATCTTCCTCTGTGGGGTGGGCTGTGGACGGCGGTCGGGCAGCAGGCCGCATCGAAGTCATCTGCGGCAGCATGTTCAGCGGAAAGAGTGAGGAGCTGATTCGGCGGGTGCGCCGCGCGCAGATCGCCCGGCAGCGCGTGCAGGTGTTCAAACCTGCCCTCGACGACCGCTATGGTCGGCAGCAGGTCGCATCGCACGATGGCTCCCGCCTGGAGGCGGTTTCCATCGCCCGAAGCGAGGAGATTCTCACGCACCTGCAGGCGGGCGTGACGGTTGTAGCGGTAGATGAGGCCCAGTTTCTTGATGAGAAACTGCCCAACGTCGCCGGACAGCTCGCCGCCCGTGGCCTCCGCGTCATCGCAGCGGGCCTCGACCTGGACTTTCGGGGCGAGCCCTTTGGGTCCATGCCCCAGCTGATGGCGATGGCCGAGACCGTCGACAAGCTGCAGGCCATCTGTATGGTCTGCGGGGCTCCAGCCAGTCGCACCCAACGGCTGGTGAATGGTTCTCCAGCGAAGTACACCGACCCCGTGATTCTGGTAGCGGCGCAGGACGTCTACGAAGCCCGCTGCCGCCTGCACCACGTCGTGCTCGGCGGACAATAGCTGTGTCCCGCCGCAGGGGAGAGCTCCTAACGTTCGTTGTGGAGGAAGTCGAGCGAAAGATACGTCGGCTGCCCGGTGGGCGCACACATCTGCTGATCGGCGGTCAGGCCGTGATCGAGGGCGTGATGATGCGGTCCCCCCAGTGGACGTCGACTGCGGTCCGCTGTCCGGACGGCGCGATTCGCGCGGTGACCGAGCCGCATGCCTCCCTCCTGCTGCGCTTCCGCTGGGTGCGGGTCCCGGTCGTCCGGGGGTGTGTGGCCCTCTATGAGTCCCTCACGATCGGCATCAAAGCGCTGCTGCTGTCGGCCGGTATGGCCACCGGAGAGCAGGTGCCTCTGACCGGTCGGCAGGTTGCCGCGACGGTGAGTGCCGGGGCGGGTGTAGCCCTGGGTCTGTTTTTCGTGGTGCCGGCTGCGGTCATTCGATCGCTGGACGTATACTTTCCAAATGTCTACGCGTCGAATCTGGCCGAAGGTGCCTTGCGCGTTTTGATCCTCCTCGGCTACGTCGCCGGGATTGGCCGCTTACCCGATGTGGCGCGCGTCTTTGCGTATCACGGCGCCGAGCACAAGGCTGTGAATGCGTATGAGGCGGGCGCGCCGTTGCGGGCGGAGACCGCCCGCGGCTTCAGCCGGTTCCACGTACGCTGCGGGACCAGTTTCCTGCTCATTGTGATGATCATGGCGATCGTTGTCTTCTCGGTCCTCGGACGCCCTCCGCTCGTGTTCCGCCTCGCCTCTCGCATGGCGCTCCTCCCGCTCGTCGCCGGGCTCAGTTATGAGCTCATCCGCGCAGCCGCACGCGTCCCGTGGCTTCGTCCGGTAGTAGTCCCCGGCCTGTGGCTGCAGCGGCTGACCACCCGGGAGCCGGATGAGCGGCAACTTGAGGTCGCTGTGCGGGCTCTGCGCGACGTCGTCGAACGCGAAGACGCCGCGCCCTCGTCCGGACCCTCGCCCGCAGCTACCTCGTAGCTTTCTCCCGTTCGGTATAATGGACGTGCGATGGGAGTTCAAACGCCGCTCATGCTAGACAAACTAGAGGCGCTCGCCGCTCGCCACGAGGAGCTACTCCGCGGCATGGCCGATCCCAAGGTCCTGGCAAACCCGGACCGGTTCCAACAGTTGGCGCGTGAGCAGGCGTCACTTGCGGAGACAGTGTCCACGTTTCGGGAGTTCCAGCGCGTAGCACGCGAAGCGGATGAAGCCGTGGCGATGGCCCAGGGGGAGCAAGACCCCGAGCTGCGCGAACTAGCGCGGGCCGAGGAGACTCGCCTTCGCGCCCAGCTGCCGACGCTGGAGGCGAAGCTGCGCGCGCTGTTGATGCCCAAAGACCCTCTCGCGGATCGCAACATCATCATGGAAATCCGCGCGGGGGCGGGGGGAGATGAGGCGAGTCTCTTTGCCGGCGAACTGCTGCGGATGTACTCTCGATTCGCGGAGCGCAAAGGCTGGAAAGTGGAAGTCTTGGAGAGCAGCCCCACGGCGCTCCGGGGGTTTAAGGAGATCATCTTCGCCATCCAGGGGAAGGGGGTGTATCGTCAATTGAAGTACGAAAGCGGCGTGCACCGCGTCCAGCGGGTGCCGGTTACCGAGTCGTCTGGTCGGATCCACACCTCCACGGCCACCGTCGCTGTGCTCCCCGAGGCGGAGGAAGTGGATGTGCAGATCCGCCCGGATGAGATCGAAGTCGACACCTACCGTGCCGGCGGCGCCGGCGGGCAAAACGTCAACAAGGTCGAAACCGCCGTCCGCATTCGCCACCTGCCCTCGGGCCTGGTGGTTGCCACCCAAGACGAACGCTCGCAGCACCAGAATCGGGAAAAGGCGATGCGCATCTTACGCGCCAGGCTGCTGGAGATGGAAGTGCGGCGCCAGCAACAGGCCATCGCCCAACAGCGGCGTCTGCAGGTCGGCACGGGGGAGCGCAGCGAGAAAGTCCGCACGTATAACTACCCCCAGAATCGTGTGACGGATCACCGCATCGGGTTGTCGCTGCATCGGCTGGACGCCGTCCTCGATGGCGACCTGGATGTGTTGATTCAAGCGCTTACCTCCGCCGAATTTGCCGCTGTCGCGGCGGCCACGTAAATCAGCTCCGTGGTCAGAGCGGAACGTCTCCGTCAATCGCAGGCCCATCCGTCCGTGCTGACAATCCACGAAGGGTACCTGTGGGGGCGCGAGCACCTCGCTGCCTCCGGCAGTGCGGAGGCGGCGATTGAGGCCGAGGTGCTCCTGCGCCACGTCCTGGGTCTGGATCGGGCTGGCCTCTACATCCGATGGATGCAATCCCTTTCAGCAGAGGCATGGGGTCGGTATCGCCAGCTCCTGGAGGAACGCGCCGCCGGCCGCCCCGTTCACTACATCGTTGGGCAGCGAGAATTCATGGGACTTCCGTTCATGG
>MNEU01000010.1 GCA_001917855.1 Armatimonadetes bacterium 13_1_40CM_64_14 | reverse complement strand
TCTCGCTGAGGAGGGGGCAATCACCCTCGACAACGTGGAACTGTTTGCGGCGCAGCGGAGGCTCATCAGTCAGCTGGAAGCGACCAACCGAGAGCTCGAGACGACCCTGAGGCTACAGAAGACGTTGCGTGTTCAGGCTGTTCGCGACCCGCTGACGAGGCTCTTCAACCGGCGCTACCTCGAAGAGACGTTTGAGCGGGAACTCCGTCGAGCCGAACGACGGCGAAAACCGATGGGTGTGATCATGCTTGATCTCGATCACTTCAAGATCTTCAACGACACTTTCGGACACGCAGCAGGCGACGCGCTCTTACGCGTCTTGGGGCAATTTCTGGTGTCCCGGTCCCGCAGAGAAGACGTGGCCTGCCGCTATGGGGGCGAGGAGTTCGTCTTGATCTTCCCGGATGCACCGCTGGACACGACTGTCCGGCGGGCGGAGGAACTACGGGAGGAGGCCAGAAGCTTGCAAGTTCAGCATCACGGCCATCCGCTGGGAAACGTCACAATATCCGTCGGCGTCGCCGGGTTCCCCGTACACGGCTCGACCACGGCAACGCTCTTGCGAGCGGCCGACGAAGCTTTGTATCGCGCTAAGTCAGAAGGCCGCGATCGGGTCGAGGTTGCGGGGCGTCTTGCCCTCACGCCCCGTTCACCTCTGTCAGGCCTGACGCGGACTCCTCGCAGCCGGGGTAACTAATGTTTCCGGGATAGCGCTCGGGGCAGGTCCATGCCGACCTTCGTCCTACTCCACAGCCCGCTTGTGGGACCCTTCACCTGGAAGCCTGTCGCCGACGTGTTGAAGGCGGGAGGCACGAATGCTGTCGTTCCTACCCTCGGATCCGAGGGCGTCTCCCCGCCGTTCTGGAAGCGCCATGCCGAAGCGGTCGTCGACCGCCTTCGCAGCCTCCCGCACGCAGAGCGGATCGTCCTGACCGCGCACAGCGGCGCGGGTCCGCTGCTGCCGGCCGTGGGCCGACAGATCGAGCATCATGTTGTCGGCTACATGTTCGTTGACGCAGGCCTCCCTGGCCCGGATGGAGCGAGCCGTCTTAAACTGCTGGATTCCTCTGGGACGGCGAAGCGGTTACGGGCCCGTGTCACGGATGGGATGCTGCCGGTGTGGACCGAACTCTTTGACGTGACCGAGGAAATGATCCGCGATCTCATTCCGGATGCAGGCCTTCGGCAAGATTTCCTCTTGGAGCTCCGCCCGACTCCGTTGGCCGTGTATGACGAACCCCTTCCGGTATTTTCAGGGTGGCCGGATGCTCCTTGCGGCTATGTGAAGTTCAGCCCGGCCTACGAGCGTGAGGCAGAGCGAGCGCGGCGGAACGCGTGGCGCGTTCTCGACCTCCCAGGTGGCCACTTCCACATGCTTGTCGAGCCACGCGGAGTTGCGGATGCGCTCGTCCACCTCGCGGGCTCCATGGGTGTTTGACACTGCATAAGAAACTCACTGGCACTCCCGCACGCGCCCCTGGAGTACGGCGACGCCGATGGGAGGGCGGTCCCTTTTCTCGCGACGAGCCCTGCGGTGTGCTCCGCGAGGACAGGGGAATCGGCCGGTTGCGATCCCGTGCGTCGTGGTGCCTGGTCTCAGCAGAGGGTGTCCAATCTCCTGCGTGTAGTCCTGATTAGTCCCAAAGACGCCCCTATGTCGAGCGTCTAAAATCTCTTCGTAGCGTGAACAAGTTATCTAAAGCCCAACATCACGCCACCTCCTCGCGTGGCGGCCACGCCTCTGTTCCTCGACGGCGTCAGTGGGGGCGTGGTCCTGTGGGACGACACGCGTGAAACGAACTATCTGTCACGCGGTGAGGGCAACATGAGCGCAGAAGTTCTCCTCCAACTCATCACCCGGGGCGCCCTGGTCGTTATTGCGGGCCTGACGGTATTCGATTTCGTCCGCGACCGCCAGCGGGCCCGCCTGGACATCGCCCTGATGTTCCTCTCGCTGGCTTGCTCCATCCTGTCCGCCGAGTTCGCTCCCGTGGCAGGCCCACTAGCACCTTGGGTCCGGACCGTGGGCTCTCTCGCCGTCGTTGCCCAGCCCTACTTGTTGCTGCGGTTGGTGGAGCACTTCCGCCCTGTGCCGCGGCTGCTGCGCTTAGCCGCGCAGGGCGGGTTGATGGTGTCATGGGTCATCCTGCTCACCGTCTCTCCGCCGCTTTCTCCGGTCGCGACGCTGATCGTGATCGCCTACTTTGGGTCCGTTGAGGCCTACGGCGCAGTCGCGTTTGTGCGCGGGGCCCTCCGTTCGGGCGGCGTGTCTCGCAGACGCATGACTTTGGTCGCCGCGGGATCCGGCGTGCTCGCCGGCGCGGTCCTGCTGGCTGGTTTGCCTGCAGCCATCCCGAGCCGGGTGATAAACGTCCAAATGGCCATTGATGTCTTGGCAGCTGTGGCCGTGCTCTTCTACTATCTGGGGTTCGCCCCGCCAGCGGGCCTCCACCGACTCTGGCAACTGGCGGAACTCCATGACTTCCTCAATGGGATGGTGGGGCGACCGTTCACTTCCCATGGCACGGAAACACTTTCCGCCCTCTGCACCGCCGCCACCCGGATCACGGGAGGCTATCTCACGGGAGCGGCTCGGTGGAACGAAGGACAGGAGCGGTTTGAGATGCAGGCGTCTGATCACCCCGTGCTGCAGTCGGTCGCCTTCGCCCCCCGAGACGGTTCGCTCGTCCAGGCATGGCACGCCCACCGGCCAGAGGCTCTCCGCATCGCCGACTCGGGTTCAGATGAGATCAAGCACATTGCAGCAAGGGTCGGCGCTGGCGGGCTGCTCGCGATTCCTGTGATGGCACGAGGACAAGCCTGGGGACTCCTGGTGGTTTTCCTCCGGCGGGGTTCCTTGTTTGTTAACGACGACTTGGCGCTCCTTACCGTTCTCGCAGAACAAAGTGCCGTGCGGCTGGATTACCACAAAGCATTGGCGGAATTAGAGGCCGCCAACAAGGAACTGGAGGCATTCGCGTACTCCATCTCCCACGACCTGCGGGCGCCCCTGCGCGCGCTCGACGGATTCTCTCGCATCGTTATGGAAGAACACGCTCCTGGGCTGTCGGATGACACCCGGCGCTATTTGCAGATGATCCGCGAGAATGCCGTGCAGATGGGGCGTCTGGTCGACGACCTCCTCGCGTTTTCGCGACTGAGTCGACAACCTCTGAAACGGCAGTGGGTGTCCCCCGCCGACATCGCCCGTCAGGCCTTGGCCGATCTCCGCCCGGAGCTCAACGGGCGGTCGGTGGCCGTCGAGATCGCGGAGCTGCCGCACTGCGAGGCTGATCCAGCGCTGCTCAAGCAGGTCTTTGTCAACCTGCTCTCCAACGCGCTGAAGTTCACCCGGCACCGGCCCCAAGCCACGGTAGACGTAGGCTACCAACTGGCTCCGGTCACGGGCGCCTCCTCCACGGCGCCGGGCGGGGTGGAGAAAATGCCGGAGCCTGCGGCGGGGCCGCAGTCCGAGCACGTGTACTATGTGCGTGACAACGGCGTGGGGTTCGACATGCAGTACGCTGGCAAGCTCTTTGGGGTCTTCCAGCGTCTGCACCGGCCCGAAGAGTATGACGGAACTGGCGTCGGGTTGGCCATCGTCCAACGCGTCGTGAACAGGCACGGAGGGCGGGTCTGGGCCGAGGCGGCCGTCGACCGGGGCGCGACATTCTACTTCACTCTGGGAGGAGCCCATGGCTAGCGTGGAACGCGCAGTCGAGATCCTGCTCGTGGAAGACAGCCCGCATGACATGGAACTGACCCTGCACGCCTTGAGGCGCAACAACATCACCAACCACATCAAAGTGGTCCGCGACGGCGCGGAAGCGCTGGACTTTCTCTTCGGGGCCGGCGCGTACGCGGGCCGTCGCGTCGACGATGCGCCCAGGGTAATTCTCCTCGATTTGAAGCTCCCCAAAGTCGATGGGCTCCAGGTGCTGCAGCGGGTCAAGGGCGATCAGCGCACGCGAGCCATCCCCGTGGTCGTGCTCACCTCCTCACGCGAGGAGCGGGACATCGTGGAGAGTTATCAGTTAGGTGTGAATAGCTACATTGTGAAGCCCGTGGACTTCGCCCAGTTCACGGAGGCCGTCCGGCAGTTAGGATTGTACTGGATCCTGCTGAATCAGCCGCCGGCCGCCTAGGATCCTGATGGATCGTTTGCAGGTGCTGGTTCTCGAAGACCGGGCAGCGGATGCCGAGCTGATGATCGCCGAGCTCCGGCGGGGGGGATTCTCGTTTGATTGGCACCGGGTCGACAATGAACGGGATTTTGCCGCCCACCTCACTCCACCCCCCGACCTCATCCTCGCCGATTTCAACATGCCGCAATTCACGGGCGTGCGGGCCTTGCAGATAGTGAGAGGACGAGGCCTCGACATCCCGTTCATTATCGTCTCCGGCAGCATTGGAGAAGATGTGGCGGTCCGTGCTCTTCAGGAGGGAGCGGACGACTACCTCCTGAAGGACCGCCTCACCCGGTTGGGAGCGGCCGCCAGCCAAGCGCTGGAGGCCAAGCGTTTGCGCGACAAGAAGCGGCAGACCGAGGATGAACTCACTCGGGAGCGTAGCCTTTTGCGCACAATGATCGACACGCTGCCTGACTTCATCAGCGTCAAAGATCGGGACAGTCGCTTTCTACTCGTTAACCGAGCTTACGCGGAATTTCTGGGGCAGAACGCGCCCGACGATCTTACGGGCAAAACGGTCCGCGACGTCTATCCTTCGGATCTCGCCGCCCAATACATCGCCGACGACCAAGTGGTCTTGAAGACGAAGCAGTCGATGCTGAACCAGGAGTCCCGCACAGTCGACCGGTCGGGCAACGCGCTGTGGCATTTGGTGAACAAGATCCCGTTACGCAATGGCACCGGCGAAATTGCGGGGGTCGTCAGTATTGCCCGTGACATCACGGCCCATAAACACGCGGAGGAGCAAATCGCCCATCAGCTCGAGACACTGACAGCCCTCTACAGCACCGCCCAAAAGCTGGCCCAAAGCCTCAACGTGGACGAGTTAGCGCGCGACACCGTGGAGAGGTCGGTCAGAGAATTTGGAGCCCGGCTGGCCTGGATCGGCCGGGTCGAGCCGGACGGGGCCATCCGGCTGTTGGGGCAGTGGCCCCCCGAACACCCGTACCCGGCGACCATCATTGGGCAGTGGGGTGATTCTCCAGAAGGCCAGGTGACGAGTGGGCGTTCCGTGCGCTCCAGTGATGCCGTGGTGATCCAGGATGTTGCGACCGACCCCGGCGTGGTCCGGAGGGAGACTCTGCTCGAACTGGGGTTCAAGCAGCTCGCGGCATTCCCGCTCGTCAGCCGCGACAATCCGTTCGGCGTCCTCGTCCTCTACAGCGACCAGGCGGATTTCTTCACCCCGGCCCGCATTGCGTTCCTCCGAGCGCTCTCGAATCAAGCCGCCGCGGCCCTTCAGAACGCCCGCCTGTTCGAGGACGCCGAGCGACGGCTCCGGCAACTCCACGCCCTGCGGCAGATTGACATGGCCATCACCGGAAGTTTGGACCTGCGCGTCACTCTGAACGTCATCCTCGATCAGGTCACCACCCACTTGAAGGCGGATGCCGCGAACGTGTTTCTGTTTGACCCGCACACTCAAACGCTCGGGTTTGCGATCAATCGGGGCTTTCGGAGTAAGGTCCTTCAAACGGCGACCCTGCGTCTGGGAGAAGGGCACGCCGGCCGCGCCGCCCTGGAACGGCAGATCGTCACCGTCAGAAACCTCGCCGGCGAGCCGGGAAAGGTCACGTACGCCCCCCAGCTTGCCGCTGAAGGATTTGTCAGCTACGTTGCCGTGCCCCTGCTCTCCAAAGGCCAGGTTAAAGGTGTCCTGGAGGTGCTCCACCGCACCGGCGTGTCCCCGACCCCCGACTGGCTGGCCTTCTTGGAAGCGCTGGCGGGGCAGGCGGCGATCGCGATTGACAACGCCAACTTGTTTGACAACCTGGAACGGCTCAACACCGATCTGGTGATGGCGTACGACGCCACGATCGAGGGCTGGTCGCGGGCGCTCGATCTACGCGACCGGGAGACCGAGGGCCACAGCCAGCGGGTGACTGATCTGACCCTCCGGCTGGCTCGCACCATGGGGATCCCCGAGACCGATCTGGTTCACATCCGCCGCGGGGCGCTGCTCCACGACATCGGCAAAATGGGCATCCCCGATGCTATCTTGCTCAAGCCAGGTCCCCTGTCGGATGAGGAGTGGCAGGTGATGCGACGGCATCCCACCTACGCATACGAGCTGCTTGCGCCCATCGGCCACCTACGTGGTGCGCTGGACATCCCGTACTGCCACCACGAGAAATGGGACGGGACGGGGTACCCGCGCGGGTTACGGGGCGAGCAGATTCCCCTCGCCGCGCGGATCTTTGCCGTCCCTGACGTCTACGATGCGCTCACCTCCGCACGGCCCTACCGACCAGCGTGGACAACGGATCGGGCGCTCGCCTACATCCGGGAGAACGCCGAGACCCACTTCGACCCGCGGATCGTCGAGGTGTTCTCGAACCACGATTAGGGCTGTCCCGTCCTGTTCCTCCGAGCAGGTCTCGCCCGGGAGGCTAAAGGGCGTCGCGGTGGGGCTGGATACCCGAGTCGGGCTCTGATGCAGGAGGGTCACTAAGGTCGTGCCCCGTTACCAAGACCCGAGAGGGCTTACACGCTGGAGGCGTTACTCGCGGGTTTCCACGGGCGGTTCGACGGGCTTGGCGG
Source organism: Armatimonadetes bacterium 13_1_40CM_64_14 (assembly GCA_001917855.1). Lineage (GTDB taxonomy): Bacteria > Sysuimicrobiota > Sysuimicrobiia > Sysuimicrobiales > Kaftiobacteriaceae > 13-1-40CM-64-14. The sequence goes on along the minus strand of MNEU01000010.1, from coordinate 6,617 downwards.
TACGGCCATTCTGTCCGTTGCGCGTGGGCTCACTGAAAAGTGCCCCCGTGCGGGCGGCGATCCGCCTCACTAGGTCGCGATGGTCCGTGCGGCGATGTGCTGTGCGGACCGGACGAAGAATCCGTCGGCGCATGATCCGCAAGAATGAGGCGACGACCTGCGGATCGAATTGGGTGCCAGCGGACCGCTGAATCTCCTCCAGCGCCCGCAGCGGGCTCACGGCACGGCGATAGGGACGGTCGGTCACGATGGCTTCGTACGCGTCCGCCACGGCGAGGACGCGGGCGGCAACGGGGATCTCGTCGCCCGCCAACCCATCCGGATAGCCGGTCCCGTCCCACCGTTCGTGGCTGTGGCGCACGGCGAGTTTGATGCCGTCGGAAATCGGCACGGGCGCTAAGATTTCATAGCCCAGGATGGTGTGCCGGCGCATGACTTCCCACTCTTCGGGGGTGAGCGCTCCGGTCTTCTTCAGGATCTCGTCGCGGATGCCGATCTTGCCGACATCGTGGAGCAGGGCCGCCACTTGCAGCTCGCCTACGAGCTCATCATCGAGCTCCATGTCGCGCGCGATGGCCTCGGAGTGCTCCGCGACGCGGGAGGAGTGGTGCCCGGTCGGCATGTCGCGGAGATCCATGGCGTTGGCCAAGGACCGCACAATGCCCATGAACGCCTGGCGCAAGGCGGTCTGCTGGTGCTCGAGGTTCCGCGACGCTTGGCGGACAATGGTGTACAGCGCCAGGTACAGCAGGAGCACACCGCCCACGACACTGGCGCGCATGGTCCAGGTCAGCCGAATCAGCGTCGGCTCAAGGTCCGCGAGGTCCGAGACGACGTGGTACACGGCCACCGGCCGGCTGTCCGCTTCCACCACGACGGGGACAAAGACTTCCATCCGCCGGTATCCTTCACCGGGCTCGCTATTAGGCGGGGTGAACCGCCAGGTCAGCGCGCCTTTCAGCGTCTGCTGCAGAGGTCCGGCGATGGGCTGGACTTTTCCGATTTGCGACTCCTCGTCGCTGTAGATGACCTCGCCGTTGCGGTTCCACACCGTGACGTGGACGATGTTGGCCTTTCCAATCAAGCTGCGCAGGGTGAATTCAAACTGGGGCCGCGCGGCCGGCGGTGGCAGGAAGAAGTCCTTGGGCACAAGCCGCGGGGCCGCGAACTCCGAGACATACACGGCAAAGGCGTGGGCTTGGCGCCGCAGCGCGTAGTCAGTGGCGATGCGTGCGGCAATCTCGCCGAAGAGGATCCCCAAGACGACAGTGGCAATCAGGCTGACGGCAGCAAAGCGTTGCAGGAACGAGAGACCGGACGACTCCTCCGATCGTCCCGCTCCGTCGAACGCGCTCGCCTCCGGCCATCCGCGCGGTTCGATACAGCACCTCACAGGGCGTGAAATCGCCTCCAGCGGCAGAGGGGAGGGAGTGCGCCGAGCCCTCCGGTGTCGACGCAGCGCCGCTAGACGCGGACGATCTCGAAATCGCCGAGGCCATGGAGGTGCGGGGGGATTCACACTTCCAACTACAGGTGGATGTCTGGGTGCGTCACAAGGGTGCGACGATGGCGCAAACGTTCGATCGAGCTTAGCGACGGCACCGTTGAGCCTAACACAGCGGGTGGGGCACCGTCAAGGAAAGACGGGTAGTGGGTCAAAATGACCCATTACCGGGGTCTGCATCGTCGTGCAGACGGGAACATCCTCACTGGAACTTCACAGGAACTTCCGTCGGCGTGACGGAAGTTACCCCCGGCAAGCAGGGACGGAGGTGCCTGTTTCCGGGACGCCGCAGTCAGGAGCCACTCACGGTGCAGGCACGGTTGGGGCAGGGAGGCGGCAGCCGAGGTGAGGCCCATGGACGAACGCGAGCGAACCGGCGTCTTCCGTGTCGGCGCTCCCACCGCGCAGGATATCCACAAGATCTTTTCGCACGTCTTTCAAGCATTGCGTGAAAAGGGCTACAATCCAGTCGACCAAATTGTCGGCTACCTCTTGTCGGGTGATCCGACCTACGTGACAAGCCACCGCGATGCGCGCACTGTCATCCGCCAAGTTGATCGCCTTCTGCTGTTGGAGGAACTCGTGCGCTGCTACGTCGAGCTCAAACTAAAGTAACATTTGGCGGCCTCACTCTGGGGCCGCGAAACCACGACGGGACTCGGGGACGGCGGCATGGAGAAGCTGGTCATTTCGGGCGGGAAGGCGCTGCGGGGCACGGTGCGGATTTCCGGCGGAAAGAACAGTTCGCTGGCGATCATCACTGCGGCTTGTCTCGCGCCCGGGGTGTCGGTGTTGGAGAACGTCCCTATGTGCCGCGACGTCGTCACGCTCGCGGCGATCTTGGAAGCGCTGGGGGCCCGCATCGAGTTGCAGGGCGGGCGCATGACGATCGATGCGCGGCAGATGACCACGCACGTCGCCCCCTACGAGCTGTGCCGCCAGATGCGCGCGTCGTTTTACACCGCGGGGATTCTGCTCGGGCGTTTGCATCGGGCACAGGTCCCGCTGCCCGGTGGCTGCGTCATTGGCTCTCGGCCGGTGGACTTCCACCTGCGCGGATTCACCGCGCTCGGCGCGCTCGTCGAAATTGAGCACGGCTACATGAAGGCCACAGTGGACCGCTTAGCCGGGACGACGTTCTTTGTGCCGCGCAGCAGCGTCGGGACGACCATCAACCTCATGTTGGCCGCGAGTCGGGCGTCTGGCGCGACGGTGCTGGAGAACGCCGCACGCGAGCCGGAAGTTGTCGACACCGCAGTCTTCCTGAATCTGTTGGGAGCCCACATCAAGGGCGCCGGGACAAACGCCATCACGATCGAAGGCGCCGACGAGCTGCACGGCGCATCTTATGCCATCATCCCTGACCGCCTCGAGGCCGGCACATACCTGCTGGCCGCAGCGGCGACGGGAGGGGATGTGTTGGTGGCGCAGATGATCCCCGAGCACATTAGTGCGCTGTTGGCGAAGCTTGAGGAGTCCGGGGCAACGGTTGACCGAGGCACTGACGGCGTGCGGGTGAGGGCGGGGGGCATCCATCGCGGAGTGCAGTTGGATACCGCGCCCTATCCTGGATTTGCGACCGACCTGCACCCTCCCTTTGCGGCCGTTCTGGCGATGGCGGATGGGGCCTCCCGGATTCGCGAAACGGTCTTTGAGTCCAGGTTCGGGTACGTCGACGAGCTGCGCCGGATGGGCGCCGACATCCGTGCCGAAGGGGACTCTGCCCTCATCAGCGGCGTCCCCTACCTGACTGGCGCACCGGTCGAGGCTGTCGACATCCGCGGCGGGGCGGCCGTCCTCATCGGGGCTTTGGCCGCGCGCGGCGTCACCGAGATTGCCACCCTGGCGAACCTGGATCGAGGCTACGAACAAGTGGAACAGAAGCTCTCCGCACTTGGGGCGGACATTCGCCGCGTAGACGTCCGCGGCGGCGAGATCTTGACCGCGCCCGTGGCCTGAAGAGACGCATTGAGCCAGCAGATTGATCTACCCCCAAGCATCGTCGTAGATGATGTTGATGATCAAGATGATCTTCTTGCCGGACGTTGCACTAGGTGTCACTTGGTCGCCCATTTTCCCCGATTGTTACGACGACAGGTCTCACGCAGACAATCCAAGACCACATGTGCAGAAAAGAAACAGAAGTGTGGCACTCGAAGTAATAACTCCGTAAGGGGTCAGGCCCCTTCGCTCGCTCCTTGGGATCGGTGGGCAAAATGACGGATCATGCGTCTCGCCTCCCCCGGCCCCACCTCTGCACAGTCCCACTGCTATAATCACCCTGGTCGGGCGAGTAGCTCAACGGTAGAGCACCCCGCTTACACCGGGGAGGCCGCAGGTTCGACCCCTGCCTCGCCCACGCCGCGCGGCCATCCCCTCTTAGGGCCCCAATTTTGCTCACCCCCAAGACGTTTCGCGCATCCCTCCACACATCGGCATCCCTCGGCCACGAACAGGAAATTATCTTTACTCACCTTCCTCATCAAACGAAATTCGAACGCCCTGTGAGCCAAATCAGGGGGCCAAGCCCATGCTCTATATAGAATAATGTCTATGGGACATGGTGCGTAACGATCATGTCGACTAATCTAAAGGGCAAATAGGCCCCGACGGCCTATCCAAAGGGAAGGTTTTCAGGTACAACGAATATGGATTCGTACTCCGGTCGTCTTAATTCATTCTAATCGACCCCGGACCGGTCTAATCGATTCCAGCGAGGTGGAGGAGTGAAAAAGCTGAAGCCGCAGGACATTGATGTGCTGCTCCGCGTCATGCAGATTGCAGACGCCCCCCAGAATCTGGACGCCATGCAGTACGTCATCTTCCAGTTCGACTTTAAGGACTACGAGCAGTTCATTTTGGAGTGTCCGCCAGGGAGCATTCGGTTCAACAACTTTCTGCGGGTGGCCGTTTTCTGCGATAACCTCGGCGTGCTCGTGGACGGAGGGGCCGTCGAGCCAGACACAGTATTCGAACTCTACTCGATCCCCTGGGCGAAGATGGAACCGATCGTATTCGGGATGCGCCGTGAGCTGGCGTGGCCTGATTTATTTGACTACTTCGAGCGATTGGGTAAGCAGTACCAGAAATGGTGGGAGCCCAAGGCCAAGAAGATCAAGCTCCCCGAACTCCCCAAAGCTGAGGCGCGACAGGCGCTCCGGCCGTCAGCCCGCCCCACACTGGTGCAAGCCACGCGATTGGCGCGGCCCGGGGTCCTGGTGCCCGCCCGTCCGGGCGCGGGCGTGGTGAAACCTGCGGCCAAGCCAGCACCCAAGGTGGCAGCGAAGAAGGCAAAGCCCAAGAGGGCTGAAAAGAAAAAGAGCCACTGAAACGTCTTGAGGGTACCCTCGGGTCCGCAACCCCGACACCGCCCAGCCCGCCTAGGGTGGACGGGCGCGCGTTGTTGACCTCGTTGGTTTCGGTCCGCCCCCACAAGGCTTCAGGTCGAATGGACGCACCATCTGTAACGCTACGTTGCGTAGGGGGGTGCAGATTGCCCGTGTCATCGATCGGCACGGGTTCGTCTGACCCAACCCGAACCCGTTGCAGGTGACCCGCATCGGACGGCTGTACGAACTGCAGCAGGTCGATTCACGGCTGGTTCGGCTTGAATCCTCCCTGGCGACCCTGGACGATGGATCGTCTCTTCGAACGCAACTGACTCAAGCGCGTAGCGCGGAAGAGGCCTCCCGCGCTGAAGTAAATAGTCGGCAGACCCGTCTCCGCGATCTCGAACTCGAACTGCAGACCACGGTTGCCAAGGCCACGAGGGTCGAACAGGACCTCTATAGCGGCCGCACCTCAAACCCTAAAGAGCTTCGCGCCATGCAAGAGGATGTGGAGAGTCTCACCCGTCAGCGGCAGCGGCTAGAAGACCAGATGCTGACGTTGATGGAAGAGGTCGAACGCCTTGGCGATCAAGTCCGCACCCTCGAGGCCGAGCGCCAGGGGAAGGAGCGCGCGCTGGATGAGCATCTGGAAGACTATACTAGCCGGCAGCGCGCGCTGACCGCTGACCTTGAGGCGACTCGTCGGCAGCGAGAGGTGTTGGTGGCCGAGGTCGATCCCGAGTTGCTCCGGAGGTACGATCGCCTTCGCGACCGCAAGGGCGGTGTCGCTGTGACAACGGTGAGCGGCAGCATCTGCGGGGCCTGTCACATGACCGTGCCCGAAGCCCTCCTGGGCGCTGCCGAGGGCAGTGATGATGTCCACACCTGCGAAGATTGCGGCCGCATTCTCTATGTCCCGAGCCGGTAAGCACTTGGTGCTCATGGTGGATGGGGCCTCCCGGGGCAATCCTGGGCCCTCAGCGATCGGCGTCGTCGTCAAGGATGCGCAGGGTCAGGTTGTCAAGGAGATCAACGAGTACATCGGCAAGGGGACGAACAACGTCGCCGAATACCGGGCGCTCATCCGGGCGTTGGAGGAGGCGAAGGCATTGGGGGCCCGCTCTATCGAGGTGCGCTCCGATAGCGAGCTCCTAGTCAGCCAGTTGCAGGGGAACTATAAAGTAAAGAGTCCGGATCTCGGACCCTTGTACCTCGACGTCGTCCGGCTGCTGCGGGACTTTGACCGTCACGCCGTGGTCAAGATCCCACGTGGAGAGAATGCGGCCGCCGATGCGTTGGCGAATCGCGCGATCGATCTCGCCGTCCCCGGATCGTCACACGAGTTCTCCGCCATTCTCGAGAAGGAGGATAAGCTCTACGTCGCGCGCGTCCCCGCCTTCGGCGTGAAAGGCTACGGCGCGACCCGCTCCGAGGCGCTTGAGATGGCCCGGGACGAGATCATCAAGCGCATCAGGGAGCTGCGGGGACAGGGGAAGGCCGTTCCACAGGAGGAACGGATCCGGGTCCGCATCGCCGGTGATGAGGTGCAGTGAGTCGTAGCCTGACCAGGAAGGCGGCGATTTGCGGCTACCAAGTCAGGATGATACGATAGGTGCGGGAGCAGGCCGGGCGATCGCTGCAAGCGGAAGCTTGTGGAGGAAAGTCCGGGCACCACAGGGCAAGGCGCTGGGTAACACCCAGTGGGGGGCGACCCCAAGGAAAGTGCCACAGAAACATACCGCCGGTAGGCGTAGTTCTCAGGTTCGCTCCGCAAGGGGAAATCT
>MNEU01000005.1 GCA_001917855.1 Armatimonadetes bacterium 13_1_40CM_64_14 | reverse complement strand
CGCTCCGCCTCATCCATGTACGGGGTGCTCACGAAGATCGTGATCCCTCGCCGATTGAGGTCGTACAAGATTCGCCAGAACTGCTGGCGCGAGACCGGATCCACCCCCGTCGTAGGCTCGTCGAGGAGAAGGACTTCCGGTTCGTGAATGAGCGTGCATACTAGCGCCAGTTTCTGCTTCATTCCGCCAGACAGGTACTGCGCGAGACGGCTCTGAAACGGAGAGAGGCGAAAATCGGCGAGTAGTTGCTCGGCCCTCTCGCGGAACTCCCCTGGTCGCACCTCGTGGAGACCGGCATACAGCTGCAGGTTTTCCATCACCGTCAAGTCCCCATAAAGGCTGAAGCGCTGGGGCATGTAACCAATCCGTGTCTTGACGCGCTCTGGCTCAGCGACAACATCGAATCCCGCCACCACCGCCTCCCCGGCATCCGGCGTGAGCACGCCGCAAAGCAGCCGGATCAACGTGGTTTTTCCGGCCCCATCGGGGCCGACTAGTGCGAAGACTTCTCCGTGGCGGACGTCGAGGTCCAAACCGTTCACGGCGGCCAGAGTCCCGAAGCGCCGGGTGACCCCCGTGCAGCGGATCGCGAGACGGTCCGGGTCGCTGTTGGCAGGAATGCTGGCGCGATGCTCCATCAGCGGGAGGTCGCGGGCGCGACGAGAATCACCGCGTCCGCGGGGAGACCGGGCTTTAGGACACCATCGGGATTGGGGAGGGCGACTTTCACGCCGAAGATGAGTTTGACCCGCTCTTCCTTGGTCTGCACGTTTCGCGGAGTGAACTCGGCACTGCTGTTGATCTGGTCCACCGTGCCCCGGAACGTTCGGCCGGAAAACCCATCCACCCGCACGTCCACAGGTTGCCCCAGTTTCACACGTGCCAAATCACTTTCGGACACGAACACACGCAAATAGACTTGGCTGAGATCGGCCACAGTCACCACCGGCGCGCCGACCCCTACAAGGTCTCCGACCTCCACATTCTTCGCTACAACCACACCGGCCATGGGGGCCTTGAGAACGGTGTAGCTCCGTAGGATTTCGACCTGTTGCAACAGCGCCTGCGCTTGGGCCAGCTGGGCCCGCGACGCGACCGCATCCTGTTGGCGAATCCCGACTGTCTGGCGATTGGCCTCCGCGACCGCCAGTGCGGCTCGCGCTTGCGCCACCCCGGCGCCGGCGGCCCCCAGCTGAATCTGGGCCGCATCTCGCTGCGCGCGGGCCGCATCCCGCTGCGCCCGGGTGGCTTTTGCGGCGGCACGCGCGGCATCCATCTGTTCTGCCGACACAGCACCGTCGCGGTAGAGAGCCTCCAACCGCGCCAAATCGGATTCTATTCGGGCCAAATTGGTTTCGATGGCTTGGAGGTTTGCCTCCGCGGCTGCTACGTTTGCTTTGTTCGCCTCCAGCATCGCGAGCGCGGATTCGATCTGGGCCCGGGCCTGCACGAGTTGGGCGTCCACCGAGGCCCGTGCCAAGGTCACGGACGCATCGGCCTGGGCGGGACGTGTCCGGGCCGCGTCCACTGCTGCTTGTGCCTGCCGCGCCTGTGCGTCGACCTCTGCAGCGTCCAGCTCCGCCACGAGCTGCCCCGCCTCAACCTGCTGACCTTCGTGGACGGCAATCTTGATGACCCGCCCGGCAATCTTCGGGGCCACGCCCACCTGCGTCGCCTCGATCGTCCCGGACGCCTGGATGGATCCGGCAGGGCCAGTGCTGCGCGGCCACAGGACCCAGCCACCTACGCCGATCGCTACCACCGCGATCAAGATGATCAGACGGCGCCGCGCTTTCATCGCATTCACCCCTCACCCACAGCTCGCCACCAGACGCAGCATCTCGGGGGCGTCACCCGCACCGCGCGTCCTTCTCGCGTCAGGCATTTCACCCGTTCGCCATCAGAGAATCTGACGTGATCACTGGACCGCTTCCCCCACCGCGCGCTCGAGCGCCGCGCGCGCCACGCTGTAATTGAACTCGGCCTGGGCTTTCGCGACTTCCGCCTGGGAGGAGGCCGTCTGAGCGCTGACGACTTCCAAATTCGTTCCGACACCCGCCGCGAACCGAACGTTTGCCAGGCGCAGCGCTTCCGCCGCCTGCGCCATCAACGCCCCCGCGCCCACCAGCTCCTCACGAGCCGATTGGATGTTCAGAGACGCCTGGCGCACATCCAGTTCGACGGTTTGCCGCTGCTGCACCTCAAGAGCCTTCAACTGCTCTAGGCGCTGCCGCGCTTCGGTGACGCGCTCCCGGGTTAATCCCCCATCAGTCATCGTAAGAGTCGCGGCCAGCGTGACGCTCCACTTCGAGGAGAGGTCAGCGCCCGGACCGAAGGGGCCGGAATTCCCGTAGTCATACATTCCAGACAGTCCAAAGTTCAGGCGGCCCCCGCTTTCGGCCAGCTCGATGGCCGCCTGAGCCGCGGCTTGCCGCGCCCGGACTTCCACGACTTCCGAACGAAGCTCCAGCGCCCGGGCGAGGAGGCGATCGGTCGGCGTCGCCACCGGGATCATTGCGAACTGGTCTGGGAGGATGAGTGGGGTCTCAAGGGACATGTTCAAAAGCGCGTTGAGTCCCTGCATTGCTTGCGCGACAGTATTGCGCGCCCGGACCTGAGTCTGCTGTGCTGTAGCCGCGGTCACTTCCGCCTGCACCTGGTCGAAGCGGGGAGAGACGCCGGTCGCGACGCGGGCTTTGGCCACGCGGAGAATCTCGTTGGCTTGTGCGGTGCTATGTTCGGCGGCCCGCAAGCCTGCTTGCGCGAGCAACAAGGAGAAATACGCCTGCCGCACGCCGAAGACGATCTGCTGCTTGACTCGCTCAAACGTGGCGTCCGCACCCCGCAGGTTAGCCTCAGCCATCGCGACTTGTGCCTCGATGCGCCCCCCCGAGTACAAGGGGTATTGGAGGACAAAGCGCGCGTCGTAGATATTTGATGAGGCGGCGGGGATGATGAGATACCCCACTATGGGGGGCCCCCCTGTAGGCTGCTGCGACACCGGAATCGTCGTCACGACTCCATCCTGCGTGCGCGTGTAGCTCCCCTGGACCGACGCCTGGACTGCTGTTCCGGCTCGAGCCTGGGCCAGCTGCGCCCGCGCCACCAGGACCTCAAAGGCCGCGACGCGCAATTGCGGGTTTTGCTGCAGCGCTATGGTCAACGCCTGGGTTTGCGTGAGCGCTGTGGGCTGCGCCTGGGCGGACGCCGGCGCGATAAAAGTGATCAACTCCACCACAAGAAGCACCATCCCCAGCATCGATCGCCAGTTTCTCACGTGAGTCTGTGCCTCCCTTGGGCCCGGAGACCGGCCGGTCGTCGGGTCGCGCGCGGTCGCGACGCGGACCCATAGAGAAACAGCTGGACCACTTCCGGGACGATCACATCGTACTCGTAAGGAACCATCCGTCGCCCGACCAGCACTTCTTGGACCATCAGAAAGATGAACAGCATCCCCGGAAACACCCGGGCGGCGATCGCCGGGTTGAGATCTTTACGGAGGTAGCCGGCACGGACACCGTCGCGCAACATGCGCTCGAGCCTGGCAGCGGCGTGGATCTGCACCAGTTGCAGATAGGTGGCGCGTGCGGATGGGCTGAGGTGTGGGAGGGCCGAAAAGAAGACTTTAAACAACCGCGCGTGTGTCCGCACGCGTGCAACGAACGCGGTCCCAAGCTGAAGGAGAAACGCTTCCATCTCCTCCGCGGACGCCGGCAAGGGGAGGCGGTCGAGCAACGTCGTGAGTACGGGTTGCGCCAGCTGGCGAGGGAGGTGGGCGAGTAGCTCGTCTTTGCTGCGGAAGTAGTTGTAGATACTGCCTTCAGCCAGCCCGGCCGCCTGGGCAATGTCGGCGATCGTCGCCCGGTCGAAACCCTTGCGGGCAAAGATCAGTGCGGCAGCGGCCAGGATCTGCGACCGGCGAGTATCCTCCAGGCGAACCTTGGCAGCGGGACTCACGCGCGGCATCGGCGCTCCGCTCTATAATGAATGAGTACTCACTCATTATGTCCGAGGCCCCGTGCCTTTGTCCACTACTCGGGCGCGACGGGAGCGTCGCCACACAGACGTCGCCCCCGCGTTTCCTTAAGGTTCAGGGCCGTCCCAGAACCTCAGCGCCCCGTCCGGCTAGGCCCTTCCGTATCCTCGCCGATCGATGCCGAGGAGGCCGTTCCGGCTTTGCCTGGGGGACCCTGCGATAAAACCCCTCCGCTGATCATAACCAGCGGCTCGGAGAGACGAGAATCTCTCCGCGATCGTTGACGCCTCCAAACTCGATGAGGGACACATAACGGTCGATCATCTTCTGGCGCGGTGCCGTGGTTTCGATAAAGACGCCAATGCCGATGACCTCGGCGCGAAACTCGCGCATCAGGTCGTGCACCCCACGGGCCGTGCCGCCCGCTCGGAGGAAGTCATCAATAAACAAGACCTTGGATCCGGGCATGACGGCGCGTAGCGGCAGCGTCATCGATTGGACGGTCTTCGAGGACCCCGACACGTAGTTGACACTCACCGCCGGCCCCTCAGTGACATGCGCGCCGCGGCGAATCGTGACCAGCGGGACGTCGAACGCGCGCGCCGTCATCAGGGCCAACGGGATTCCCTTCACCTCTACCGTGAGAACCACGTCCGGCCGATTCTCACCAAACAGGCCGGCCAGGGCTTCGCCGAGTGCAGTCGCGTAGCGCGGCGTGGAGCTAAGGTCGCTAGTGTAGAGAAACCCTCCGGGCAGTAGGCGGGTGGGATCGCGCAGCCGTTGGCAGAGTTCCTCCACAAGGCTACGCATGCGCTCCTTCCCCGGGATGGGCAGGTACCGCACACCTCCCGCGGCACCGGCTAACGTTTCCACCTTCCCCAGCTGAAATCGGTCAAACGCTTGGCGCACGAAGCTGAGGTCTTCGCTCACCGTCGACTTTGCCGCGCTGAGGAGTTCGACGAACGTGCCCAACGAGAACAGCCGGTACGGGGCGTTCAGCAGGTGGTAAGCCATCACAACCATCCGCTCGCCGCGGCGGAGACGGCCGCTATGCGTTCGCTCGGGCATCAGACCTCCCGGCCGGGCAGACACAGCGCGTGGCGGCTTAGGGCCGACCTCGCTGTTCCAGGGCGTGGCGAATTAACTCCAGGTTGTCCGGTTTGCCCACGTCGACATCCAGCGCGACCTCTGGTCGCGGAATGATCACCGGCTGCACACTAATTCCGACGACCTCCGTCACCCGCGTCACGAGATCAGCGATGCTGAGCTGGTGGGAGATCATCTTCATGACAGTTGCCCAGCCGAACAGCTGCGCCATGAGCCAGGGTTTCTTGCGGGCGGCGATCACGCGCTCCACAAACGGCTGTACCCGGTCCACTACGCGGGGATTGAACAGCATCAGGTTCCCGCCGCAGAACGTTCCGTCCGTCAGAGTCACGTAGGTCTTCTGGGCGGTGGGAAACTGCTGATCCATCGCGGCCTTGGGGACGACAGCATAGTGAAAATCGGAGGGCTGCCGGGCACAGGCAGTCAAGAACTCCTCTACGACCTCGCCGGTCAGCAGCGGCACGTCGGATGCGGCGACAAGAACCGATCCACTGTTCCCGAGGGCACGCGTGGCTTGTACGACGTTGTCCATGATGCCGCCGGCCTCAGCGACCAGGAGCAGTCCGCTGGGCAGTACCGTCTGCAGCGCGGGCGGCCCAACGACCGCGATCCGGCCGATCCCTCGGGCACGCTGCAGTGCGGCCACGACGTACGCCACCAGGGGGTGGCCTGCCACTGCCACAAACCCTTTGTTGGGGACGCCGGGAGGCAGCCCCGGCTCGGGGCCGCCTCCCGCCAGTACGATAGCATCAACCACGCTAGGAGAAGAAGTTACAGCCAATGGCAGCGCAACGCTGCCGGGGTAGAGAAGGTGTGTGTCACGGCGCCTACGGCTGGGCTATGTCAGCGCCACGCCGCCACGATTGCGCCCATGACGACCAGCGAGACAAGCTGGTATCCGTTATTGAGGACGTAGAGATTCACCGACCGTTTTTCGTAGAGGACGCTGGCTAATGTGACCGTGGCAATGAACCCCAGCCAGACCATGGCTCCGAGCGCGACCCCACCACCCAGCGAATGGGTCCCAACCATGGTTGCGAGTTTGCGGAGCACCGCCGCCGTCACCAAGGAGCCAATGAAGCTCCAGACGAGGGTCTTTCCCATCCCCCCGCCGCTCATGGATTGCTGATTCACCCCCATCAGCGACCTCCATGTCTTGCCAAAGAGAGGACCGTACCAGAGGAATCCGAGGAAAAATTGCGCAATTGCGGCCACGATGACAGCAAGATAACTCAAGCCACGTCACCTCCTATTGGATTTCCTGCACGCCTGCGCCGGGGCGCATGACGATTCTCTAGAAGACGGACAGGGATCACTTCCACTGGACAAGCGCGGGACGACCCGTGACCCCTTACCGCATCTCTGCAAACGTGCGCGTCACCTGCACATCCACATCGGGAAGAGCTTGGAGATCGGCGGCGACTTTGCGCGCAGCTGCTTCATTAGCCATAAGCCCGAAGACCGTGGGGCCTGTCCCGCTCAGACCCGCCCCATAGCATTCCCCTCGCAGCAGACGCGCCTTCAGGTCGGCCACGCCCGGGTGCACGGAGTAGATCAGGGGCTCAAACACATTGGCGAGCAGCCGGCCTACCTCGCGGACGTCTTCCCGCTTGATCGCTGTACCCATCGCAACGGAGTCCGGGCGCGAGCTGACCACCATTGGGTTGAACTGTCGGTAAGCCCACTCGGTCGAGACAGCCACGCGGGGCCGGGCCAGAACCATCCATGTCGTCGGCAACGGCGGCAGAAGGGTCAGCCGTTCCCCCCGCCCGCGGGCAATCGCCGCTCCACCTTCCAGGAAAAAGGGGATATCCGATCCCAATTTCCCGGCGAGCGCCAGAAGATCCCGACCGTCGACGCGAAGCTTCCACATCTGGGCCAGCCCGAGCAACGTCACGGCCGCGTCCGAGCTGCCGCCGCCTAACCCGGCGGCCACGGGGACGCTTTTGGTGAGCTCGATCTGGACATTGCGCTCCACGCCGAAGGTTTCTCGCAGGAGCGCTGCGGCGCGCGCTACGAGGTTGCGATGGTCGCTCGGGACCTCGTTGCCATGCGCGATGACCTCTACCCCCGCGCCGGCCTCGCGCAGCGTGAGCGAATCATGCAGCGCGATGGTATGCATCACGGATTCAATTTCGTGATAGCCGTCGGGGCGCTCCCCCAAGACATTCAGGGTCAAATTCACTTTCGCGTAGGCGTTGAGACGGAGCTCCTTCACCGGCTTTCCTCCCTCCACCGGCTTGCCCACCTCTACAGGCATGGCGGGTGCACCTCCGCAGGGCGATCTAATGGTGAGGATGTGGTCGCGGGACTAGGGATGAGGGATACGACTCTCGACGTCACGTGGAATCCATATCTATGGTTAGGTACGCGCTGGCCAAACTCCTTGCGGGCGAACGTCACATCCGCCGGGGGGGATCCCCACGTTGCCCCATGTCTTGACGAAGCGTATGATGGGTACCGTTTCGGTAGCCTGGGGGAGTCATCCCCCTAGACCCAGAGACGATGAACCTGCAAGGCGAACCCCCAACAGCCGGCCCTGAACGGCCTGGGGCGACTCGGCGGCGCACGACGCCGCGCATTTGGGACGTCCCCCCGCGCTGGCCGTGGATTGCCTGTCCGATGCTTTTGATCGGCGCGGCCGTCGGGGTTGCTCTGTACTTCACAACGCACGGCAAAGCGTTTACGAGCACGACCAGCGCGCTCACCCCCCCTGCCGCCCTGCGTCCGTTCGGCTGGCCGTTACGCCTCCAGCGGCGCGTCAACGTCCTCCTCATTGGTATCGATTCCACCATGGACGAACGCCGGCGGGTGTTGCCGTACTCCCGGTCGGACACGTTGATGCTGGTCAGTTTTGACCCCCGACAGCGGCGCATTAACGCGGTGTCCATCCCGCGCGACTCGTACGCGCAGATCCCCGGAGTCCCCGCCCAAAAGATCAACACCGCGTATGCGATCGGCGGGCCTCGTCTCACAATCCAGACAGTCGAGAACCTGCTGGGTGTGCCGGTACCCTACTACGTGAAGCTGGGCGCAGCCTCGTTTGCCCGCATCGTGGATGCCTTGGGCGGGATCGAGATCGACGTCGAGAAGGACATGCAGTATACCGACACCTGGGCGGACTTGCACATCAATCTCAAGAAGGGACGCCAGGTGTTTTCGGGGGATCAGATTGGACAATACATCCGGTTCCGCTCCGATAGCGAGGGCGATCTCGGCCGGGTACAGCGGCAGCAAAAGGTGTTGCGGGCGATCTTCCATAGACTGAAGTCTCCCGCCACTGTGCTGTCGGCCCCGCGCCTGGTGCAAGCGTTCAGGAAGAACACGCAAACAAACCTCAGCGCCGCCAACCTTCTCACGCTAGCCCTGTTCGTCATGCGCCGGAGTGCGGACGAGGTCCACACCGCCACGCTGCCCGGCGAAGCCGGGCCGGTGTATGTCGCCTTGGATGAGGCTCAGATGCAGCGCATGGTCGCCGATCTGTTTGTGGGGATGGACGTCCGCACGCTCTCGTCAGCCGCGGTGGAAGTCCTCAACGGCAGCGGGGTCCCGGGACTCGCCCGGCTCACCGCCACCCGGCTGGAACGACTGGGATTCCGCATCGTGCGGATCGACACGGCCCCGCAGCCCGCAACGGCGACCACGGTCATCAGTCGCCGCGGGCGCCCGGAGGTGGCGCGGGCCCTCGCTGACCTGTTGGGACAACAGAGGGTCACCTACGCCCCGGGTCGCGGTGCCGACATCACCGTCGTCGTGGCGCCAGACCTGAAACCTTTCTACTCAGTAAGGGTGTCAGGGCCGGTGCCGCCTACGGCGGCACTCGTGGCGTCGCCCCCTGCGGGGCAGCCGACCGTACTCCGGTCACGAGGCCTTGACCACTGACGGCAAGTGCTTGCGAACAAGGCGGGCCAGCCTGCGGATTCCCTCTTCGATATCGGCTTCCGATGGAAAAGAGAAGTTTAGCCGCATGGTGGTGCGGCCGCTACCGTCGGCGTGGAAGCCCACGCCCGGGACATAGGCCACACGTTCTTCCTCCACCGCTGCGGGCAGGAGCGTTTCGGTATCCATCCCTTGGGGGAGCGTCACCCACAAAAACAGCCCGCCCTGAGGATGCGACCACGTGACGCCATCCGGCATCTCGCGTGCCAGCGCGGTGAGGATGACATCTCGCTTGCGGCGGTACAGCTCAACGATCTGGGGAACCCGGCTGTAGATGAGTCCGCTCGCACAGAAGTCTGCGGCAATGGCCTGCGTTAGAGCCGGGCAGCAAAGATCCATCGCCTGCTTCGCGATTACACACTGGCGAATGATCTCATCCGACGCCGCCAACCAGGCGATGCGCAGGCCTGGGCAGAGGGTTTTGCTGAACGTGGACAGGTAGATCACCACGCCGTCGCGATCCAACGCCGCCAAAGGGGGCGGCGCGGTCCCCTCAAACCGGAGCTCCCGATACGGGTTGTCCTCGACGACCAGCACCTGGTACTCCCGCGCGATATCGAGCACCCGCTGCCGGCGCTCGTGGGACAGCGTCAGACCCGACGGATTCTGAAAATCGGGAACCACGTACAGGAACTTCGGACGCCTCCCCTTGCGCGCCAGATCCGCTAACGTCCGCTCCAGTATGTCGGTGCGCATGCCGTCCTCATCGAGCGGGACGCCGATCATCTCGGCGCGATACCCGCGGAAGACCTGCAGCGCAGCCATGTACGACGGTAGTTCAACAACCACCAGATCGCCGGGATCGAGGAAGATGCGCCCGACGAGATCCAGCCCCTGCTGTGAACCCAACGTGATGAGCACCCGCTGGGGAGGGATCTTAATGCCGTCCTTCGCCATCCACTGCGCCAGCGCATCCCGAAGGCGGGCGTCCCCCTCGGTGGGGCCATACTGTAGAACCAAGTGGGCCTCCTGGTCCAGCAGTCGCGCGGTGATGGTCTTAAGTTCGCCGACAGGAAAGGTCGCCGGATCAGGGAGGCCCCCGGCGAACGAAATGATCCCGGCCCGGCGAGTAAGCTTGAGCATTTCCCGGATGAGCGAACGCGTCATCACCCGGGCACTGGCGGAATAGGGAGGCTGCCACGCTTCAGTCATGGTCGCGCGCGACGCCTTCCGCGGCCCTGCGGGCCTTCCTTTGGACCGGACAGCATCGGGGCCACCGTTTCTGTGAGAGCGGCAAATTCTGCCAGGTCGAGCGTCTCCCCGCGCCGCATCGGCGCGATCCCCGCGCGCTGGCAGGCCTCCGCCGCGTCAGCCGCAGGCATCGGGACCCCGCCAGCCAGGGCGTTACGGATCGTCTTCCGACGCTGACTGAAGGCCGCGCGCACGACCCGGAAGAACAGAGTTTCGTCGTGGACCACACAGGCTGGCTGCGCCCGCACATCCAACCGCACCACCGCCGACTCCACCTCAGGAGCAGGGAAAAACGCTGACGCCGGCAGATACTCCACAACCGACACATCGGCGCGATACTGCACAGCGATCGACAAGACCCCGTACTCAGACGTCGCGGGACGCGCCGCCATACGGGAGGCCACCTCGCGCTGGACGGTCACCACGAGCCGTCGGAGCCCCAACGGTTGCTCCAGCAACGCGACGATCAGAGCCGAGGCTAGGTTGTAAGGCAGGTTGGCTACGACCTTCCGAGGACTGTCGTCCCCCGCAAACAGCGCGGTGCGATCCAGTGTCATGATGTCAGCACAGATGACCTGCACGTTGCCCCACGGGGCGACCGCGGACCGCAAGGACGGCACCAAGGTCTCGTCCACCTCCACGGCAATCACACGCCGCACGCGCGGGGCCAGAGCAGTAGTCAGCGTCCCCAATCCGGCGCCGACTTCCAAGACGGTGTCATGCATCGACAGATCTGCAGCGGACAGAATCTGCGTCAAAGCGTGCGCATCGACAAGGAAATGTTGCCCCCAACGTTTACGCGGGCGCACCCCCAACGTCCGCAGAACACGGGCGGTGCCGCCCGGCGTGACGACAGCGTCAACTCCGTCAGATGGCATCATCATCATCCTAACAGGATCTCGGCTCGACGGTCCCGCCCGGGACCTGAGCGCCCCGTGTGAGCGGCTAATTAGGCGTGAGGAGATAAACTCTAACGCGCTGGACCCCGTACTGCAGCGCGGCGTCCTTTGTGGGGAACCCCAGATCAATCCGGCGGCCCTTGATCGCCCCGCCGATATCACCCGCAATCGCGTGACCGTACCCCTCGACGTACACATGGCTGCCGAGCGGGATCACCGCCGGGTCCACGGCCACCACGCCGGGACCCGCCTTCGTCCCGGTCGCCGTAATCTCCCCCACGCCCTGGCAGCAATGCGGAGCGTAGGCAGTGGCCACCATGTCCAGATACTCGTACCCTGCAAACAGTCCGCGGGAGGCCGTCTGGACCCACGTCCCCAGGTGAGCGAGCTGATCTAGAGGTGTGCGCATGGACCGTTCTCCGATCAGCGTCTGACGCACGCTGACACCGTCGACAGCGGTGACGCGATATAGCCGCTCTATCAGCACTATCCGACGGGGCTGAAAGACTCGCCGCAAACCCCGCGGGGTGGAGAGAGTCGGGGAGGCGCGGAGGCCCAGGGGTAGCCGCTGCCCCAGGGTCACGAACCGATATTCGGAGAGGTTAGCCGACGGCCGTGGGGTCACGCCCGCGCCTGCCAGAGTGTGTGTGGCGGTGCTGACGTGACAGATGGCAGCCCCTAAAACGACCACGAGACCCATGCTCACGATGAGCGCACTGATCCCACCGTTGCTGCTCGGCCTGAGAGGAGAGTGGATAGCGATGGTTGTCACAATTTCGCTCCGTTTCATCACCGACACGTCAGGGGTCGACCGAACGATGGCGCAGGACAGCACGACCCATGCGACGGGCGGTACAGAAGGGACAGAGGAAAAAAGGGATCTACGTCCTGGTGGCTGTGCGATTATACCGGACGGCTCGGCCCTCGCGCAAGCGCCTAGTAGGTCAGCGTTGCACGAATTCGATGAGGACCCCACCGCTAGTGGCGGGATGCAGGAAGGCGATGAGGTGCCCGCGGGCCCCCGGGTGGGGACCGGGAGCGACGATGGTGCAGCCGGCGGCGGTCGCCCGCACGAGGGCTGCCTCGATGTCGGGAACTCGAAAGGCGATGTGGTGGAGCCCGGGGCCTCGGGTGGCCAGAAACTTTGCTACACTTCCGCCGTCATCGATCGGTTCGAGGAGTTCAAGATCAATCGCTCCGGACGGCAGGAAGGCAATCCGGACCCCCTCCCCTGGGAGGGTATACCGTTCCGTCACCTGCAAGCCGAAGGCGCTCGTGTACAGGCGGGCCGCCTCGGCGAGATCACGCACCGCGATTCCGAGGTGGTCACAGATCATGCCTGCTTGAGGAGCTCCTCCGCCGCGGCGTAGGGATCAATCTCTCCGGCATGGACACGATCGGCCAGTTGTTCCAGACGTCCGCTGCGGTGGGCCAGCTCCCGCGCACGCATCCGCGTCCGGGCCTCCACGATCCGAAGGATCTCCTCGCGCCGGCGTGCCTTGCGTCGGCGCTCTAATGACCCATCGGCAGACAAGTACCGGTGGTGGGCGTCGATCGCCGCCAGCGCCTCCTCGATCCCCTGCCCCGACGTTGCGACTGTTTTGACGACCGGCACTGTCCACCCCGTGGGGTGCGGATTCAGCTGCAGCATCATCCGGATCTCTGCCGCGGTGCGGTCGGGATCGCCCTGATCAGCCTTGTTCACAACGAAAACCTCACCGATCTCCATGATGCCCGCCTTCATAGTCTGCACGGTGTCGCCCATCCCCGGCACGAGCACGATGGCGACGGTATCGGCCACGCTCACCACATCCACCTCTGCCTGGCCGGTGCCGACCGTCTCGATGAAAATGCATTCGTAGCCTGTTGCGTCAAGAATGCGGACCGCATCTGCGGTTGCAGGGGCCAACCCGCCCAGGCTGCCGCGCGTGGCCATACTCCGGATGAACACACCGGGATCGGTGGCGTGATCTTGCATCCGGATGCGGTCGCCCAGGAGCGCGCCGCCCGTGAAGGGGCTGGTCGGATCAACGGCGACGACGGCGACCGTCCTCCCTTGCTTGCGCAACACCCCGGTGGAGGCGTCCACCAGCGTGCTCTTCCCCGCCCCTGGCGGGCCCGTCACCCCGATGACATACGCCCGGCCTGTCCGAGGGTGCAACTCGCGCAGCACGACCGCTCCGTCGGGATCCCCGGCTTCCACCAGAGAGATGAGCCGTGCGACCGCCTGCGCCGACCCGGCCAATGCCTCAGAGACCAGCGCGTGCACGGATCACACTACCGCAGCGGGTTTGTGCACACCAAAGACGGCGCGCAGGGTGTCGCAGATCTCGCCAAGGGTCGCATAGGCCTTTACCGCCTCGAGGATGTGGGGCATCAGGTTCTCCGACCCGCCGGCCGCCCGACGTAACCGCATCAGCGCTCGCTGCACCTCGTCCCCGCTGCGCTCGCTCCGCACGCGGGCGAGCCGCGCCTTCTGCCGCGGCACGATGTCGGAGGGCATCCGCAAGAGGGGCGGAGGAACCGCCGCGTCTCCTTGGAACTGGTTCACTCCCACGACAATCTGTTCACCGGTTTCGATCCGGGTCGCCTCGCGGTAGGCGGATTCGGCAATGTGCCGCTGAATGATCCCCGCCTCTAGCGCCCGCACCATCCCCCCCGCATCCCCGATCTGCCGGATCAGCGCGTCTGATTGTTGTTCGATCTGCTGCGTCAGCGCCTCGACGTAGTACGATCCCGCCAGGGGGTCGACGGTATCGGCGACCCCGGTCTCATATGCCAGGATCTGCTGCGTACGCAGCGCCAGCAGGGCCGAGGCATCAGTCGGCAGCGCAAGGGCCTCGTCTTTGGCGTTGGTGTGCAACGACTGTGTCCCCCCCAAGACCGCTGCCAGCGCCTGAAGGGTCACCCGGACGACGTTGTTGTCGGGTTGCTGGGCGGTCAGCGCGGCGCCGGCCGTCTGCGTGTGAAACCGCAGCACCCACGCCTTGGGGTCCTGGGCGTGAAAGCGTTCTCGGGTAATGCGCGCCCACAGCCGGCGGGCCGCCCGGAATTTGGCGACCTCCTCCAGCACGTTCATCTGGGCCGCGAAGAAAAACGACACTCGGGGGGCGATGCGATCGACATCCAGCCCCGCGTTCGCGGCGGCCTGCAGATACGCGATCCCGTTGGCCAACGTGAACGCGACTTCTTGCACGGCGGTTGCGCCTGCTTCGCGGATGTGGTATCCGCTGATGGAAATCGGGATCCACTTCGGGAGGTGCTCGGCGCAGTACGCAAACATGTCGGTCACGAGGCGCAGCGACGGCGTGGGAGGGAAGATGTACGTCCCCCGCGCGATGTACTCTTTGAGGATGTCGTTCTGCGTCGTGCCATCCAGCGCAGCAGGCGGCACTCCCTGCCGCTCCGCCGTGGCGATATACATGGCCAGCAGGATCGACGCCGTGGCGTTGATGGTCATGGAGGTCGTCACCTGGGCCAACGGCAGGCCATCGAACAGCGCCTCCATGTCGGCGAGGGTGTCGATGGCCACTCCCACCTTCCCGATTTCGGCCTCCGCCATCGGATGGTCGGAATCGTACCCCATCTGCGTCGGCAGGTCGAAGGCGACGGACAAACCGGTCTGGCCTTGGCTCAGCAGGTAGCGGAACCGCCGGTTGGACTCCTCCGCCGCGCCATAGCCAGCGTATTGCCGCATCGTCCATAACCGCCCTCGATACATCGTGGGATAGATCCCGCGGGTAAACGGGTACTGACCCGGAAATCCCACGTCTCCTGAGTAGTCCACCGGTGCGTCAGCGGGGGTGTAGACGTTGCGAATTTCGATGCGGTCGGGGGTAGACACGGCCTTCGGAGCCTGCGCCCCTTTCGGCGGATGAGCGTTTTTCGCCTGGTGATCAGGATCGCGGTCGCGTTTGCCGGTAGCCATGACGTTCGCCTCGGTCGACTCCCCAAAGCCTGCGCGCGCCTCGGTATGCATCCATTGTATACAAGCCGAACTCACGGTAGGTGCGCATCACGCGTTACGCGATTTCCCCGCGGTGAGCGCCGAGGACAGTAGAGGGGGTCGTCGAGGCCGGACCACGCACACAGACACGCCTGCAACGCGCGACACGGACGACACGGTCGCCAGCTCGCCGTGTGCGAGACTAGAGTTCTTCTTCGTCTTCCTCGTCTTCGTCGTCGGGCTTCACGCCTGGCCGGTGGACTAGCAGGTAGCGGGAGATCTGGAAACTGCAGGCCTGCCAGAACCGGACCGCCCGAACGTTGCCGGCGGGAACGGAAGTGTGCACGTCATGGCATCCCCGGGAATGCAGAAACGCGATCACTGTCTCGGCCATCCTCTGTCCGTATCCCTCGCGACGGAACTCGGGGTACACGAAAAACTCGGCCACCATCCCCTGCATGCGCTGCCGATCGGTGGACTGCGGAGTCAGTACGGCGACGACGAAACCCACCTTGCGGTCCTCCGACACGGCCCACCAGATATGTCGGTTCTTGCTCTGCTCGGTGAAGATGTGTTTGAGGTATGCGTCCAGCCACTCATCCGTGGGCGGCTCGCCGGCGACCTCCTCGCGGTATCGCCGGAGCCACTCCCGGAACTTTCCGTCGTCGGCCGAGACATAGTCCAGACGCAGCGGAATGGCAGACGAGTGCTGCTGCGATCCCTCAGGCCTCGCGGTTGCTTTGCTGCGAGTGTTCGCTGACTCGCCCACGATGGGAAACCTCGGTAGACATTCCGCGCTTTGGGGGGACCCTCCTCTTCATCGACCGTGCGTCCTGAGCCCGCGACATCTCGCTCACAACGAAGGCCCCCCCGCTTTCGACGGGTAAATCCCCCAGTGTCGTGCCCTAGGTCGCCGGCGCGGCGATCAAGGCGGGGACGCACGAAGCGTGGCTCGATGATGTCACCGCTATGCCCGCGAGAGACCCGCAAAATAGGGGGTGGTACACCGTGCGCTGGAGTCACAGACCAGCTGACCCTGCAGTTGCTATGGATCGGACGCGTCAGCCCTAACCCGCGAGGGAACACGGATACGGACGCTCCAGCTCCCGCTTTCCGTGTTCCCTCGTGGTGTAGCCGCCGGGCCGGGGGTTAGGATCTCAGGTGGTTCACAGCCCGCAGCGGACGGATCGAGAGGATGCCGTGCTTAAAGACGAGCTCCCGGCCGGTGTCGCTTTCTACCAGGACCGAGTACGTCCCGACATCCTTGATAACCGCCTCGGGGATCTCGTACCCGTCGCGGCACCGGATGTGCACGGGCGTGCTCGTGGAGACGAGGCTGCGCAGGTACTCGTCTTCCATAGAACTGCGCTGCGCAGACCGCGCGGCTGGCTGATCGGTCCGCGCCTCCGCATCAGGCCGTGCCCCGCTTGCCATGGCGGCACCGCCCGGCCGCTCAGGTCGAATTTGCGCCTGGTCGGGTACTGCGTCGTCGGCCCCGCTATTGGCTCCGTCGTCTTCGGGCGCGAGCTCCGGCATTTGTCGCTGGGGCTCCCGAAGGCGTCGGTAGTGTGCCCGCATCGATTCCAGCTCATCACGACGATCCTTCATTCCCCACCCCCGTTGTTGCGGTTTCACGCCGCGCTTTCCTACAGCATCGAGCGTTGCCGCGATGACTGCGTCGGCTTCGCTCCCTTCGACCACCGCCGATCCTACACACAGTTTGGCGCCCGTCGGTGACCCGATGGAAACGGCGACCACCACTGTGTCGCGCCCCGCAAGCGGCTGCATGGCGATCGACTCCAGTGCGCCCCGGCGTTCTTCGGCATTCAAGACAGACTTCAGAGCGTCGAGCGTGGCCAAGACCAAGCCGCGCAGACGGTTGGTGCGGTCAGGCAAGGATCGGGCGCGACCGACCAGGGTCCCGCCCTCCGCGTGCACCGGTTCCAGTTCCACTAGCGCCTGGACGGCCGTCCCCGACAGCGATTCATCCACGCGCCGGGGACGCCATGTGCGCACGGGAGCCTCGGTCTGCAAGCGAGCGATGCGAATGCGCCACCCGTCGACGGCGAGAGAATAGCGGGACATGAGGGCGGAGGCAATCATCCGCCGCACCACCGGCTCCTCGCTTGTGGTGGCGGCCGTCACGTAAATGGACGCGATCTCGCCCGCGTCGTTGGCCACGACGCGGGCGGAGCTGACGCCATCTAGGCGTTCGAGCAGGGCCTCGATGTCTTCGGCGAAAACTTCACTGGGCACGACGGACTCGACAACTCCCCCACAGGACTTCCTAAGAGAACTTCCTGACAAAACTTTTCTTTTCCTGCGCTGTGTCGACCGTTACCAACCAACAACCCCCTCTCGGCTAGAACTCGGGGAGAGCGGCTGGCCGACTCACCGGCCGGTCGATCAACACCCCTTCTCCCCCCAGGGCCGACTTGGCCACGCCGTCTATGAGGATCCGTACCTGGGGCGCCTGAGGAAATTGGGTTGCGGTGTAGACGAGCTGCCAAAACCGGGCCAGCATGATCGCGCTCCCGCCTCCCGACTCGATCTCGCTGCTGAGATCGAGCAGCACAATCGCTTTGTCGATACGCAGACTGCGTAACTTGGTCCCTGCGGGAATCGCCGTCGTCAGGCCGGAAGTTCGTTCCTGCGCAGAGGGGCCCGCGAGCAACTCGCGGATCGCTGCGGCCAACACGGCCTCCGCTCCCCGCTCCCCGACCGTGCGCGGAACGTCCTGCAAAGTGCTGCGGGCGCCCTCGGCACGCACAAAGTACACCGAAACCCTGCCCCGAGCTGGACGCAGCAACCACCAGGCGGCAAGCACAATGACCGCCACCACAACCGCCACACGGATCACCCTGCGTCGCACGGTCATCAGCGCCCCTGGTGGACTTACCGGTCTTGCCTCTAGCTCCTCCCTCCCAGACGCGGTACACCCATGATGGTGGGCTCCCCTTGGCCGCGTTTCGCCATACGGAGAAGCCGCAGCCTATCCAGGCGGGGACTCCCGGCCCGGTGGATCACCTTACACCCAGCGCGTAAGTGTGCGCAGAAAGGAGCTGCCGCCTCGCGGGGCGGTGAGACGTTGATGATGGTCTACCAACAGCTGGAGGTATTCCTCGGCGACCGAAGACCGACAAGGGGCTGGCATGCACGCGTGAAAATTTCACGCAGCGTGTTCGGGCAGCAGCAGCCTCAGCACTTCACCTCCGGGGCCGGACTGGATCCATCCCGCCCGCCATCGCGGGGATGATGGCGATTTCCGCTTCCTCCCGCAGCGGGGTGGCGAGCCCCTGCAAGAACCGCACATCCTGGTCGTCGACGAAGATGTTCACAAAACTGTGGACCTGGCCATCTGCACTCATGATGCGTCCTTTAATCCCTGGGAAACGCCGCTCCAGATCTGTCACCAAATCCGCGAGCGTGGCCCCGCTGGCCTGCACCACGCGTTGATCTCCGGTCAGCTTTCGCAGCGGCGCCGGAATTCGCACGGTCGGCATTCCGATCCTCCCCGTCCCCCGCCTGGCCTCAGGCTACCAACTCGAGGACATTGCGCTCGAAGTCCTTCAGCGTCGCCCGGATGGCAATCGGAGGACGCGTCGCATCCGCGACGGCCTCGAGGGTCTTGAACCCCTGCCCCGTGATGTAGGCGACGACGATGTCGTCCTCCCCGAAGGCTCCGCGGGCGGCCAATGCGCGCAACGCCGCGATGGTGACACCCCCGGCCGTCTCCGTAAAGACCCCTTCCGTCTCCGCAAGGAGTTGGATGCTGGCGACCATCTCGTCATCCGTCACGGCCACGATCGCGCCCCCCGTTTGCCGAGCCACGCGGAGCACGTACCGGCCATCTGCAGGGGTACCAATGGCCAGCGAGCGTGCGAGCGTGTTGGGGATGACGGGCCGAATATCTGAAGTCCCTTCAGCAAACGCCGTCGCCACCGGCGCGCACCCGGCCGGCTGGGCGCCATGGACGTGCGTTGGCACACTCTCGAGCAGCCCGACAGCTTGCAGCTCGGTCAGACCCTTGTGGATCTTGACGAGGAGACTGCCCGACGCGATAGGCACCACGACGTGATCGGGCGCCCGCCAGCCGAGCTGTTCAGCGACCTCGAACCCGAGCGTCTTCCCACCTTCTGAATAGTAGGGCCGCAGGTTGACGTTGACGAATGCCCAGCGGTGCTCTTCGGCGATCTCCGCGCACAGCCGGTTAACCTCGTCGTAGGTTCCGTCTACTTCCACTAAAGTGGCCCCGTACGCAGCCGTCGCCAGGACCTTTCCCCGTTCCAGCCCCTTGGGAATAAAGACACAGGCCCGCATGCCCGCCCGACCGGCGTGCGCGGCCACCGCGTTAGCGAGGTTCCCAGTCGAGGCACAGGCGACGACGTCGTAGCCGAACGAACGGGCCGCAGACATCGCCACGCCGACGACCCGATCTTTAAACGACCACGTGGGATTGACGCTATCGTTCTTGATAAACAAGCGACGCAGCCCCAACGTCCGCCCTAGCCGGCCCGCAGGCAGTAACGGGGTATAGCCAGGCTCCAGATCGATCTCGGGCACCCGGCGCACGGGCAGCAGAGGCTCATACCGCCACATGGACGGCACGCTCGTCTCGATTATCTGCCGCAGCGGCTGGCGGGCGAGCGCGGCATAGTCGTAGACAACCTCAAGGGGCCCAAAGCACTGTTCACATACATAGCGCGGCCCCGCCGCGTACATGGCGCTACACTCCCGACACCGCAATTGCTGTTCAGGCATGGTCTCCCCCGATGGGAATCTGGCTTCGAACATTATCCGGCCTCACATTGATCACGTCACTCTTTCATTCCCCGCGCGTCCTCCGGAAGGGGGATCGCTTCAGGGGATAAGCGTCGCCCCGTGCTCGTCGATGTTGACGCGGATGTAGCTCGCCGCGTGTCCGTGCCCCGCAAACGTTGCCACCATGGACTGGCCGACGCGGTCGGCTTTCGCGGCCGGAACTACGGCCAGCACCGACGGTCCGCTCCCGCACAACGCGGCCCCATACGCGCCGGCCGCGCGGGCGGCAGCGAACACCTCCTCCATCCCCGGCACCAAGCTCCGGCGATACGGCTGATGCAGTCGGTCATCCATCGCGGTGGTCAAAAGGTCGGGGCGTCCTGTCAACATCGCCGTCACCAGCCACGCGGTGTGGCTGATGTTGGTCACCGCATCGGTCAAGGGCACGCGAAGCGGCAGCGCCGCCCGCGCGCGGTCGGTGGCGACGCAGAATTCCGGCACGGCGACGACCAGCGCAACATCCCAGGTCGGCACGATCCGCGTCCACCGTACGGCGCCATCGCTCACATCGGCCAGGACCACACCCCCCAGCAGCGCCGGGGCAGCGTTATCCGCGTGTCCTTCCATCTGCCAGGTCAAATCCAACAGGTCCTCCTGGTTGAGCGGGCGACCGAGAACCTCGTTGGCCGCGACCGCGCCGCCGACCACGGCCGCGGCGCTGCTTCCCAGTCCACGGCCGGGCGGAATGTCGTTATGACACCGCAGCGCAAAGGCACTCGTGCGTCCCGCCCGGGTAGTAACTTCCGCCGCCGCACGATAGACCAGGTTGGATGAATCCTCTGGCACGCTCCCCTGACCATATCCCTGCACCTGCACATGTGCTGAGGCTGCCAGGGTGAGATGCACCGTGTTGTAGACGGTCACCGCGACGCCTACTGTGTCGAAGGCTGGTCCGAGATTCGCAATTGTAGCCGGGACGCGGACGGTTACCATAACCAACAAAAAATCCCCTCCCAATTCCTATTGGAGGGGTACCGGTCCCTCTTATCTCTCGGAATTGGTTCCGTAGGAGTTGGCACCTTGCGACGACACATCGGTCACATCACGCACGGGCGTGACGGCGTGCCGCACAGGCTGCCGGGGATCATCGGGCCCGTCCCTCACCCACTCTTGATAAGAGCACGTATGCAATTTTCTTCAGTGTATATCATGCAGCTTCTCGCAAGTCAAGGGACAGTGTCGGCCTTGTCCTAATCGCAAAGGAAAAATGTTCTCCCTGGTTCTCCAGTGGAAAAATGTCGTCTTGGCCCTTACGACGCGTGGGACGTACGACGCGTCGACCGCGCGCCACAGATTGCCTAATCTCCGGGGTGAGTCAGCGCAGGATGACGGTAGACACACCCTAAAGATGAATCGGGTTATTGCTCGCCTCAACACACTCCGCGGTCGTGACCGTTTATTTTTCACGGATTGCTCTGATCTTTGCCCGCATGTTGACACCAGGCCCCCCCAAGTGCTACGCTCGGCGAGGCAGCTACGGCACGGATGTGACGCTAGCCTGTACAATGCACGAAAGGAGCAAGGCCGCAATGGTTACTGGCACGGTTAAGTGGTTCAACGCGGAGAAGGGCTACGGCTTCATCTCTGTGGAGGGTGGCAAGGACGTGTTCGTCCACTACAGCGCTATCCAGCAGGACGGGTTTCGCTCCCTGCAGGAAGGCCAGCAGGTCCAGTTTGACGTGGTCGATGGGAAAAAGGGTCCGCAGGCTGCGAACGTCGTCCCGCTGTAAACCAGAGCACTGCCGACGCACAAGACCCGGTCGGGATTTACCCCGACCGGGTCTTTTCTTTACACAGGAACTCGCTAACGCGCGAGTCGAATAGAAGTTCGGGCGGACGGCCAGATTAACGAGAGCGTCGTGAATCCCCTTGCGGCAGTACGGGTAGTGTTTCAAGTCTTGTACGTGCTCCTTATCGCGCGCGTCGTCTTGAGCTGGATCCCCGGCGTCGACTTATCTCACCCAGCCGTGCGGTTCGTCTACCGGGTCACTGCGCCCATCCTCGACCCCATCCGCCGCATTATCCCGCCAATCGCCGGGCTGGATTTCTCGCCGTGGATCGCCATTCTGTTGCTGTCGTTGGTGCAGCGGGTCGTCACCGACTGATGGTCCAGGTTTGTTCTGCGGACTGGAGGCTCCCGGTTGCCGAACCGCCCCTTTGGCTCACGTGCGATCCCTCGGCCACATCCCTCCAGGGCTTGTCGCAGGAGGCACGAGGGAGGGGTGGAAACACTCGCACTGCGGGTACGTATGCACTAGGCGAATCGATCGTCGTAGGGACCTATTTTGGCAGCCACCGATAACGCGGACGGGTGCGTGTGGAGTGAAGAAGGAATCTGGTTCGACGCGGAGGTGAGCCGGACGTCGCGATGCTTGACCAGTTAACGCAGGTTTCCATGCTGGTGTCGGACATGAAGAAGGCGGTCAATTTCTACTCCTACGTGCTTGGACTCCCTGTGATCACCAAGTCGGACAAGTCGGCTGAGTTCCGCACTGAAGGCGTGACCCTTGCGGTCAAACCCCGCGGGCAGGCCGCCGGGACAGGGACGACCCAGATCACATTTCAGGTGGCGGATCTCGAAGTCGTCTTCAACGACGCGAAGAGACGGGGAGCGAAAGTCCTCATCCCCCCTCGCACCGTGGAGGCCGGGCGTCTCGCCCAACTGGCGGATCCGGACGGAAATGTCATCGAGCTATTCGAGCCCGAGGCCTAGCACCCGACGCAGACGTCCCTCGCCTTACTTTACGCTCGCAGACATTAGCCGGAGTGTTCAACGGCGGCATCCAGTGATTGCGGAAGCGCTCGCGCCGCGATGAGCGCTGGAACGAAGAGCAACAACACCAGCATCAGGGCATTCCCCAGCCCGACTCTATCGGCCAGCGCACCCACCCCGGTCAGGGTGAGCCCTGCCGTCCCCCACGCGACGCCCATCACGATGCTGCTCGCGACCCCGACCCGATGAGGGAGCAGCTCCTGCGCCATGACGATCGTCACCGCAGCCGACAGGTAGACGACGATTCCACCCAGGGCGAGGAAGACGTACGACCACGGCGTCGGGCTTCGCACGAACGCGACGAGCAGCGGCGCGGTGATGATGAACGACAGCACCAGCACACGCTTCCGACCGATGCGCTCCGAGAGCATCCCCCCGCAAATCCCGCCAATTGCGCCGATCCCGCCGAAGAGAAACACGGCCAGCCCGCCCGCCACGAGCGCCCCGCCCCGCTGCGTGACCAGGAGGGGAAGGAACGTGTGGTACGAGGTGATGATCACGCTCCGCAGGAACACGACGAGCCATAGAACGAGCAGCGGATGAAAAGCTGCGCCCAAGTCTCCGCGCAAGCTCGTGGTCCCAGACCGTGACGGGAGCGCACCAGCCGGGGGAAAAGCCGGCCAGAGCAGCACGCAGGCGATGACCCCAGGCAAGGCGGCCATCCAGGTGGCATCGAGTCCGCGCCAAGTCACAATCGCCGCGATGACCAACGGCCCCAGGGCGTAGCCGAGCTCTCCTCCTGCGACAAACAGCGAGAGGCCCGCGCCCTTTCGACGTCCGCTGGCCTCCCCGGCAGTCGACGCCCCCTGAGGATGAAACGCCGCGGTCCCCGACCCAGCTAGGGCAAGCAGCATGATGAGCACACCATATGACGGGGCCAGCCCCATGAGTCCCATCCCCGTGACCGCCAGAACCGGTCCCACCCTGACGAACACCCTGCGTCGGAAATGGTCAGCCAACGCCCCAAATCCCGGTTGCAGCATCGCCGCCGAGGTGTTCAGGATAGTCGCGAGCAGACCGGCCAGCGCGAGGGAGAGGTGGAAATTTGCGACGACCAAGGGAAGCAATGGGGACAAGAACGCAATGTAAAAGTCATTGAGAAAATGAACTGCCGAGGCGGACACCAACAACGGCAGGTTAACATCGCCCGCACGCGGCGATACCCGCACAGGCTCCTGCCCCGCCATCGACCCGGCGTGCTGGGGGGGTGCGTCGAGCCCGTCGGGCAACGTCAGCTCACCGTCGCGGCGTGCTTCCCCACGTAGGGCGCCGCAGGCTGGAGCAGTTCCACGAGATGCAGGGCGCGCCGCCCGCTGCCATGCGCGATCTGTTGTCGGCACGACACACCCGTCGCGGCCACGACCGCGTCGGGAGCCACCCGCCTGACGGCGGGTAAGAGTCGACGCTCCCCGATGGCCATCGAAATCTCGTAGTGCTCCTTCTCAAACCCAAATGACCCGGCCATCCCGCAGCAGCCGGCATCGACCATCTCCACGGTGTACCCTGCGGCGGTCAGAACCTGCTGCAGGGGCGCCACCCCCGCTAGCGCCTTCTCGTGACAGTGACCGTGGACCAGGACGTGACGACCACCCCCACCGGCAAGCGGTAGCGGCGCGCGGCGGTGTTCGCTCGCGAGAAACTCTTCGATCAGGAAGACGCCGCGCGCCAGGGTCTGTGCAGGATCACCCGGGACCAGGTCCGGCACCTCGTCGCGAAACGTGAGCAGGCAGCTCGGTTCGCACCCCACGATGGGCACGCCTCGAGAGGCGATGGGCAGTAACGCGTCCACGTTCCGGCGCGCTGCCGCTTGCGCTTGGGGAAGGAGTCCTTTGCTAATCAGCGTCCGCCCGCAGCAGACCGGCGGGGCCAGTTCGACGTCATAGCCCAGGTGCTCCAATACTTCCACTGCCGCGCGACCGACCTGCGGGTAGTTGTAGATCATGAACGTGTCGGCAAAGAGGGCAACCGGGCCGCGGGAGCCTGCACGGGCGTATGGGGAGCTCAAACGTGCGCGCGCCTGCCGGTGCGCGTTCCACCACCGCAGAAAATTCGGACGCGCGAAAGGCGGCAGCGGACGTCGGCGGTCGATACCCACCAGCCGATCCAGCACCCAGCGGGCCGGGCGGGATTGGGCGAGTGCCGTGGAGAACGGCGCCGCCCGGGATCCCCAGTCGTTCAGCATGCGGTAGTGTCCAAATAACCAGGCTCGCAGAGGAACTCCATGGGCCCGGTAGTACTGGGCCAAGAATTCATACTTCAGTTTAGCCATGTCGACGTTGGCCGGGCACTCCGCCTTGCACCCTTTGCACTCCAGGCACAGGTCCAGCGCCTCGTACAAGCGCGTGCCCGTCACCTCTTGCCTGGGGAGGACCCCAGACAACATGGCACGCAAGAGATTCGCGCGCCCTCGAGTGGAGTGCTCCTCTTCGCGCGTCACCATGTACGACGGGCACATCGTCCCTTCAGAGGTCTTGCGGCACGCGCCGAGCCCGCTGCACAACTCCACCGACCGTCCGAAGCCACCGTCTTTGGACCAGTCGAAGACCGTCGCAATGGGCTGGGTGCGATATTGCGACCCGTACCGCAGCGATTGATCCATCGGCGGACCGTTGACAATCTTGCCGGGGTTCATCAGACCGGGCGGATCGAACAGCGTCTTGATCTGCTGAAACGCACTATACACTTGAGAGCCGAAGAAGCGCTCCACGAACCACGACCGGACCAAGCCGTCGCCGTGCTCGCCGCTCATGGTGCCCTCAAACTCGATGACTAACTCGCCCACGGCCTCGGCGATGGCTTTCATCTTCTCGATGTCGGGCTGGCGCTTGAGATCAATCAACGGCCGGACGTGGAGACACCCTACACTCGCATGCGCGTAGAAAGCCGCCCGCACCCCCTGGGTGTCCAGCAGGGCCTTGAACCGCCGCATGTACGCTGCCAAGCGCTGGGGGGAGACGGCCGTGTCTTCCACAAAAGCGATCGGCTTGGCGTCCCCCTTCACCCCTTGCAGGAGTCCTTGCCCGGCCTTGCGCACCCGCCAAATGTTGTCTTGGTCCGCCCCCGACGTCGCGCGCACAACCGCCCCGTCGACGCCTGCCGCACGCAGCGCCCGCTCCATCGCTGCGAGGCGATCGGCCAGCTCGGAGGGCGTCGCCCCGGAGAACTCCACGAGCAGCAGGGCGTCCGGATCGCCCTGCACAAAGGTCAGGCGCCGGGCGTATTCGAGCTGGGCGCGGGTCATCTCCAGCAACATGCGGTCGAGCAACTCGACCGCCGACGGAGTGAAGGACAAGATCAGCGGCACGGCATCCAACGCCGCAAAAAGGTCGGCAAAGTGGACGACCGCGAGCACGGTGCTGGCCGGCTGGGGGACGAGCGCGACGGTGGCCTCCGTCACGATGCCCAGCGTGCCTTCGGACCCTACGAGCAGGTTGATCAAGTCAGCAGGGTCGCGGACCAGCGCATCGAGGTTGTAGCCGCTGACGCGACGCAGCAAGCGAGGAAATCGCCGCTCGATTTCCTCGCGATTGCGCTCCACGATCGCCGCCACACTCCGGCGGATCACATCCTCCCGGCCTGATGCGCCCGCGGGAGGTCGCCCGGGACCGGGCCGGCGCAGGTGCAACTCGGTCCCGTCGATGAGCATCACCCGCAGTTCCTGCACGTGGTCCATCATCTTCCCATACACGATGGAGCGCGCCCCACAGGAGTTGTTGCCGATCATCCCCCCCAGGGTCGCCCGGTTGCTGGTCGCCGTGTCTGGGCCCAGCCGAAGTCCGTGGGACCGGGCGGCCTGATTGAGATCGTCTTGCACCACCCCCGGCTGGACCCGGGCCTGCGGGCGGGCCGCGTCGAGTTCCACGATCCGGGACATGTACTTGGAACAATCCACGATGATTGCCCGCCCGATGGCTTGCCCTGCCAGGCTGGTCCCCGCTCCGCGGGGCAAGATCGGAGTCCCCGCATCCGCGGCAATTCGCAGGGTGGCGGCGATATCGTTGTCATCGCGGGGAATGACGACGCCCAGCGGGAGAATCTGGTAGATGCTGGCGTCAGTGCTGTAGAGCGCTCGGGAGGTCGGGTCGAAGCGAACTTCGCCTGCGACCGACGCTTTGAGCGCCCGCTCGACTTCGGTAGGATTGGCCGGCATACGCGTGAGTTGAGGCTATGGCCCCGACACGCTCTGGGCAGAGCTGAAAGGACGCACAGGCGCGGGGAGTCGCGCGCGCCCTAGGCTTCGGGGGGAGCGGGCAGGCGACGCCGTCCCGTCCCGACCTCCGCGGCACGCCGCGGCGCGGGACGACGACCGGGGGCCTTTTGTCCGTTCACGGCGCGGCGTAACAGTTCTTCCTCCCACGTCACAATGCTGTGGAAGAAGACCTTGTCGCCTTCCTCCAAGCCGCGCGTGACCTCAGTGATGTGGACATTAGTGGCCCCGAACTCTCTCAGCGCCCACTGCAGCGCCTTCTGGGGCTTAGCAGAATCGCCGCAAGTGAAAATGTCCAGCGCCGCGTAGCCGACTTCGGGCCACGTGTGCACGGACATGTGGGACTCGGAGATGACGATGACACCTGACACCCCGCTGGGGTTGAACCGGTGAAATGAAGTGGACCACACATGGACACCTGCAATTTCCGCGGCGCGGACCAGGATCCGCTCCACCGCCTCGATCTTCCCGATGACACCGGACGTACACCCGGATGCTTCGGCGATATAGTGGTGCCCGATGGTGTCCATCCCCACCTCCTTCGGGTCTTTCCCGCGTTCCGGCGCGACGGGCCGTTATCACCGTGAGCGCCGCACCCTCCAACACATTCGCAACGGCGTGCGCCACCCCTGCTTTCCGCCAAATATCTCGCGCGCTGATTACCGTCGCCGGTGGCGCCACAGCTCCACGAGAAGCGGCACGCCGGACAGAACAATCACGACACCGATCGCGAGGGTGAAGTGTTCGCGCACGGCGGGAAGATTACCGAAGTAATACCCCAGTGCCACGAACACAGTCACCCAGACGATGCCACCGAGCACATTGTAGAGCAGAAACCGCCCGTAGACCATGCGCCCGACCCCGGCCACAAACGGCGCGAAGGTCCGCACGATTGGCACAAAGCGGGCGAGCACGATGGTCAGACTCCCATACTGCTCAAAGAATCGCTGGGTCCGATCCAAATACTCGCGTTTGAAGAAGCGCGAACGCTCTCGGCGAAACACCCACGGGCCGGCCGCCTGTCCGATCCAGTAGTTCACGGTGTCGCCCGCGATGGCTGCTGCCGACAGGAGCGCCCCCAGGAAGATCGGGGCAATGAGGCCGCGGGCAGCTAGGGCACCCGTCGCGAACAGCAATGAGTCGCCTGGAAGAAAGGGGGTCACAACCAACCCGGTCTCGGCGAATACGATCACGAAGACCACCGCGTAAGTCCATATGCCTACCTGCGCGAAGAGCAAATCGAGGTGGCGGTCGAGATGCAGCAGGAGGTCGACCAGCGACTGCGTCATCCGCCGTGCGGGGCCCGGGTGCCGACCGGAGGTACACCCCGGCCCGTCACGGGGACTCTTCCCCACGCAGGCGCGAATGCCGGAGTACCCGCAGCTCCCGCCGACGCCCCGCGGCTTCCCAGCGGCGTCGTTCCGCTTCCGTGGTGGGGTGGTATGGCGGGACGGGCTGGGGCCGCCCTTGCGCATCTACGTGCACCATCGTGAGGAAGGCGGTGACCGTATGGCGGCGGACGCCTGTGAGAGGGTTCTCGGCGAGTACCCTCACTCCGATCTCCATCGACGTCCGTCCCACGGAGTTCAGGCCCGCCTGGTAGGCCACGATTTCCCCTACGCGGATGGGCGCGAAGAACGCTAGCGCGTCGATCGACGCCGTCACGATGGGACATCGGCAGAAGCGAAGGGCAAGCAACGAAGCCACTTCATCCAGGTGCATCATCAACCGGCCGGCGAACATCAGTGTCCCGAGGACGGCATCGTCGGGAGAGACCAGGCGCGACATTTCCAAGGTGTGGGTCAGTCCTGCCGTCTCCTCCTCCTCGGCGGGCCCTGAGGGACGGTCGGCCAAGCGTTTGGCACGCTCGGCCTTCCTCTTCTGCGCCGCGTCAACCAGGATCTCCTCGGCGCGGTCGGCCGGGGTGATATGGACGCCGACGGGCCGGGACCGGCCCGTATCGTCAACGGCGACCATCGCCACGTGCGCGGAGGTCGCCCGGCGCTGGCCTTCTTGCCGGGGGTTCTCAGCGTCCACATCGACGCCGACCTCTAACGAAGCGCGGCCGACGTACTCGACCTGCGCCCGGAGCGTAACCATGTCCCCTACGCGGACAGGACTGAGAAAGTCTAGGTCGTCCATGGCTCCTAAGACAACCGGCCCGCGGGCAAGGCGCATTGCCGCCATCGTCGCCGCCGTGGTGATCCAATCCATCATCCGCCCGCCGTAGAGGGTCCCTCGCACGTTTGCGTGCCCGGGCAGCACAAGCTGCACCATCTCGAGTTGCGTCTGGTGGATCGACGGCATCGCGATGGCCTCCCTGCCCTCAGCTCCAAGCGATCGCGCGCTGGGTTCAGCCGGCGACCTGTTCCACCCACTGGATAACCGTCTCGATGCCTCGGTGGAAGTTGGGGAGGTGAAACTTTTCATTCGGCCCGTGCGTGTTGTCATCGGGCAGGCCGAAGCCAAACAGCACCGTGGGAACCTTCAACAACCGGTCGAACTTGGTGACGGGCGGGATACTGCCTCCTTCCCGGACGTACACAGGATCGGCGCCCCAGACCGCCCGGGCGACCCGTGCCGCCGCTTGAATCGGCGCCACCGTCGGCATCACGAGGACGGGGTCGCCCCCAGCCAATTCCCGGACCTCCACTTCGATTCCGGGCGGGGCCAGCTGCTTGACCTTCTTCTCAAACGCCCGGAGCACGGTCTTCGCCCTCTGGTCGGGGACCAGCCGCATGCTAATTTTGGCAACGACCTTGGCGGGGATCACGGTTTTCGACCCCTCCCCCGTCCATCCCCCAGCAATCCCATGCGCATCAAGGGTAGGCCGGGACCACCGGCGCTCGAGGATGCTAAAACCCTCCTCGCCCGGTGCGGCGGTGCTGCCGGTCTCGCGCATGAACTCCTCCTCGCGGAACGGCAGGCGTTCCCACGAGGCTTTTTCCTCAGGAGACGGATCCCTGACCGATGCGTAGAACCGCGGGACCGTCACGCGACCCCGGCGGTCCTTGAGCCCCGCGATGATCGTGGCGACCGCATTGACCGGATTGGGAACGGCACCGCCATAGATTCCCGAGTGCAGGTCGTGCGCAGGCCCGCGGACTTCCACTTCGGTGTAGAGCAACCCGCGCAGGCCGGTGAGGATGCTCGGCTGGTCGCGGGCGTACATAGGCCCGTCAGACACCCACGCCATATTGCAGGCGAGTTTGCGCGCATGCCGGTCCATCCAGCGGGAAATTCCGGGACTGCCGATCTCCTCTTCTCCTTCGATCAGCACCTTGACGTTGAGGGGTAGCCGGCCCGCGTCTTTCAGGTACGCCTCGAGGGCCTTGAGGATGGCGAAAATCTGTCCTTTATCGTCGCGCGCGCCGCGGGCGAAGAGGTCTTCGCCGCGCTGGGTGGGCTCGAATGGTGGGGAGGTCCACTCTGCCAACGGGTCGACCGGCTGCACGTCATAGTGCCCGTAGAAGAGGACCGTGGGCCGATTCGGGGCCTGCATCCACTGCGCATAGACCATCGGGTGGCCGCCGTTAAGAGGGATGAGTTCGGCGGTCATGCCCAGTTCGCGCAGATGGGCGAGGAGCCAGTCGGCCGCCTGGAGGATGTCGTTGCGGTGGTCGGGCAGGGTGCTGATGCTCGGAATGCGCAGCAACGCCTTGAGTTCGTCCACAAATCGCGCGCGGTGCTGCCGCGCGTAGTCCAGTGCGCCCACCCACGCCACCTCCGGCCCGCTTGAGGGTCTCGCTCAGATTTGCAGTCGGCGGGATTCGTTTCCCAGGGTTCGACGGGGCGAGGCGACTGCCTTCCGGCCCACGTGCGAACAGGGAAACCGGGAGTGACCGGCAGGTGTTACGGAGAGCTGGTAAACCGCAGCCGCATTGTCACCACGACGGGGTCAGAGGCCGCGAAGATGAAGAACCGCGGAATCGGAATCCCGAAATCTGTCATGCGCAGGGTGAACTTTCCGTTTACCAGGTAGTTGTCTTGAAGGGCGATGACGCGCACGGGAAACTCCACGTCGTGGGTCATTCCCTTGATCGTCAGCTGGCCGGTCACGCGCGCCGGAAACGAGAGGGCCGCGAGCGAGCCGGTCGGGACCGCGGTGCCCTGGAACGCCATCACAGGGTACTGGTCACTCACCAGAAAGTCGCGGTGCATCTGGGCGTCTCGCAACCCCGACCCGGTAGTTATGCTGCGCGCGTCGATATGGGCGTCTACATCCGCTGTAAACGTGCCCTCTCGTTCCCGGATAGCGGCCGTCGTCTGGACGGTGCGGGCGACCCCGGTAAACCCACCGCGATTATCGGGCACGAAGAATTCCACCTGACTGGTCGCAGGATCGAGGACGAAAGAGCCAATCGGCAGGAAAGAGAGCCCTGCCGCCACGAGAATCCCAGCACCCCACCACCTCTGCATCTCCTTGGTAGGTACACCGGATGTGTCACAACACATTCACGAACATGCTCCCTTCAAGGAGACGCGAGGGACGATGCCAAACCTACCACTGCCAAGAATCGGCCGATTAGATGACCTTCCGCCGTCTCCTCAGCACGCTGACCACCGTGGTGTCCCGACAGACGACTGCCCGGGCGCTGGGGGTGATCTGCGTCGTCGGTTACATCGTGACGCTAGCGACGATGGCCGCC
The DNA here is from genome assembly GCA_001917855.1 of Armatimonadetes bacterium 13_1_40CM_64_14. GTDB lineage: Bacteria > Sysuimicrobiota > Sysuimicrobiia > Sysuimicrobiales > Kaftiobacteriaceae > 13-1-40CM-64-14. Next base: position 36,071 of record MNEU01000005.1, on the reverse strand, counting down.
TCAGGCGCAGGCCTGCAGCGCTGGTTCTTCGCCCTGCTGGTGTGGGCTGTATTAGCATACGTGCCACTGCGCATTGTGCTGGAAGCAATTCACACTCTGGCCCCGGCTCTCCGCACGAAGTTGATCGCCCAGACGGTTACCCGTAGCGACCGGTACGCCAGCCGGGGGACCATCGAATTGGTCGTCGACGGGTTGATTGCAGATACGGTGGTGATGCCGCGCATCGCGACGCCGGCGCAGCACGGCAAAGTGAGGGATGGTGTCGTGGCCATCCTGATGCGCGTCCGGGACGACGGCGATATCGCCGTGGCGCGTGCCGCGCAACGCTGCCTCGCAGCGGTGGAACGGTGGGTCACCCAGAGCGCGTCCTGGTCGGCAGCACAGGCCGCTCACAATATCCAAGCGCGTTGGGCCACGGTCCGCGCCTTGGCCGCGCTCGCCGGGATGACCAGGGTGCTTATCGCCGCCTTCGAGGATCGGGCGGGGCAGAAGTTTTCGGCGGGCCCCGTCGATGGCGCGAGGGCCATCGCCTACCTCGAGGCTTGCTTAGACTTCTGTGACCAGCTGGCGCTAGAAGTTAACGTCGCCCCCTGGACGGAGCCCGCGCTCCACTTGGACATTGCGCCTGCGCTACGCGACCGGATCTGGGACGCGTGGAAGGCCTACGCCGACATCCCCTCTCCAGCCCTGAAGGCACGCCAGGACCTTGTGGACACGGTCCTCACGTAACACGGAGAGCGCGAGAACCTCAGCGTCCCCGAGACAGCGGCGCGGGGGGTCTGTGCTCCCTGCTTCGCTCATTTCGTCCCCACGAGAATAACCCATCGCTTCAGGAATGTTGGATTCTGCGTCGCCGCGTATCCGATCTGCTCCCGAGCCTGCGGGGACGCACGCCGAAGCGCCGCCTCGATCGCGTCGCGGCGGGCGAGATCGGTGCCCGCCAGCTCCAGCCACTCCGAGACGGCCAGACGCCGTTCCACAGTCTGCATGAGTGAGAGCGCGACTCCCGCCCTCGCCAATAGCGCCTGCCAGCGGCTGGCGGGAAGCGCCCGCACATGACTGGGATCTCTCAAGATCTCCATCGATTCCATCAGCGTTCCGCCCGGTTCGTCGTCCGGGAGCACCTGATCCACCAGGCCGATCCGGCCGCCGACGGCCAGCACGCGCAGCATTTCTCGAATCGCGTGCTCCAGGTGGACGAAGTGGTGTGCGGCGCGCCGGCAGGTCACCGCAGTGAACGTCGCATCCGCAAACGGTAACGCGTCCGCATCAGCGACGGCCCACCTGATGCGGTCGCGACCGGAGCGGAGGGCCTCGGCTTCTTGCAGCATCTCCCACGTCAGGTCCACCCCGACGACGGAACGCACAAGCGGGCCGAAGGCAACGGCCGTAAATCCGGTTCCGGTCGCAACGTCAAGTAGACAGTCGGACGAAGTCGGCTTCAGGTGTTCCACTAACAGATCAAGATCCGTGTCGTGCCGATGGCTGGCACTGTGGGCATAGGCGCGAGCACGTTGTCCGAACTGACGCTGTGTAGCCTCCTTGCGCGGATCGCGGCCTGCCTGGAGGGACTGGGCGACCAGGACAGCAATCTGGGATCGGCACGCCTCCAGCAACTCGCGCTGCTCGGGCCAAAACATCGGTGGCAGGGCGTCGAGGGAGAACCACTCGGCCAGCCCCTGCACACTGCTCCCCGGGCCTGCGACATACAGGAAGTAATGCGTCCGCTTCCAAGAGGTCTTCTTGAGATTGAGGCGCTCTCGCACCGCAATCTCGCCGAGCGTGGTCAACCCGGCCAACCCCGCCTCCTCGGAGACTTCGCGCGCCGCCGCCTCGTCGAGGGACTCGCCCGGCTCGACGTGGCCTTTGGGGAGCACGTATCCTGGTTGACCCCCCTCACGGATCAGGGCGACAAAGAGCTGGGCGTCGCCAGGACGTACCACGACCCCGCCCGCGGACGTGTGTTCCGGGACACCCGGGGGCTTTCGATACCAGCTCTCATCGATCCTCATGCGTCGCATTCCTTGTCTAGACTGTTGCGCGTTCGAGGACCAGTCCCTGGGTGCTGAGAGGAGCACTTCGCCGCGCCGAGAATTGTGTGGCCATGCCCCTGCTGCTCCGCGAAGCCGACGTGGCGCGCGTTTTGAAGATGGACGACGTCATCCGCGCCGTCGAAGACGCCTTCCGCCATCTCGGACAGCACAAGGGCGTCAACCGCCCCCGCCAGCGGTCGACCACCACGACCGGAACGGTCCTGCACGTGATGTCGGCGGCCCTTCCACCACTGGGTGCCATGGGGTTGAAGGCGTACACGAGCACGAGCGGCGGGGCGCGCTTCCTCGGAATGCTCTACAGCGTCGACACCGGCGAACTGCTGGCGATGATGGAGGTCGATCTGTTAGGCCAATTGCGGACGGGCGCGGCAAGCGCGGTGGCCACTAAGTATCTCGCGCGGGCGGATGCTGGAGCACTCGGCGTGCTCGGCACTGGAAAGCAAGCGCGCACTCAAGTGATTGCCATTAGCCGGGTCCGGCCGATCGCCTTGGTGAAATGCTACAGTCGGACGGCCGCGCACCGGGAGGCTTTCGCGGACGAGATGGTGGAGGAGCTGGGCGGGGAGGTCGTGGCCGTCGACAGCGCCCGCGACGCGGTCGATGCGGTCGATATCATTGTGACAGCGACGACGGCCAAAGATCCGGTCCTGCTCGGGGAGTGGGTGGCACCGGGCGTGCACATCAACGCGATTGGATCGAATGCCGCCACCCGGCGCGAACTCGACGGCGAGGCCGTGGCGCGCAGCGACCGCATCGTCGTCGACGATCTAGAGCAGGCCCAACAGGAATCCGGAGATCTCATTGCGGCCGTCCAGGGGGGGCGGGGCTCGTGGGATCGGATCGTCGAGCTGGGCTCAATTGTCGTGGCCGAGGCCGCGGGCCGCACGTCGGCGGAGCAGATCACCCTGTTCGAATCACAGGGCATTGCAGCCGAAGACGTGGCCACGATGAAACTCGCCTACGATCGCGCCATACAGATCGGAGTTGGAGAACAACTTCAAAAGGACATGACGCGGGGGGCCTGACGTCCAAGGCGCGGCATCGGTCGATCGCCGATGCAGCACAATGTTCCGATTGCCCACCCCAGCTTTCCCACTGAGGAGAGTGTAGCCGTGGAGTTTGCCGTTTCGCTAGACGCCCCCGAAGCCTTGGCGTGCGATGCGCTGGGCGTGGGCATCGCCGCCGACAGTCCGGCGCTCGACGGGGCGGCCGCCCGCGTCGACAAGGCGCTGGGGGGCCTGCTTTCCACTGTGCTGGCGGAGGAAAAGTTCGACGGTAAATTAGGGAGCACGCTCGTCGTCCACACGCACGGACGCATTCCCGCCCGCAAGATCATCGCGGTCGGCTTGGGCTCCAAGAGCTCGCTGTCGCTCGACCACGTGCGCCGGGCTGCGGCGACCGTCGTCCGACAGGCGGCGCGGGTGCACGCCGCTCGCGTTGGAATCGCGCCTGCCCTGATTCCGAGTCTTGGCCCAGAGGAGGCGACGCAGGCCCGCGTGGAGGGGGCCATCCTCGGCGCGTACCGGTTCCTCCGCTACAAACGCGATGAGGTCGGGCACGTGGCCCACGTCACCCTGTTAGCCGCCGACCCCGCGCAGCAAAAACTGATGGAGGCGGGAGTGAGTCGTGGCCGGCTGTTTGCCGACGCCACTGTGTTTGCCCGCGACCTCGTCAACGAGCCCCCCAATCATCTTCCACCGGTGCGGCTCGCGGAGATCGCGACCGAAACCGCGCGCAAGGTGGGGCTGAAGTGCTCCGTCTTGGACGTCAACGCGATGAAGGCACTCGGCATGGAGGCCTTGCTCGCCATCGGCCTGGGGAGTGACCAACCGCCGCGGCTGATCGTCGTGGAGTATTCTCCTGCCAAGGCCCGCCAGACCATCGCCCTGGTCGGCAAAGGCGTGTGCTACGACAGCGGGGGCATCAACCTCAAAACGCAGGATCTCGAGTGGATGAAGTCGGACATGGCCGGCGGTGCCGCGGTGCTGGCGACGCTCCAGGCCCTGCCTGCCCTGGGGGCGCCGGTGCGGGTCCTGGGTGTTGTGGCAGCCGTGGAGAACCTCCCTAGTGGCCACGCCGTGAAACCCGGGGACATCGTACGCGCGATGAATGGGAAGACGGTCGAGATCAACAATACCGATGCCGAAGGCCGCGTCATTTTGGCGGACGCTCTGGCCTACGCGGCGCAGCAACGCCCCGACGAGATCATCGATCTCGCCACGCTCACCGGCTCGGCCCTGGTGGCCTTCGGCTACCTGGCCGCCGCGGTCATGGGCAACGACCCACCCCTGATCCAGCGTCTCCTGGCCGCGGCGCAGCAGGCTGGAGAGCGGCTCTGGGAACTACCACTGTATGAAGAATTCCTGGACAACATGCGCAGCCCCATCGCTGATCTCCGCAACTCGGGATCCCGGTTTGGGGGGGCCCAAAAAGGGGCCATCTTCATGCGGGAGTTTGTCGATGGGCGGCCGTGGGCCCACCTCGACATTGCACCGACGGCGTTTCTGGATAAAGAGGAAGGCACCAACCCTTACGTGCCCACCGGCGGGACGGGCTACGGCGTGCGGACTCTGCTCACCTACCTCGCGGGGACTTCGAACACTATGTGATCAGGCTGCGCCCGCGCCCCCATGGGCGCAGCCTGATCGCCGCAGACTCCTCAGACCTGCAACACCCAGATCTCCGCCTCGGCGGGGAGCGCGGCCTTCGTGATGGTCGCGTTCTTACTCAGGCGCTTGACACGCGGCTTGCCCCGGATGAAATCCTCCACCGTCCCAATCGGCCAGTCCGCATTCACGCTTGTCTTATAGTGCATCGGGATTGTGATTCGCGGCTTCACCTGGCCAATGACGGCTTCCGCCTCCTGCGACCCGATCGTAAAGTGGCCTCCAATAGGAATCATCAGCACGTCGACGTGGTCAACGGCCGCAATGTGCTCGGGGGACAACGCATGAGCGAGGTCGCCCGCGTGGACAATGCGCAAACCTTCCACATCAAAGATAAACATGGCATTCTTGCCCCGCTTGGCGCCGCGGGCGTCGTCATGGTAGACATGCACCGTCGTGAGCGCCACAGGGCCCACGCGCTCGCGCACCTCTGCCCACTCCTTGCCTCCTTCGCGCAAGCCCCGGATCACCTTCGGTGTCCCGGCAGCGGCCTGGACGTTATTGTGGTCCTGGTGCTCATGCGACACGACCACCGCCGCCGGGGAAACGGTAGGAAGCGGATAGCCGACCTCCGCGTTGAACGGATCGATGAGGATCGATGTGCCGTCCGCCTCCAGCACAAAACACGAGTGCCCGTAATACGTGAGCTTCATGGTGTGCCCTCCCTCGCCGACTGCCACGTCGCGAAATCCTGCCATCTGCTGCCTGAAGGCGTACCCGCAACGAAAAAGGCGCAAGTCGCGCCCTACGGGCGTATCAGCGCCGCCTCATACAGGAGTGCCGCCGCTGTCCCGCCCAAGAGCGGCCCGATCCAGTACACGAGCTGATTTTGCCAGAACCCTGAGAACAGCGCCGGCCCAAACGCGCGCGCAGGGTTCATCGCCGCCCCGGTGAGCACGCCGCCTGCCAAGATGTCCATCGCAATGACCAGGCCGATCATCATCCCGGCAATGGTGCGCGGCCCTCGGGTGTCCACGGCAGTCCCGAAGATGACGAAGACGAGCAAGAAGGTCAGGACCGCCTCGATGACGATGCCCGTCCCCGGGGGCACCGCGTTTCCTAGAGCGGGTGTGCCGAGGTGCACCGCGCGGCGGGCAGCCTCCGGAAACGACGCGGTCAGCAAGAACGCTCCTACAGAACCACCGACGAGCTGGGCAATCCCGTACGCGACCCCCTGCCGCAGCGGGAGTCGCCGGACGAGAACAAACCCCGCGGTCACCGCAGGGTTGAAGTGGCCCCCGGAGACGTGGCCCGCGGCTGCGACCATCGTGGCGATCGCAAGCCCGTGGGCCAGGGCGATGCCCACAAGTCCCAACCGGCCACCACTCATCTGGTCGGCAATAATGGATCCGGCACCGATGAAGATCAGCGTGAACGTCCCAACGGCCTCCGCCAGCACTGCCCGCCACAGTTGCACCGTCATGGTCATCCCGCCTCCTAGGTCGACTACTTCGACCGAATGGGTCGGCCTGCCTACCGGTTAAAGAGGGTTCGACTCCTCGGGCATGAACCCGTGGTAGTCCGCACTGAGGGAGGAGATCGCCGATACACGGGGTCGTCCATAAAGACATGAAGCAAGAATATCTGCTTTGGCGACGTAGGTAGTTGCCACGTGACGCGTAAAGTATTATACTGCTGATATACTGATGGATCATGTTGAGACCGTCCGTCTGCACCCGCCTGACCCCGCCCAGCTGATCGCCTGGCTCGAGCGGTTCAATGCCGCGGCGAACTGGCTGTCCGGCGTCGCGTTCCGAGAACGCCTCTGGCACTGGTTGCCTCTCCAGCGCCGCGCCTATCGGGAGGTACGGGAGCGGTTTCAGATCCCCGCGGCAGCAACTGTCGTGGTCATCCGCAAGGTCGCCTACGCGTACCGCAACAAACAGCGCCGACAGCACCAAGCCACCTTTCGGCGACGCGGGGCGATCCCCATCTACAAGCATCGGTACAAGCGCGACGGCACGGTGTCGATGTATGGCTTTCGGATCCCGTTTACCGCCCGCCCGCAGGCCTGGTTGTCCAGTCGCCATCAGGCGGTGCTGTGCTATCGGCGGGGCAAGTTCATCCTGCATCAGGTGGTGGAGGTGGACGTCCCGCCCCCCGCCCCCGTGCAGGATTACCTGGGCTGCGACCTGGGGACGGTGAACCTGCTCACGGACAGCGAGGCGGAGGCCTACAGCGGTCAGGCGGTGGAAGAAAAACGGCGGATCTACGTCCACCGGCGCGCTCGCCTGCAGAAGCGGGGCACGCGGGCGGCGCGGCGCAAGCTCAGGCAAATCTCCGGACGGCAAGGGCGATACCAGCGGGATGTCAACCACAGGATCGCCAAACGGGTAGTGGCCAAGGCGCAACGGCTCTGCTGCGGTATCGCCCTGGAAGACCTCCGGGGCATCCGCGACAGGATAAAGGCCAGGCGCCGCCAGCGGGCCCGACTGCACAACTGGGCGTTCGGACAACTGCGGCAGTTCATTGTCTACAAGGCCGCGAAAGCCGGGATACCGGTCGTCTTCGTGGATCCGGCCAACACGAGTCGCACCTGCCCGGTCTGTGGTCATGTGGACAAGCGGAACCGCCGCTCGCAAGCAGCATTCAGCTGTCGTCGGTGCGGGCATGAGGAGCCGGCCGACGTCATCGCGGCACGGAACGTGCGTGCCTGGGCGCGTGGCGATGCGCCGATGGTCGCGTCCGCAAGGGCAGCGACAAGTCCCCACCCTACGTCGAGGGGATAATCGCCTCTGCTCTGGTCCCGGCGGCTATCTACAAAGCGAAGACGCTACCGGCCAAATCCTCGGTGAGGACGTACCTTGACGTCACCGTCATCGACGCCTAACTCGCCGAAATCAAGGCTGCGCGGGGGAAGATCGTCACTCCAAAGACCGAGGTCTCCGAATACGGTTGGTGGGCCGCGTTCAAGGACCCCCAAGGCTGCGAAGTCTACCTCTGGAAACCAGCACCCCGGTAGACGACGCGACCGCGTACGGGGACACACCCGCGTACCGGTGTCCGCCGCCCCACGCACCTCTAGGCGTGGAGTTCGATAACGTCTCCATCCTCGAGAACGTGGTCGCGCCCGACCATTTGTCCCTGGTATTCGTCTTTCCCCCACAAGCGCGCGAACTTTAGTTTGGCGACGAAGTCTTTGTGGATGGCCTGGGCGGCCTGCATCACCGTCGAACCGCGCTTGAGGATAAACGGCGTGGACGTGTCGACCTTGCGACCCGGGGGTTTGCTATAAACGCGGACGACTCCCAGCAATTCAAAGAATGCACGCCGCAGCGCCTCTAGACCCGTCCCATGCGTGGCGGAGACCGCATAGAGAGGGAGCGTCTCGCGAAGGAAATCGCGCATGAGAGCCAGGCGCTCTGGTGCTCCGGGGGCGTCGAGTTTGTTGGCGACCGCGAGGGCACGCTTGTGGTGCGGTGCCGTGGGGGTGCCGACGAGGGCGAGCTTCGCCTGGTCGAGCAGGGCCTGGACCCGCTCCGTCTGGGAGAGGACGTCATCGGTCGCCAGGTCCACCACTAGCGCCGCGGCGTCGGCGGTGCGGATGATGCCGTAGAGCCAGCCCTCAGTGGCATCCGGGGTAATCGGGGGCAGATCGACGAGTTGCACCTGCACGTTCTCATACGCCATCATGCCCGGTAGCGGAGCGCGTGTCGTAAACGGGTAGGCGGCGATCTCCGGCTGCGCATTGGTTAGCGCCCGCAACAACGCTGACTTGCCAGCATTGGGCGGACCGACGAGGACCACTTGGCCCGCCCCTTCCCGCTCGACATGGAAGAAGGGCCGCCCCCGGCCGCCGCTCTTCTTCTGGCGCTGCATCTGGTCGCGCAGCTTGGCGATGCGACGTTTGAGGTCGCCCTGCATCCTGTCCGTTCCCTTGTGCTTGGGGATGGTGGCCAGCATCTCTTCCAGCGCCGCGAGCTTGTCCTGGAGCGTCGTGGCCGCCTTAAACTTGCGGTCAGCTTCGAGGTACTGGGGGGTTAGATTTGCCGGCATTGATCAATCCGTTCGGGGGAGATTCGGCCCGCCCATCCGGGCCGGGGCGCGCGAGAATACCCGAGAGCGGCCACGTTCTGAGGCCTACGAGACCTCAAACTTACGCAGAACCTTCTCGTCAAGGGCCAAGCCTAGCCCGGGCTTCTGCGGGACATCCACCATCCCACCCTTAGGTTCGGGAAACGGCTCGACGAACAAATCCCGGAGCGGGTTGGGCGCGAAGAAATACTCGTAGGTCATCAAGTTGGGAACGCTTGCGGCAACATGCAACGCTGCGAGGTGCGAAACCCCCGCCGAAAACCCGGTGTGCGGAGCGTACCGTAGATTATGCGCATGCACGAGCGCACCGACGCGTCGGGCGCCCGTAAACCCCCCAACCCGCGCGACATCCGGCTGGAGGATATCGATCGCTCCGCGCTTGATGAGCTCGCGGAAGCCAAAGACACCGAACTCGCTTTCGCCGGCGGCAATCGGGATGCTCTGCCCCGTCCGTACGCGCTGATACCCATCCAGGTCATCCGGCGGCACCGGCTCTTCAATCCACGTGATATCGGAAGCCTCCAATTGGCGCCCGACCTTGATGGCCGTCGCGGCGTCATAGGCGCTGTTGACATCCAGCATGATGTCGATGCCGGGACCCACCGCCTCACGGATGGCCTGAATCGAGGTCACATCCATACGACGCCCGCCCATTTGTGCGGACCGGCCGATCTTCACCTTCAGTGCCGTGTGGCCGCGACGCACTTGGTCGGTGGCCTGCGCCACCATCTCCGGGACATCGGCAAAGTAGACAGACGACGCATAGCAGGGGACGCGGGACCGACCGGCTCCCCCTAAGACCTTGTACACGGGCTGGCCCGCGGCTTTGGCGACGATGTCCCACAGAGCAGTATCGATGCCGCTGATCGCCTCAAAGACAAATCCTCGATAGTGCCCCCAGCCTCGAAGTTGCTGGAACATCTCATCCCAGAGGCCTTCCGCATCCCGCGGGTCGCGTCCGACGAGGAACGGCGCGAACATCTGGTCAACGACAGCCTTGGTGACGTGCGGGGCCTTGCGGACAATGCACTCCCCCATCCCCACCAGACCATCGTCGGTGGTCACTTCCACCAACGTGGCCGTGAATGCCGGAAACGCCCCAATCCCGAAGTGGATGGGGCGGTCGAGTGTGCCGCTAAACATCCGACACTTGACGGTCTTGATCTTCATTGCCATGTAGGTCTCCTCAGGGTCCGAATCCGGCGTCTAGCGAAAGAGGTCTCTCGCGGGATCCCGTAGCAAGGGCTTCGCGCCACCCGCATCAATTTCCACCCGCGCGCCGCGGATCAGGATCACGGGCGTCCCTTCGGCAGCCTGGCCTTGCAACAGACTCGCTGCGGACGCAAGCTCGTCGGCCAGAGCCTCTACCGAGGTCTGGAGGACATAGCCATACAGGTCTTCCTTGCCGATGTAGCTGTAAAGAGGAGCCAGACCCGCGCTACCGAGCGCGACCCCCACCGCGCCCTCGCGAAACGCGCGTCCGTGGCTGTCGTTGATGATCACCGCCACGCGCACGCCGAGGGCCTCTTCGAGCGCGCGCCGGATGGCCTGGGCTGATCGGTCGGGGTCGGCCGGCAGGGTCGCGACCCATTGCGGGCCCAATCCGACGTTACTGTGATCGACGCCCGCGTTGGCGCAGATGAACCCCAGTCGGTGCTCGGCGATGATCAGTCCCGGGCGCACCCGGAGGATCGCCCGCGACTCGTTCAAGATCACCTGGCACAGTCGCGGGTCTTTGCCCGTCTCCTCGGCCAGGGCCTCCCCACGGGAAGTGGGAGTCACCTCATCTAGGTTAACGACGCTGCCTTCTGATTTAGAAACAACTTTGTGTGCAATGACAAACACATCCAGGTCCTCTGGGGTGAGATTGTTGCGGCGAACCAAGTCGAGGATCACCCGGGACAGATCCATTCCCGGGCGGATATCGGGGCATCCCTCAGGAGCCCAGGCGGTCAAGGTTCGCAGGCGCACGCCCGACACCTCACAGACGATTCACAGAATACAACATAAGAGGCTGATGCCAACGGGTCCACGATCTGTCTACGTTCGGAGCAGCGAGCCGATCAGTCCAACCCTGCAACCTCGATCCCGAGGTCACGCCGCTTGTAGCGGCGATTGATGGCTAACAGAAGTCCGGCCAATGACTCAAGGATCCCGGCCTGGCCTAATTTCCCGGTATCGACGGCGCGCATCCCGAGTAAGCGGACCATCTCTGCCACACGCTCCTTGGCGCTGGGATCATCCCCACAGAGCAGCACGTGTCCGTGAGGTCTCTGGGCGGGATCCGCCAGCATCGCCGCGCTGACTGTGTGAAACCCCGCCACGATGCGCGCGGTTGGCAGGAGCTCGCGGGCTTCCTCCGCCGCCGACCCATGGACCGGTGTGGCGCGCTCACCCGAACGGCCCAGGCGAACCGTGGTGTCCACGATGACCTTGTCCGACACCACGGGGGCAATGCTTTCCAAGATTTGTCGGTGCGCGTCGTAGGGAACGGTCACGACGATCACCGCAGCCCAGCGCGCGGCCTCCACATTCAGGCGTCCGGCATCGGAAGGCAGGCCAATCGACTGGGCGGCTGCTTGCGCGCGCGCAGCATCTCGCGATCCTACCATCACTTCGACTCCCGCCCCGTGCAGACGCCGCGCCAGGCCGAGTCCGAGATGGCCCGACCCCCCGATGATAGCCACCCGGAGTGAGGACCGCTCAGGCATCAGGCTGCGGGCGGACCGGCAATGGCCAGGCAGTACGCTGCGGCGGGGAACCTTCGGGCTGCCTCAACGATCGCGTCCTTTCCAACTCCGCGAATCAGCTGCGGATACCGCACTAAGTAATCCAATCCGAGGTCATAGAGCTCTATGTCAGCCATCATCTGCGCCACACCGGCTTGCGTTTCCAGCCGGACGGCCAGGGACCCGACCAGTTTGTCGCGCGCATCCGCCACCTCTTCATCTGAGGGCCCGTCCTGCTGGAAGCGGCGAATCTCCGCGAGGACGCCGTCCAAAGCCGCCGACTCGTTCGCCGGATTAACCCCGGCACGCACCAACCACGGGCCGGCCAGCAAGCCGGCCCGCAACTCGCTGAACGCATAGTAGGCCATCCCCTGCCGTTCGCGGACCCGATCCCCCAACCGGCCCATCATCCCCAGTTGCCCCAGGATGAGATTGGCGATCATGATGTCATAGTAGTCGGGGGCGCTACGCGGTATGCCCGAGGCACCGAGGACAATGTCGGACTGCACCTTGCCAGGCATGCGGGATTCTCCTCGCCGCGGCTCGACCAGCGCCGGCAGAGAGGGAACAGGCGGGAGCGCCCACACACCGCCGCGCGGCCAGGAGGCAAAGACCTGCGCGAGCTTGCCGAGGAGCTCGTCAGTGGACACGTCACCGACGACCGCGAGCAGGGTCGCCTCGGGACGGTAGTGTGTGCGGTGGAACGCCTGCAGATCGTCACGTGCCACCGAGGCCACAACCGATTCCTCCCCGTCGGGCAGGTTTCGGTAGGGATGCGCCTCGGGGTACAGCAGATTTCGAAACGTCCGCTCCGCCATCTGTCGGGTGTCCTGCTTTCCCACGCGCACGGAAGTTAGGAGCTCACCCCGAACTTTCTCTGTTTCGTCTGCTGGGAAGGTGGGACGCGTCAGGACTTCCCCGAACAGGCCCAGAGCCGTGGCAGTATCTTCTGCGAGCATGCGTAGGCTCAGCGTAATGGTCTCCATATCCGCCCGGATCCCCAGGTTGGCGCCCATTCCGTCCAGAATCTCAGCCAGTTCGCCCGCACCGTAACGGCGAGTACCCCGTTGCAACATCGCGGCGACAAACCGGGCGAGGCCGCTGCGTGGTCCGTCGAACATTGCGCCCGCTTTCACATACCCCTGGACGGAGACCAACCCAGTCTCGCGCATCTCCTTCACAAGCACCACAAGCCCGTTGTGGAGCTCAGACCGGGTCACGGTCTCAGGCGTGATCAGCGCGGCCTGGACGGCTGCCCGCGTCATGGACGCACCCTCCCGGCCCGTGGAGTCTGCATGAAAAACACCTCCGGACGCACTGCCGCCTGGGATGCAGACACCGTGGCGCCAAGCACAGGGAGGTACGTTCCGACCGTGCGGGTGCGCTCAGTTAGATACGTCGCAGCCACACGCACCACGTCATCGACGGTCACGCGCTCGATCCGGCTCACCAGGGACTCGAACGCGGCAGGTTCGTCGACGACGGCGAACGCGCCCAGCCCCATGGCGAGGCGGAAGACCCCGTCGCGGCTGAAAATGAGTTGGGCCTTCGCCTGCTTTTTCACCTTCGCCAGTTCGTCTGCCCCCACCGGCTCGCGCGTCAACCGGTCCACCTCGGTGAGAATCCGCTCCTCGACCATCCCCACCTCGCCACCCACGCGGACGGTGGCCGCGACCCGGAACAGGGTCGGGTCTGCGCTGGGAGTCATCGAGGAACTTACGTCCGTGGCGAGCCGAGTGTCCACGAGGGCACGGTACAATCGAGAACTGCGACCGCCCCCCGCCTGGTCGAACGGCAGGATGCCCTTGAACCCGGACAGCAGCCCGTCAGTCACGAGCAAAGCGGCAAGATCCGGGTGCGTCGCGGCGGGCACGTGATAGGCGATGTGGAGGTAGCTCGTCGCGCCCCCGGGCCGCTGCAGAACGACCCGCCGTTCGCCTTCTTGCTCTGGCTCCCGCACGCGCATAGGCGGCACCGGTGGGCCGGGCGGCACTTCGCCAAACGCCCGCGTGATCGCCTCCAGCATGGCGTCTGCCTCGAACGCACCGATGGCCACAGCGATGGCATTCTGGGGGTGGTAGAACGTACGATAGTGGTGGAACAGGTCATCGCGCGTGATCACGCGCAGGTCATCCTTCCACCCGATTACCGGGATGCGGTACGGGTGGACCTTGTGCGCAATGGCATCAACCTCTTCTCGCAGCAAATAGGACGGATGATTCTCACTACCCTCGCGCTCGGAGATGATCACAGTCCGTTCGCTGTCCACCTCCGAGGGATCCATAATGGTGTGGGCCATGCGATCGGCTTCCAGGCGGATGGCCACATCGAGGAGTTCGGGGGGGAGCACCTCATGGTAGGCCGTGTAGTCCTTCCATGTGAAGGCGTTCCACCGGCCACCGAGCCGGTCAATGTACCGGGTCAGAGTACCTTTGGGATGGGTGGGAGTGCCTTTGAACAACATATGCTCCACCCAGTGGGAGATGCCGGTCGTCCCTGGCATTTCGTTGCGACTCCCCACCCGGTACCAAACCCAAAAGGTGGCAATAGGCACCGTGTGCGATTCCTGGAGCAGGATCGTTAGGCCATTATCCAGCGTGTGGATGCGTAGTGTTGACATAGTCGCTCGGTGCGATTCGCCTCCTGGCAAACGTTCCCCTCGTGGCATGCTCCCGACGGCTCGGCTCACATCGCGGAGCGCCGCTCGCCTGTCCCCTGCATTAACGACCGGGCAGGACGCAATCATCCCCGTGCACCGGGGGGATTCTTACGCTCCCCCCGCAGGGGGCCGATGTCGAACAGGACGAACGGAAACCCCCAAGTCTGATGGCGAGCCTCTCCTGGCAAGACGTAACCCGGTACCGCGCCGCGCTTCTGGCCGCCCACCGTGTGCGCACCAAGAGCGCAGCCCTGGCCTTTGTCGATCACGTCGGATTCTGCTATGCCTTCACCGGCGGGCCGGGTGGTCTGCCCGGGCTGTTCGATGTCCTCGCGACCCGGAGCATTGACCGCAAGTGGGAGTGGGCCTGGCAATGGAAAGATGACCTCGCCACCGACAAGAAGCTCTTCTATGGAAAGGTCCTCCGCCGCAAGCCGACCTATATTTCGCTCGGCTACATCCCCTACTTCTACGCGCTCACTGGAAACGTGGGCGCACGAGACGACCACCTCCAGGCATACCGGGAAGGCCGTCTGAGCCTGCTGGCCAAAGACATTTACGACTATCTGCGAAAGCATGGGACCTGCTCGACGTGGACCCTGCGCAGGCAGTTCGTGACCCGTCGCGGGGTCGGCGCAGCGTTTCACCGCGCGCTGGCCGACCTGCAGAGCCACCTTCTCATTGGCAAAGTGGCCGAAAGCGAAGGGGGGACTTACAGCTTCATCTGGGACACCTTTGACCGCTGGCTCCCCCAGAGCATTCGCGTCGCCGACCGGATCACTGGCCCGCACGCGGCCGCGCACATCTTGGCGCGCTACCTTCAGACAACAGGCGCGATTCCGGTCTCCCAGATCGCTCGGCTGTTTGACTGGCCGCCGCCGATGGTGGCGAACGCGGAGCGGGCGCTCGCTGGGACAGTGGACCGCGTAGCCATCGATGGGGAGGTCACCCTCGCCCACGTGGACGCGATCGCCCACCGTCTCCCCCACCGAGGCGCAGGGCGACGATGACCCGCCGGATCTTCCACGTGGACATGGACGCCTTCTTTGCGGCAATCGAACAACTGCGCCGACCCCACCTCCGTGGCAAGCCGGTCGTCGTTGGAGGGTCGGGGAATCCCCACAGCCGCGGCGTGGTGTCGACGGCGTCCTATGAAGCCCGGGCGTATGGGATTCACTCCGCGATGCCACTGCGCGTCGCGTATCGGAAATGCCCCAAGGCCATTTTCCTGCCGGTGGACTTCGACGCCTACGTCGCGTCCTCACGCCGGATTATGGCGATTCTCCGCTCCTACACTCCGCTAGTCGAGCCGCTCTCATTAGACGAGGCCTTTCTCGATGTCAGCGCGCGCCCTGAACCCCCGCGCGCGCTGGCCGAGACGATCCGGGGCGCCATTACCGCGCAAACCGGGCTGACTGCCTCGATTGGCATCGGCCCCAACAAGCTGCTCGCCAAGATTGCCTCAGGTCTCCACAAACCGAATGCTGTCACCGAAATCACCGCAGAAACGGCGCCGCAGATGCTGCGCGATCTGCCCGCGACGGTGCTCTGGGGGATCGGACCCAAGACCGGCGCCCGCCTGGAAGCCGCCCTCGGCGTACGCACCGTGGGGGACTTGGAACGCGTGTCGCTAGAGGCTCTGCAGGATCTGCTGGGACCGCGGTGGGGGGAGTCCTTGTATCATGTCTGCCGCGGAGAAGACGACAGCCCGGTCGTCACGGACTGGGAGCCGAAGTCCCTCAGCCGGGAAACGACGTATCAGTCTGACGTGCGCCGCCGGGACAAAATTGTGGAGACAATCCGCGAGTTGGCAGACGATGTCGTAGGCGAACTGCGCGGGGAGGGTTATCGGGGACGGACAATCACTCTGAAAATTCGCTACCACGACTTCCAAACTCACACTCGCGCCCAGACGCTCGAGCAGTCGACGGACGACCCTGAGACGATCCGCCACATGGCGATCGCGTTACTGGACCGGTTTACGCTCGACCGCGCGGTCCGGCTGGTGGGCGTCCGCGTCTCAGGGTTAGCGAAATCGGCCGCCGCGACCCCGGAGACCTCTTCCCCACCTCCGTCCACCGGCTGACCCGGGACGGGAGGTGTTACGCCGCGAGCTTGCGCACGGCGGCTTCGACTTCCTGGTAATTGGGTTCGATGCCGGGGTTGTCCGAGACCCACTTATATTTCACCGTGCCGGTCTTGTCCACGCCAAACACCGCGCGCTTCGCTACGCCGGGCAACGCGCCGCCTGCGAAGTTGGGATCCTCAATCCCAAACTTCCGCACCGCCTCCCGGTTGTAGTCGCTCAGCAGCGGGAAGTTGAGCCGTTGCTGCTCGGCAAAGACCTTCTGCGCAAAGGGACTGTCGACGCTGATAGCCAGCACCTGGGCCTTCAGGTCGTTAAACTTCGCCATGCTGTCGCGGAACGTACACAACTCCTTGGTGCAGACACTGGTGAATGCACCCGGGAAGAAGACCAGCACGGTCGGCTTCCCCAGGAGTTCTGAGAGCTTCACCGCCTTGCGCTCAGCGTTCACCAAAGTGACATCGGGGACACGCTGGCCAACGTCGACTCCCATTAGACACCTCCATGTTGGGTGACAAGGCGCCGTGACCCGCAAAGCATCTCACTGACCCGCCTGCGCGGACAGCCCGGCAAGATGCGGCACCGCGTCCTCGTACCCACGTTGAAACGACTCAGTTCGCAGGCCATTATAGCAGAAGCGCGGTGAGGTCCACCGCGTGGAGCAGGAGCCGTTCACCGCCACGCGAACACACAGCCAGTCCTCTAAGGTCTCACGTCCTCGATGACACGCATCAAAGACCCGTCTGCCGCCGCTGCGGCTGAAGCAGACCTCCCCTGGCTGCAGCGCTACATCCCTCTCACACGACGCGTGGCAGCCGATCTTTCCCGCACGACGCTGCGCGGCCGCCGCCTCGGTTTGAACGTCCACCTGGACATCAAGATGGTCCCCGTGGTCGAGGCGCTCGTCCAGGCGGGAGCCCAAGTCGTCGTCCTGGGCTGCAACCCTCACACGACGCGCGATGGCGTGGCGGCGTTGATGGCCGCGCGCGGCGCCAAGGTGTACGCCTGGGCGGGGATGACCGAGGCTGAACGTCAGGAGGGCTTTCGGTGGGCGTTGTCGCACGAGTGCGAATTCGTGAGCGAGATGGGAGGCGAGCTCCTCGCGGCGGTCGTCCGCGACGGATCGACATCCCGCCAGACGCTCCGGGCCGGGATGGAGGCCACGGGTAGCGGCATCCTCCGGCTGCAGGCTCTCCGGCTCCCCGTCCCCGTGTTCAACTGGGACGGCCTGACACTGAAACAAGGGCTGCACAACCGCTATCTCGTGGGCCTGATGGTATGGCACACTTTCATCAACGTCACGGCGCTCACGTTGTACGCGCGGAGGGTCCTAGTGATCGGATATGGGCTGGTCGGACAGGGGATCGCCGAGTACGCACGGCTGCTCGGCGCCCGGGTCATGGTCTGTGACATCGACCCCGTTCGCCTCGTGCTGGCCCGTCAGCAAGGGGGCGAACCCGTCTCGATGCGGGAAGGCCTCGCGCGTGCCGGCGTTGTCGTCACGGCCACGGGGTGCGACCGCGTCCTCGGCGCAGACGACTTCCCGCACCTTGCCGACGGGTGCATCCTCGCGAATGCGGGCCACTCCAATCTTGAGATCGACATCCCTGCCCTGCGACGGTACCCGACGCGCGAGGTTCGCCCGGCAATCGAGGAGGTCGCGGTCGAAGGGAGGACCGTCTACCTGCTAGCAAAGGGCGCAATGTTGAATTTAGCCGCCGGATTCGGCGACCCCTTGGACGCTTTCGATCTCACCTCGGCACTGATGCTGGCGGGAATCGAGTTCATGGTCCAGCACCATGCAGCCTTCCCGGCGGGGATCCACCTCCTACCCTCCGACGTCGAGCACCGCATTGCCGTCATCGCCACAGGACCACTGAGCCCGTCGCAATGAGGCAGGTCGGACTGGCCCCCCGAGGAGACCACACGCTGAACTTGACGCTGCCGCGGCGCCGGCCGATCATGGGGACGTTGCACCGCCTTCCCTGCAAACGCAGATGAGTGAACCCTACCCCTCCTTCGGTTTTGTAACCCCGCAGAATATGGGGCTGATGACGGACCTGTATGAGCTGGTGATGATCGACAGCTACCTCCGCCAGGGCATGAACGAACCTGCGACGTTTGATTTGTTCATCCGTGGGCTCCCTGCCAACCGGTCCTTCCTAGTCAATGCCGGGCTGGAGTCAGTGCTGTACTACTTAGAACACCTCCGGTTTGACCAGGACCAGATCGGCTATTTGGCGGGGCTCCGCATGTTCAGCGAGGAGTTCCTCACTTACTTGCGCACCTTCCGCTTCAGTGGAGAGGTATGGGCGATCCCGGAAGGCGAGCTGGTCTTCGCCATGGAGCCGCTCGTGGAGGTCACCGCCCCCCGAATCGAAGCGCAGCTCGTGGAAACGTTCCTTCTGAATGTGCTGAGCTTCCAGGTGATGATCGCCTCTAAGGCTGCGCGGGTCGTCCTGGCGGCCACCGACCGCGGGGTGGTCGACTTTTCGCCGCGCCGCGATCATGCGACCGACGCAGCCTTGAAGGTCGCGCGAGCCTCATACGTGGCGGGGTGCGTTGGCACATCCAATGTTCTCGCAGGGATGCACTACGGCATCCCCGTCTACGGCACCATGGCCCATTCGTACATCATGTCATTCAGCGACGAACTGACGGCATTCCGGGCCTTTGCCCACGACTTCCCCCACAATGCCACCTTTCTGATTGACACGTATGACACCATTCAGGGGGCCCATCACGCCGTCACCGTGGCTCGCGAGATGGCTGCGCGCGGCCAGCGGCTGCGGGGAGTGCGGATTGACAGTTACGAGACCCTGGAGGACTTGGCGGCCCTCAGCCGTCGGGTGCGGGGGATTTTTGATGCTGCGGGGCTGACGGAGGTCCAGATTCTGCTGTCCAGTGACCTGGACGAGTACCGCATTGCCGACCTGCTGGCGCACGGCGCCGTCGTGAACGCCTTCGGAGTCGGCACCCGGATGGGAACCTCCGAGGATGCGCCGAGTCTGGGCGGCGTCTACAAACTCGTCGAAGACGCCGCCGGACCCAAGATCAAGTTGTCCACCGGCAAGGCGACTCTCCCCGGCCGCAAGCAGGTGTGGCGCACGCAGACTGACAGCAGCGCCCTCGCCGACACGATCGGGCTGCGCAATGAACCGCGACCGGAGGGGATGACGCCTTTGCTCGTGCAGGTCATGGCCCGCGGCCGGACCCTCCGGCTGGATTCGCTCGACGCGATCCGCCAGCGCTGCCGCGGGCGACTGGCGGCACTGCCACCGGCATGGCGGGCGCTCCACGCGCCCGCGTTCCCCTCACCCGTGGGTCTGAGTCCTCATCCCGCCGAAAAAGAAACGCGGCGACGAGAGGAATCCCCGTCGCCGCGCGCGAGCCGAGGCTCGCGATCGTCCTTCTATCTCTTCTTCTTGGCCTTCTTCTTTGCCACGGGGAACCTCCCTTCGCGCATTTCGCGCGGAGCGTCACAACGCTCGCGCCGCTGCGCTCGTGATCGCACGCTGTTGACTGGCCCAGCGCACGGGTGCCCACTGAGGTACACCGCCCGCATCGCACCGGATGCGAGGGTTCGTTTGGATTGATGCAATGCGACATCGATCTGCTGTTTTCCTGCTTCGCGCGAAAAAATTTTGGTACAGTGAGTGACGATGACGGCGCCCAACATCCGTCGCATCACCGACGCCGGTGGACTGCGCGGGATCGAAGATCTGCAACGAGACGTGTGGGGGATGCGCGATCGCGAGATCGTGCCCGTGCACCAACTCCTCGCGGCCGTAGCCGCCGGAGGCAATGTGCTCGGCGCATTCGATCACACGGGAGCACTGCTGGGATTCTGCTACGGATGGGTCGGGATGCGTGCGGGCAAACTCTTCTTCTACTCCCACATGGCGGGAGTGCGGCCCGGATTCCAGAATCACCACATCGGATTCCTGCTCAAGGGCGCCCAGCGCCAAGCGGCGCTGGACCAAGGGTTGGACTGGATGATGTGGACCTTCGACCCCTTGCAAAGCCTGAATGCGGCCTTTAACCTCCGCAAGTTGGGGGCCACCGCCCACCGCTACTATGCGGATTACTACGGGGAGATGCCTGACGAGATCAACCGCGGGCTTCCGAGCGATCGATTGGAGGTCGACTGGTGGTTACGCGACCCCCGGGTGGACGCCGCGCTGACCGAGACGGCAGTGCCGCGGTCGTGGCCCACGGTCCCCCCAGCGTTGCGCGGGATTACCCGAGGGAAGATTGTCATGCCCGAGGCCCCGGCGCTGGACCTCGCCGGACCAGTCATTCGGATTGATATTCCCACCGCCATCGGGGAACTGAAGACAACTCACCCCGACATCGCCCTGGCTTGGCGGCGGGCCTCGCGCCAGGTCTTCGTACACTACTTCCATCGCGGCTACCGCGCCATTGACTTCGTGGGCCCGCAGAGCGCCGCTGCAGGCTCCTACATCCTGGAACGCCAGGCGGGGGAAGGAGCATCGGGGTGAGAATCCGCCGCGCCGAAGTGCGGCAGGTCAACCTGCCTCTGATTTTCCCATTTGAGACCAGTTTTGGGCGGCAAGAGAGCCACTCGTGCCTGCTCGTGCGGCTGACCGCGGACGGGCAGGAGGGATGGGGGGAGGTTCCCGTCGAGACCGCGCCGCTGTACAACGAAGAAACCACGGGCACCGCCTGGCACATCCTGGAGCAGTTCATTCTCCCCGCGGTTGTCGGCCAGGAGATCGCTCACCCCCGCGACTTCCCGCCGTTAGTCCGGCGGTTGAGACGGCATCACATGGCCAAGGCGGGAGTGGAGGCGGCGCTGTGGGACCTGTCCAGCAAGTTCCAGGCGACATCGTTAGCACGGGTACTGGGCGGCACCAAAACCTCTGTCGAGGTCGGTGTGAGCCTCGGGATCGAACCATCGATCGATGCGCTTTTGCAACGCATTAGCGATTTTCTTCGCCGGGGGTACCGACGCGTCAAGATCAAGATCAAACCGGGATGGGATGTCCAAGTCACGCGCGAGGTGCGTCGGGCGTTCGGACCCATCCGGCTGCAGGTCGATGCCAATTCTGCGTACACGCTGGCGCAGGCGGGCATCTTTCGCGAGATAGACGCGCTTGACTTACTGCTCATCGAACAGCCGCTAGGCGAAGACGACATCGTCGACCACGCCGCGCTGCAAGCGCAGCTGCGTACCCCCCTGTGTCTAGATGAGTCTATTGTCGGCCCCGATGATGCGCGCAAAGCCATCCAGTTGGGCAGTTGCCGGGTGATCAATATCAAGGCGGCGCGCCTGGGCGGGTTGGGGGCGGCCATCGCCACCCATGACATCTGCCAACAGCATGGCATTCCGGTATGGTGCGGGGGGCTCTTGGAGACCGGCATTGGCCGGGCCGCCAACCTGGCCCTGGCGTCTTTGCCCAACTTTCGGCTCCCCAGCGACCTTTCGGCTAGCGATCGCTATTATCACGAAGACCTCATCGACCCGCCGGTGGCCCTGAACAGCGACGGAACCGTCAGCGTGCCGACCTCTGTCGGCTTAGGGGTGACAGTGAAGCTCGACCGCATCGAGAAGTACACCGTGAAACAGGCCACCTTCGGGGCCTAGGACTCGCCCGCAGGATGGAACAGTCCGGGACCGACCTTTCTCCATCGTGGACGGCTGCGGAGTCTTCCTCTCCCCCTCAAATCTGCGCTGCCTCAGATAGATCCGAGACACCCTGACTAGAGCTGCGGCTCCACAGGAATTACTGAGGCAGTACAAAATCTTGACAGAGACCCCTCCCATGCTATGATGACAGTGCAATCAGTCTTCGAAGAGAGGCCACGACGCCTCCGCGATGCGCGGAGGCGTTTTGCGTTTTCGGAGGGACACATGGACGAGCACAAAGACCCAATGGCGTTGTGGGTCGGTACCTGGACGCCCCGGGACGTGATTGATCGGGAAGTGCAGCGGCTTACTCCCCCCGCCCCAGACGCGCCAACCGAGAAAACCAGCGAGCGCGAACCGAGTCCGTCGTAGCCGGCAAGCACCCTCGCGACCACCGCGCATCGACCCATCCTTCCTAGTGAGCTGGGCCGGGGGGCGGATCGGAAATCTTGAAGTACTCGCGGTGCTGCCTCTCACCCCTGGAATTTGACCGCCTCTTGGGGGGTTGCTACAATCAATCCGCTATGAGCACACTCAGTGAGGGCGATGCACTGGCTCGCGAGCAGGTTATTGAGATGCTACGCGCCATCTACGACCCGGAGATCCCGGTGAACATCTGGGACCTGGGGCTCATCTACGACCTTCAGATCTCGGGGTATGACGTCGCCATCAAGATGACGCTGACGGCGGTCGGGTGTCCCGTCGGTCCGGCGATCGCGGGAGAGATCGAAAACAAACTCATGTCCATCGGCGCAGAACACGTCAAGACCGACTTTGTGTGGAGTCCGCCGTGGTCTCCCGAGCGCCTCTCCGATGATGGGCGTCTCGCCTTGCAAAGCATGGGCTACCCGGTCTAGCTTAAGTCTCCCACCCTCAGTAGGCGAAGAGAGTCCCCGATCTACGAATCCGCCGTCTCAGTGCGCGGCATGTTCGATCCGGCCCGCGAGCGCGAGGTCTTTCTCCGTGATTGCTTTCTCGCTATGGGTCATAAGTGTGAAGGTCACCTTATTCCACCCGAACAGCAGGATGTCGGGGTGATGATTGGCCTCCTCGGCCAACTCCGCCACCGCGTTGACGAATCGCATCGCATCTTTAAAGTCGCGCCGCGTGAAGGTCTTGCGGATCCCGGCCGGCGTCGCCTCCCATCCGGGCAGCTCCTTCAGGCGAGTGCGGACCTCAGCGTCGCTGATCTTGGCCACTCCTCACCAATCCTCCCCTCACGATCCCGGCCGCGCACTGTCTAACGCGCCGGCTGCTTGACCGCGGTTCCCGCCGCCCAGGTCTGCCCTTTGTAATTCTTGCAGGCGTCCACAAATCGTTCGGCCATTTCCGGATGAGACGCAAAGTGCACATGCGCATACGACGCGAGCACGGTCGACGTGCAAATACCATCTTTCCCGTCTGCGAGCCCGCGCCCGCCCTCCGAGGCTAAGCCAAACTCCACGGGGCGAAGGGGGGTTATCGTGGAAAAGTGGAACTCGTGGCCCCGGACCGTTTCTCCTTTGCGCAGCAACACCGTATCAGTTGTCGCCGTCAGAGTGACGTACCCCAGCGCCGCCAGGCGCGGCTGCATCCGGGTGACGATGGGGAGAACCCCGACCATGGGATGTTCCCGCCCAGCCGCGTCCACCAGCGTCTGCGCCAAGTACATCATGCCGCCGCACTCTGCGTACACCGGCATCCCCGAGGCCACTGCCTCTTTCACCTGCCCCCGGAGGCGTACATTCTCGGCGAGCATCCCCGCGTAGATTTCGGGAAATCCCCCTCCTAGGTACAAGCCGTGCACGGGGGGCAGGTCGCGATCATGCAACGGGCTGAAGGGGACGATGCGCGCGCCGCGCGACTCCAATAGGTCCAGTGCATCCTCATAGTAGAACGAAAAGGCTTCGTCGCGCGCCACGCCTAGGGCGACCTGCTGAGCGACCGGCATCGGGGGAAAGATCTGAGGGCCGGGGACCACTAGGGGCAGGGCCAGCCGGGCGGCACGCACCAGCGCCGCGACGTCGACGTGCTCTTCCACCGCATCCCCCAACGCGTCAATGGCCTCCAGGGCGGAGTGCTCTGCGGCCGGCACCAATCCGAGGTGTCGCTCGGGAAGCTTCAGACGATCATCCCACGGGAGAACCCCTAACAATGTTACTCCGGCAGTGTGTAACGCATCGTGCAGCCACTGCTCGTGGCGGCGTCCGCCGACGCGGTTGGCGATTACCCCGGCAAGCGTGACCTCGGGATCAAAACTCACAAACCCCAGGGCGACCGCTGCGGCACTACGGACCGATCCCGCCGCATCGAGAACCAACACTACCGGCGCGCGCAGGAGCTTGGCGACCTCCGCGCTCGAACCCGCCTCACTCCGCCCATCCACGCCGTCGTACAGACCCATCATGCCTTCAATCACCGCCACATCGGCTCCGTCCGCGTCGCGCGCAAACAGTTCGACGACAGTCGCAGGGGGAAGCAACCATGTATCGAGATTGCGTGCGCGGCGGCCCGGCTGTTCCGGGGTCGTGACGGCGGCGGTCTGCCACCCGGGATCGATAAAATCGGGGCCCACCTTAAACGGCTGCACAATCATGCCGCGCCGCTGGAGCGCGCGCAGCAGACCAAGCGTGACCGTGGTCTTGCCGGCTCCACTGTGCGTACCGGCTACAACGATTCGAGGAACGCGCATGGGATCTGCGAGGAGGTTCGACGATTCAACCACAGTACCCTGTGATGGGTCAGTGATTCTGTCCGATTAAGAGGTCAGCGATTTTGTCCTCTCGCACCTGGCGATGGGGATTTCGTCTTGCCCACCGGCAGATGCCTCCATGGATGATCAGGTCCCGGGCTCCATCCCGCTCGATTCGGCGATGAGCATCAGATGTTGCTCGTTTGGTCTTGTCAGTGCCCCAGGACGCGTTGGGCGGGATGGGGGAGCACCCACACTCCCCCTCCTCCAATGGATGCGCGGCGCGTCGGTGGGGGGCAGATGCATGCGCGGGTTTCTGCGCGCGCGGACGCGAGCGGTCGATGGTGTGGGGGGAAGTGGCCGGCACGGGATACGTGTCCCCTGGTAGAAGACCGCGATGCGCCCGTCGAGACGTTCGGGGACCTCGACCACCGCGTTCGCATAGCCCCGCTGTCGGGGATCGGGCAGGAGCTGGATCTGTTCGGCGCCGAGGGGGACCGTGTGGTCGTTGCGCACGGTGCGCCGGTACTTGAAGCAGAAGATGGTGTGCGGATCGAGGCCCGTGGGCCAGGGACGATAGGCGGAGGTCGGATGCGTCGGCGGGTGCGCGAAGCGTGCATTGTAGCGTCGCAGGAAGCCTTGAAGGAAGGCAGTGGCCGCCGCGCGGTCGACGACGCGAGCGAGACGCAGTTCGGCCCGCAGGCGATCCCGGAAGGTCCCAAAGAGCCGCTCGATGCGCCCCTTCGCCTGCGGGCTCTGAGCAGGGATCCAGTGGATGGCGAGTTCGGCCAGGGCCCGGGCGACCTGCGTGGATGCGGGTTCCCCCACCAGTTGCTCCTCGAGGGTCAGGCGTATGGTCTTGTTGCGGTGGAAGATGCCGTGGCGATCACTGTAGACTGCGATCGGGATGCCTTTCGTATGTGCGAGGGTGTGCCAGACCTGGACGTAGCCGTGGGCATCTTCCTCTTCGCGAAACGCGGCGGCGAGGACCTCACCGATCGCATCATCGATGGCCGCGATCAGGGTGCGGCGCGGACCGCGCTGGTCGAGCCAGGCGTGGGTGCTCCCGTCGAGCTGGACGAGGAGGCCGGCGTGAGGCATCCGCTGACGACGGCGGCGGTGGCGCGGAGGGCGACGACGCCGCGGGCTCGGCAGGCCTGCCGCACGCAGGATGCGGCGGATGGAGGGCCGGGAGAGGGCCAGTCCTTCGCGCTCGACCAGGAGCTCGTGGAAGTGATGATCGTTGAGGCCGGCGTAGAGCTTGCGGGCGAGGCGCACGACACGGGCCCGGATGTTGTTCGGGATGCGGTTGACGGGGGGACGCCCGTGATTCCCATGGACGAGAGCGGCCAGGCCCCGGGTCTGCAGAGCTGCGCGCAGGCGGCGGACCTGGCGCACCGATCGTCCCAGGAGTTCGGCGGCCTCGGCCATCAGCAGTTCGCGACGGTCGAGGGCATAGAGGACTTTCAGACACTGTTCGGCACGGTGCGTCAAGGTGATCATGCCTCCCCCATTCGCCTGGCAACGGGGCGGACATTTTCACTGGCGAACCACAATACAACCACAGTACCCTTGACACTCTCGCAGACCCCATGCTACGCTCACCGTGATTTAGCCATCAGAAGATGGCGAAAACGGAAGGAGGTGAGGCCGACGATGTGTAGTCCGGTCCCGGCCCACCAGATAGGATTGTTGTTCGGGTAAGACGGCTTGCCGTCTGTGCCTAACACCCAGCGTCCTGGCTTGTGGGCCGGGACGCTTTTCTTTTCCCCGACCTATTTAGACTGGCTCTAGTCCGACCAGGGCATGGTAAGGGCGAGATCACGCAGCGCACCCCCCTGACCCGGGCCCAGATACTTCTCGGCCCCCCGCGGGGGGTGCAGCTTGGAGCAGAGGACGTGTCCGGGTCGGATGAGCTGCAGCCTCACCACAGTCCAACGCGCCGTCTTGCCGACGCTTGTCGGCGCTCTCATGGCAAGCGCGGCTCCTCTGCCCGCCGCGGAGGTTAGGACAGCCCGCGTTACGACCATTACCTGGGAGGCGGATGCTCAAATTGGCAAAGTTATCATCCGCCTAGACGCGCCGGTTACCTACCGCACGATGGCCTCGCCCACCAGTATCTTGGTGGACCTCTGGCAGGCTCACCTGATCGAGTGGCAATCGCAGACGATGGTGCATCCGTACGTCCAGGGAGTCCGCGTCAACCAACTGACCCCAGACGTGGCCCGCATCCGGATCGACCTCCGCCGGCCGGCCCGGTACAAGACCTACGTGACCACAGACCCGGCGACGGTGACCGTGGTCATCATTCCTCCGGCGCTGGCAACTGCTCCCTTGCCTTCAAGCGTGGCGTACGAAACGCTCCGAGCCCACACCCGGGCGGGCACCACCGGGGTGCACCTGCTGCGCATCAATCCCGAAGATCCGGAACTCGAGATCCGGCCTGTCCTGGCTGTCGACATGGTCTCCGGGACGGAAACGACCAGTACGATAGCCACACGGCACGAAGCGGTTGCGGCTGTGAACGGCGGCTACTTCGGCGGTCCGGCCATGCCGTTAGGGCTGGTAGTCATCAATGGCGAGCTCGTGTCCCTCCCGCTTCCTCGGCGCTCCGTGCTGGCATTCCCGCAAGCGGGACCGCCGCTGATTCGAGACTTCCAATTTGCCGGACGCATCTACTCGCAGAAGGATCAGTGGGCTCCCATCACTGGGGTGAACAGCCTCCCCCAACCCGGAGGGGTAACAGTCTTCATGCCGCAGTACGGGCCCCTGACCCCGCCCGTCGCGTTGGGCGCCGTCGTGCGGCGCGACATCGTGGAACGTGTGCCCTCCGGACGCATCCTCATCCCGCGGGACGGATACGTGCTCACCGCCAGCGAGGGGGATACCGAGTTTCTGGCGCGCCTGCACCCTGGGCAGCGCCTGGCCCTCTCGCTCGATCTCGATCCGGACCTCCACATGATTAATGCGTTGGGAGGAGGCCCCCGGCTCGTCAAGAGCGGCCGGGCGTTCGTCCCGTTCGCGTGGGAATCGTTCTCGTCGCCGCTGACCTGGCGGCGGGCGGCGCGCACGGCAGTCGGCATCACCGCGTTGGGCAAACTGCTGCTGGTGACGGTTGACGGGGGAAGTCGTCAGAATCCGGGGATGACCTTGCCAGAGATGGGCGACCTGATGGTTAGCTTGGGAGCCCAGGATGCCATGAATTTGGATGGCGGCGGCTCCGCAACAATGGTCGTCGGCGGCCGGATCGTCAATGCGCCGTCTGACGGCTTTGAGCGGATGGTCGCGTCCGCGCTCGTCGTGCTCCGGCGCCCCCCGGAGTCCGACCGGTCAGCGAAAATCCCGTCGTGGGCAGCTCCCTAAAACCGGTTCGGTGTCCGTCGCAGGGTTAGTGCTTCGCCACTTGTGCAGTGTCAGGCAGGGACGCGTCCACTGGAATGGTTGTTCGCCGACTTATGGTCACCGCGGTCACCACTAGCACCAGTGCCACCCCGATGACGGTGAACCGCACGGCATCAGGCAATGGCCGGATGACAACCGGGGCGATCAGAATCGCCACGAGGTTCATCACCTTGATCACCGGGTTGAGTGCCGGGCCGGCGGTATCCTTAAGGGGGTCGCCTACCGTGTCGCCGATGACCGCGGCCTTGTGGGCGTCTGTTCCCTTTCCACCGAGGTAGCCGTCTTCAATCTTCTTCTTCGCGTTGTCCCACGCCCCGCCCGTATTGGCCATGAACACCGCCAGCAGTTGCGCGGTCAGAATTGCCCCGGCCAAGTACGCTCCGAGCGGCGCGGCACCTAAGGCAAAACCCACGAGGATAGGTACGCTGATGGCGATGATCCCTGGACCGAGGAGCTCGCGCTGCGCGGCGCGTGTGACGATGTCGACACAGCGAGAGTAGTCGGGCCGGGCACGGCCTTCGAGCAGGCCGGGAATCTCCCGGAACTGCCGGCGCACTTCCTCCACCACCAAAAACGCCGACCGGCCAACGGCACGAATCAGAAACGCGGACACCAGAAACGGCACCGCGCCCCCGAGGAGTAACCCGATGAACACAAGAGGCAGGTTGACCTGGATACCAATGCGCGAGAGCATTGCCCCGGCCTGCTGCGCCCCGGCGGAAGCGAGCTCCTGCACAGTGGCGAACAGACGCGCCTCATCGATGAAGGACCGGAACAACGCAATGGCGGCGATGACGGCCGTGGCGATGGCAAAGCCCTTGGTCAGCGCCTTGGTGGTGTTGCCGATCTGGTCGAGCCGGGCCACGATACGCCCCGCTTGAGACGTCCCGCGTTCCACGCCAGACATTTCAAAAATCCCGTTGGCATTGT
This sequence comes from Armatimonadetes bacterium 13_1_40CM_64_14, assembly GCA_001917855.1. Classification (GTDB taxonomy): domain Bacteria; phylum Sysuimicrobiota; class Sysuimicrobiia; order Sysuimicrobiales; family Kaftiobacteriaceae; genus 13-1-40CM-64-14. Next base: position 7,189 of record MNEU01000005.1, on the reverse strand, counting down.
CCACGATCGGTCCAAATGTGTCCATCGCGAGGATGAACCCGGTGGTCGTCAGGAGACCCAAGCCGGTCAGGGCGATCCCGTAGGCGGCCAGCGCGACGGATCCGCCAAAGATGGCGTAGGAAACCCCCAGCGTCACGGCGATGGCAAGGATAGCCCACACGGTGCTCTCCAGCCCCGTGCCGAGGCCCGTGAGCAGCATGGTAGCAGCCCCCGTCTTGGTCGCATACGCGATCTCCGTGACGGGACCACGATCCGGATGCGTGAACTGCTCGGTGAGCCACGCGATCACGACCGCCAGTAGTATCCCAGTCAGTGTGGCGAAGAAGAATCGAAAGTCCGGCGCGCCGGTGGCGGGATCGCGCAGGTAGAACACATTAACGAGGCCAAAGCCGATGACCGAAGCGATCGCCGCGGTCCAAAAGCCCACGTTAATAGGCCGCATCGGATCGGTGAGTTCTTCATCCCGACCGCGAACGGCCCAGGTGCCGATCATCGAGGCGAAGACGCCGATGGCCCGGACGAGCAGTGGGAAGATCACCAGCTTGAGCGCGAAAGCCCCGGCGCCGACCGCCCCGCCGTAGCGAGCGACGAAGGCCGGGTCGAGAAGCGTCGCGGCACCCAGGATAATGGCGGCGACCAGCGTCACCTCATAACTTTCAAACACGTCCGCGGCCATCCCGGCGCAATCTCCCACGTTGTCGCCCACGTTGTCGGCAATGACGGCGGCGTTGCGCGGATCATCTTCCGGAATGCCTACTTCGACCTTCCCCACCAGGTCCGCTCCGACATCGGCGGCCTTGGTGTAAATGCCCCCGCCCACCCGCATGAACGCGGCTACGAGCGATCCCCCGAAACCAAAGCCTACCAGCACCCGCATCGCGTTTTCGCGGAACAGCATGAACATGATCGTGGCACCAAGCAGCCCTAGCCCGACTGTGAACATTCCGGAGACCGTACCGGCCTGAAAAGCGATGTGCAGCGCCTCCGGATAGCTGCGCCGTGCCGCATTCGCCGTGCGCACGTTGCCACGGACGGCGGAGGTCATGCCGACAAACCCCGCGCCATAGGAGGCGAAACAGCCGAGCAGAAACGCCACAGCAATCCCGATGGCCAGCACGGGGTGGTCAGCGTAAATTGGGCGGTAGAGCAAGTACAGTCCGACCGTCACCACGACGATGACCACCAACATCGTCCGGAGCTGCCGCCACAAGTACGCCATGGCCCCTTCCTGGATTGCAGCGGCCACGGCGGTCATCGACGGCGGCCCCGGATCGCGGCCGTTCACCAGGGAACGCAAATAGAAACCATAGACGAGAGCGACGACGCTGCTGAGCAGCACGATCCACAGCAACGTCGTCTCTAAGGGGCCAAACTGCGGGAGTGTCGAGGATGCCTCGCTCATCGCTCCTCCAGTCTAATCTGCCGTCGCGGACCTACCGCGTGGCGCAATCTCACTTCATTATTATATGAGTCCCCGTATCAGGAGCCAGAGGGTGACACGCGCCGGGCGGCCTTGTCGGGGCCCGCGTTCGCAGGCCCCCGGGTGTTGAAACGGTTCATGGCCGCTTGCAGCCCCTCGCGGAGGGCGGTCTCGACGGCGTCCGCGGCACGGTCGAGCGCGGCTCGCATCGCGGCGTCTTCGTCTTCGCGAAAAGGCGTGAGCACAAATTCGGCAGGATCGACGCCGGAGGGAGGCCGACCGATCCCCACGCGCAATCGCGGAAAGTCGTCGCGACCGAGGGCGTCAATGATGGACCGCAGGCCGTTGTGTCCGCCGGGGCTGCCCCTCCCGCGGAGGCGCAGCCGCCCCAACGACAGGTCGAGATCGTCCGCGACCACCAGCAGGTCTTCAATCTTCACCCGGTGCCGTCGGAGCAGATCCGCGACCGCCACTCCGCTGCGGTTCACGTAGGTCTGCGGTTTGGCCAGGAGGATGCGGTGACGGCCGACCTTCGCGCTCCCCACCCGGGCCCACCCGTCTTCCTGGTCCACCGTCACCTCCCACCGACGCGCCAGCCTATCGATGACGTCCCATCCCACATTGTGGCGGGTCCGTCGATAGCGGCGATCGGGATTTCCGAGACCGACGACGAGTTTCATCAGCACGGTCCCCAGTCAGCACGAAGCAGCAGGCAGATCGCACCAGACAGCGTCATCGCTGCCTTCTGCATCCTGCCTGCTGCCCCAGACGGCTGGCAGCCTATGCCTTTGAGCCTGTCTCTGGTTTTGCCTTCGCCCCTGCGTCTGGCTTCGCTTTCGGCCCTGCCTCTGACTTCGCCTTGGCCCCTGATGCCTCCGGCTTCGCCTTCTCCGCCTTCTCGGGCGACGCGGCAGACTTGACCGCCGCAGGCTTGGCTTCGGCCGGCTTCGCTTCCGCCGTAGCTTCAGGCGCCCCTGCTGCTGCGGGGGCTCCCGCCTCTGCGGGTGCCGCCGCCGTCGTCACTTCCTCCACCACCTTCGGAACCACAACCGTCGCGACGACTTCCTCCGGAGGGGTCACGACCGTGGCCTCTGCCGGGAGGACAAGGTCTCGAACGTGAATCGCGTCGCCCACCCCCAACGCGTTGATGTTCATCTCGATGTGGTCCGGAATCTGCGTGGGCAGACACTTCACGACAACCTCACGGAGGTGCACCTCAAAAACGCCCCCGTCGGCGATCCCCGCCGCCTGCCCGATGAAGGTGATGGGGACTGAGGCTTCGAGGGGGCGGGTGAGATCGATGGCGTAGAAGTCGACGTGGGTGATGTCGCGTCGGAAGATGTCGCGCTGGAGTTCCTTCACCATGACCGTTTCGGCGCGGCGGTCTCCGTTGCCAATGGCCAAATCGATGAGCACGTTCCGCCCGGCTTGGGTATGCAGGACGGCCCCCAGTGCCTTGGCGTCGACGGCGACGGGCAGCGGCTCGCGCCCACGTCCGTACACAATCCCGGGAATTCGCCCGTCGTGGCGGAGTCTGCGGACCTGGTTCTTGCCTAAGCCCTCGCGCGTTTTTGCTTCTAGGGTGACCCGTTCCATGACGTCTCCAAACGAAAAAGCCGGCTACCATCCGGCCGAAAGCCGAAGGGGATTATAGCACACCTACAGGAAACGGGAAATGCGCGGATTCGGTGCACGCCGCGCGCGCATCCAGGCCTGAACGCCTAGGTGCGGACACTCTCTTCGGCGTAGCGGACCAAGTCGACGTCTGCAGTCGTGAGGAGGTCTAACGATAGCGGGTCCGGGTAGTCGCCTTCAAAAACAATCCGCTTGATCCCGACGTTGAGCAGAATTTTCGCGCACGTCAGACACGGGAGATACGTGCAGTACAGCGTCCCGCCTACCACCGAGACACCATGGTAGGCTGCCTGAATGACGCAGTTCATTTCGGCGTGAATGCACAGACACGTGTCGTGGCCGGTGCCCGAAGGTGCGTCTCCCGCACAGCGCGCACATCCCCCGTCACCGCAATTGCGCACCCCCCGAGGGGTATCGTTATACCCGGTCGTGAGGACCATGCGGTCTTTGACCATCACCGCGCCGACTTTGCGGCGGACGCACGTCGAGCGCGTTGAGGCGAGATGCGCCATGCGCATGAAATAGGCGTCCCACGACGGCCTGCTCATGGGGAGGACGCCCACCGGCTCTGGCCCCGCCGCTGCACAGGCATCGCGGGTTCCCCGGCGTTCCTCCGCCTTGCCGTCTTCCGGTTCATAAGAACCGATGGCGCTGTCAATCGCCCTCCGCTACTTTGTTCCGAACAACCGGTCGCCTGCATCGCCGAGCCCGGGGACGATGTAGCCGTGGTCGTTGAGGTGACTATCCACGGCGGCGGTGTAGATTTCAATATCCGGATGGGCTTCGTGCACCTTCTTGATCCCCTCGGGCGCCGAAATGATGGTCATCACCTTGATCGTCTTGCATCCCCGCTGCTTGAGAGCGTCGATGCAGGCGACGATGGATCCCCCGGTCGCGAGCATCGGGTCCACGATCATCGCCTCGCGCTCCGCGATATCCACCGGGAGCTTCGAGTAGTAGGTGACAGGTTCCAGGCTCTCGGGGTCCCGGTAGATGCCGACATGCCCGACGCGAGCGGTGGGAATCAATCGCGTGATCCCCACTTCCATCGCCAAGCCAGCGCGCAGGATCGGGATGACCGCGATCTCCCGTCCGGCAATACTGCGGCCTTTCGTCCGTGCCAGCGGGGTCTCGACCTCGATCTCCCGGGTCGGGTGGCTGCGTGTGACCTCAAACGCCATGAGCATGGCCAGCTCCTCGACCAGCTCCCGGAACTCTTTGTGGCCCGTGCGCTTGTCGCGAAGGATCGTCAGTTTGTGCAGAATCAGCGGGTGGTCGAACACGTAGAGCTTCCCAGTCGCCGCGGCGCCACCGCCTCGTGTTTGCCCCCCGGCGCGGGACGCCGGCCCTTTGCTCATGTCGCTCATCCCCCTCGTCGGGTCTTGTGCGTTCCGCCGCGCGCCGGCGCGGGTCGTCCGGCCACCCTGGCTTCCACGGCCGCGATCTTGTCCACTCGCCGCTGGTGGCGCCCTCCCTCAAAAGGAGTGTCGAGCCACATTCGGACGATGTCTTTGGCGACTTCGCTCCCCGTGATGCGCTGACCGAGGGCGAGTACGTTCGCATCATTGTGGGCGCGGGCCAGGCGGGCCGTCGTCACATCATGGCACAGCGCGCACCGGATTCCTGGCACCTTGTTCGCGACCATCGCCTCGCCATTGCCGGACCCGCCGAGCACGATGGCGCGCACGCACTCCGCTCGCCGCACCGCATCCGCCGCCTGCACCACGAAATCGGGGTAGTCCACCGGCTCTTCGGAGTGGGCGCCGAAATCCCGCACCTCGTGTCCCAGCTCCCGGAGCAGTTGCTTGACGTCCTCTTTCAAGCTGAACCCGGCATGGTCGCTCGCGATCGCAATCTTCATCGGCTCACAGGCCCAATTCTCCGGCGGGGATCGCTCCTTGGCGAACGAGGCGGGGAATAGTACCGGTCACATCGACCACCGTCGACTCCCGCCCGAGCGTCGCACGGCCGCCATCCAGGACGAGGTCCACCCGGTCGCCCAGGTCCCACACGGCCAGCTGCGCGGTGACGGGCGCAGGCATGCCGTGGGAGTTCGCACTGGTGCCAACGATGGGTGTCAGCATGGCGCGCGCAAGCGCGCGCGGAATGGGATGGGCCGGGACCCGTAATCCTACCGTTTCCCCGCCCCCCGCCACGGCCGGCGGGATGCGATCGGACCGAAGAAACACTAGCGTCAGAGCCCCCGGCCAAAAACGGCTAATGAGGCGTTGCGCCGCCGCGTTCACGCCACGTGTGTAGGTCTGCACCTGAATGGGATCGGCCAGCAACACCGGAAGTGGTTCGGTGAGCGGCCGGCCTTTGATTGCGTAGATGCGCCGGACGGCGTCTTCGTCGTCGATGCGGCATCCCAGACCATAGACGGTGTCGGTGGGAAACACGATCGCCTGTCCCCGCCGCAGCGCCTCGATGGCGCGCCGTGGTAGCTGCGAGTCCTCCCCTATCGCCCGGATGATCGGAACTGGACGTGGATCGAACGGCTGGAGGTTCGCAAAGGTGAGGCCGGAGTACGACATCAACGGCGATTATCCCCTCGACGTTGGGTAGGGACTTGTCGCTGCCCTTGCGGACGCGACCATCGGCGCATCGCCATGCGCCCAGGCACGTACGTTCCGTGCCGCGATGACGTCGGCCGGCCCAGCGTGCCCGCACCGACGACAGCTGAATTCTGCTTGCGAACGACGGTTCCGCTTGTCCACATGACCACAGACCGGGCAGGTGCGACTCGTGTTGGCTGGATCTACGAAGACGACCGGGACCCCGGCTTTCGCGGCCTTGTAGACAATGAACTGCCGTAGTTGTCCGAACGCCCAGTTGTGCAATCGGGCCCGCTGCCGGCGCCTGGCCTTTATCCTGTCGCGGATGCCCCGGAGGTCTTCCAGGGCGATGCCACAACAGAGCCGTTGCGCCTTGGCCACAACCCGTTTGGCGATCCCATGGTTGACATCCCGCTGGTATCGCCGCTGGCGTCCGGATAGTGCTCTGAGTTTCCGGCGGGCCGCCCGCGTGCCCCGCTTCTGCAGACGCGCTCGCCGGTGAACGTAAATCCGCCGTTTTTCTTCCACGGCCTGACCGCTGTAGGCCTCCGTTTCGCTGTCTGTAAGGAGGTTCACCGTCCCCAGGTCGCAGCCCAGGTACTCCTGCACGGGGACAGGAGCCGGGACGTCCACCTCCACTACCTGATGCAGGATGAACTTGCCCCGCCGGTAGCACAGGACCGCCTGTTGGCGACTGGACAACCAGGCCTGCGGGCGCGCGGTAAACGGGATTCGAAAACCATACACGGACACCGTGCCGTCGCGCTTGTACCGATGTTGATACACGGGGATCGCCCCACGCCGTCGAAAGGTGGCTTGGTGCTGGCGACGCTTCTTGTTGCGGTACACATACGCGACCTTGCGAATAACCACTACGGTCGCTGCCGCGGGCAACTGAAATCGCTCCCGCACCTCCCGATAGGCGCGGCGCTGCAGGGGTAACCAGTGCCAGAGACGTTCTCGGAACGCGACCCCAGACAGCCAGTTCGCCGCCGCATTGAACCGCTCGAGCCACGCGATCAGCTGGGCGGGGTCAGTCGGGTGCAGACGGATGGTCTCAACTTGGTTCATCAGTATATCATCAGTATATTCCTTTTTGCCGACCGGGGCAACTACCTACGTCAAAGGGGATAATTGCCACATCGACTAATAGTTCCGCCCGACCCTCCGGCGTCCCTCCGCAGGCATCCTCAGCGCTGGCGCGTGGCGGCCACCACGCGCGGAATACCGGCGTAGTCCGGCACGATCGCGACGGTGGCATACCTACGATCCTGCCGGACGGCGTCGGCGACGGAGTCGGCCTGACCGAAACCCACCTCCATCACGAGCAGCCCCCCCTCTGCCAGCCAGGTGGGCGCGTCGACGATAAGACGCCGGTGGACGGCTGTCCCATCGCCGTCCACAAACACGGCTCCTGAGGGCTCGAAGTCGCGAATCTCACGGGGGAGCCCCTCGCGCTGACTGCGCGATACGTACGGAGGATTGCTCACGACGACATCCACACGCCCTGCCATATCTACTGGCAGAGGGCTCAGCAGATCGCCGCGCAGCCATTGGATCTGGCCATCCACCCCATGGC
>MNEU01000011.1 GCA_001917855.1 Armatimonadetes bacterium 13_1_40CM_64_14 | reverse complement strand
GTGAGGATGACGGCCCCCGTCCACCGCCGTCCCACCAGTTCAATCGCGGCATGAAAGCGGGGACACACGTGCCCGTCAAGAATGTGGGTCTTACTCGTCGCGTTGCCCATCTGACGCCCTCCTACTCCACATGCTAACAAATAGTAAGGGACTTGACAAGAGGAAGTAGAAACCCCTATAATCCTTACGAAAGAGAAGTAGCCGCTTGGACGTAAGGGGATGGGGCGGCGCTTCCCAGAGGAGGCAAACAGACGATGGACGGCGCATTCTTGGTGTTGCGGGCTGTTGTAGGCTTACTGGTTGCAGGGCACGGAGCCCAGAAGGTATTTGGCTGGTTCGGCGGACACGGAATGGCTGGCTTCAGGGGGTGGCTGCATTCCATGGGGTTTCGCCCTCCCGTGCTGTGGTCGTGGTTGGGTGCGTTGGCGGAGTTTGGCGGAGGCGTCCTCTTGACTCTTGGACTGTTTAGTCCCCTGGGGTCGATTGCGATTGCCTCATCCATGCTCACAGCTATTGCCCGTGCCCATTGGCCGAAAGTCTGGAGCACGGAAAACGGATTCGAGCTTCCGCTCACCTATCTCGTGGTCGCCCTCACGGTGGCCGCAACAGGACCGGGGGCCTATTCCTTGGACGCGATGTTGGGAACGGCCCTTCCGACTGCGGTGGCCGTGGCCCTCGGCATCGCGGCACTTGTCGGCTGGGCCATTGGCATGGTAATTTCCACGCCCAGGCCCGCCCAGCAGCAGCGGAGCGCCTAAGGGGTGGCGAAGAAGTAACCATGGAATACCGCGCGCTGTCCGTACAGTTGGATGAGGATGCACCGGACAGGTGGGTCTTCCTTGACTACCAGCCCAATGGAGATGTGCGATTGCTCTCCCGGGCTCGGTATGAGGTCCTCTTTCGCCCTGCGCCTGACGACCAGGGCGACTAGGGAACAGCGGACGTCAGAGACGAGGAGGAAACGACCATGGGTGCGGGCATCAGTTGGGGCTTGTTGATCATGCGCGTCGCGCTGGGAGTAACGTTTCTCCCTCACGGGCGGATGAAACTCAACCCCCGGGGACCCACGAAAGGACCTGGGGGGTTTGCCGCCTGGTTGAAATCGATGGGCGTGCCACTGAGCGGCGTGTTGGGATGGGTTGTCGTGTTGCTGGAAACGGTCGGGGCCGGGTTGCTCATCCTGGGCCTCGGCACGCGCCTTGTGGCGCTGGGTCTTGCCATCGACATGCTGGTGGCGATCGTGTTGGTCAAGCGAGGGATGCAAAAGGTTGGGTTCATGGATGCGAAGGGCGGCTGGGAGTTTGAGTTCGTCTTGCTCGCGCAAGCCTTAGCCCTCGTGTTCACGGGGGCGGGGAGCATCGCCCTAGATCCGCTCGTGGGATGGTGATTTAGCGCGGTGGGAGATGATGGTCATGCAAACCGAAGTGATGGGTTCTAGCTGGAGTCCAGCGGCGACGCGGGATCGGACCCAGGACGGTCGTCCGGTGTTCGTGCTGGGAGATCGGCGGTACGTCGAGGTTCCCCTCGGTGGGGAGGATGCCTATCGATTCTTGAGGGAGCTGCGTCTTGAAATGAGCGGGGCGGACTTCCGCGCGTTCGTCGAGCGGCACCGCGCCGAGATCTCCGCAGCCGTGCTCTGGCGGCTTGGGCTGGGCCCCATTCCGCTGGCACCCGAGGAGCCGGTCGTCGTCGAGCGGGCTCGGGCTCAACTGAAGAACTTGTTCAAGGCGGCCTAGGCCCCCGCCACGTCGCTGGGGAGATACTCGGTGAGCAGGCCCACCACGCCGTTGGGGTTGTCTGCCTGGATCCAATGACCCCCCACGAGCGCGTGGATGGAAATCCCCCCGGCGGTGTTGGTGGTGCGAAGGCGTTGCTGGGTCTCCGAGCTGAGGACATCGGAGTCTGTGGCCTTAATAAAGTGGAGCGTCGTGGCCCGCGCCGGGTCGGCCACCACGCTCCACAGGTCCGCAGCGGACGCGTCGTCTAACAGTTCCTCTAGCGCGTCGAAGTCCAGGCGCCACTGGTAGCGTCTCCCCACCTGTTCGAGATTTGATGTCATCCACTGCGCGACTACAGGTGTAAAGCCGCCGCGCACCAACGCGGCGGCCGCATCGGTGCGGGAATCAAACTCGGGAGGCAGGGCCCGCACCGTGCGTAGCATCTGCCACGCGCTCCCGACGTGGGGCTCGGGCGCGGGGGTGGCATCAACCGCCCAGGCTTGCTCAAGGCCGGACGGATAGTCGGAGGCATAGCGCAGAGCCACCTTGCCACCCAGGGAGTGACCCAGAATGGCATCGGCGCGGGTGCCCAGAGCCTGAGTCAACGTCGCGATATCTGAGGCGGCGCCGCGTAGAGTGTGCGGGGGCAGAAAGCCCTGCGAGGCGCCGTGCAGGCGCAGGTCAGGGAGGAGGACGCTCCAGTCCGGGCGCTGCCGGACGAGAGTGCGAGCGATGGTCCTCCAGTTGTGACCGGCACCGAATGCGCCATGCAGGACGACCAAGCGCCGTTGGGGAGCGCGTGTGTCGGACGCCACGACGGTGTGACTGAGGACCGGGACCATCGCCTGTGTCATATTGTAGGGCAGGCTGCGGTGCGCAAATCGACGGGAGGGGAGCGATGAGACTGCTGGCAGGCATCCTGGGAGTGAGCCTCATTGCGTTGATTCTGTGGGATACATTTGAAACGATCGTTCTCCCGCGGCGGGTCACGCGGCGCCTGCGGTATGCCCGGTTGTTCTACCGGGGCTTGTGGCGGGTTTGGACACGAGTGACCGCGCGCATTCACCATCCCTCCCGGAGGGAAAATTTTCTGGGTCTGTTCGGGCCGCTCTCATTGCTGCTGCTGTTCGTCTCGTGGTCCGTCCTTCTCGTCTTAGGGTTTGCCCTCGCCCACTTGGGGCTCGGGATGCGTATTGCCATCCCGGAGGGCCGCCCGACCTTCTTTTCAGCGATCTACCTGAGTGCTGGGACCCTGTTCACCTTGGGAGCGGGAGATGTGGTGCCGACGTCGGCGCCCGCACGCATTCTGACGGTCGTGGAAGCGTTTGTCGGGTTTGCGTTCTTGGCCCTCGTCATCGGGTACTTGCCGGTGCTCTATCAGGCGTTCTCGCGGCGGGAAGCACATATCGCGATGCTCGATGAGTGGGCGGGCTCTCCCCCCGCTTCCGCCGAACTCCTGCGGAGGCTCGCGACCTGGAAGGATTTGGACGCGCTGTCTCAATTTCTTTCCACTTGGGAGCAGTGGTCGGCGGAATTGCTTGAGAGCCACATTTCGTATCCCATCCTCGCGCGCTTCCGGTCGCAGCACGGGAATGAGTCGTGGCTCGCTTCCCTGACAGCGATTCTCGACACCTGCGCGTTGGTGCTCACCGGGCTCGACAACGTGCGTCCACGCCAGGCCTGGCTCACTTTCGCGATGGCACGGCACGTGGCGGTGGACTTGTGCCAGGTGTTGGACAGCCCGCCCCTCGCGCCGGAGCGAGACCGGCTGCCGCCCGAGGACTTGGCGCGCCTCCGGACGATACTGCAGGACGCGGGCGTCGCCTTGCGCCCTGGGGCAGACGCCGACCGCGCGCTCGACGATCTGCGGCGGTCCTATGAGCCGTATGTCAATGCCCTCGCTCGCGGGCTGTGGCTCAAACTGCCGTCCTGGCTGCCCTCACCGATAGCGCGGGACAACTGGCAGAAGAGTGCCTGGGTCTAACGGCCCTTGTCGCGTTGCGCAGGGGTGAGATCCGGATCCGTGTTTTGCGTGAATGGCAGATGACAGGGCGTGCGGGCGTGGACAGGATTCTGTGTGCGAGTTCTGATTGTCGCCGATGATGAGGTATTCCGGGCGGGGTTAGCCGCTGCCCTGTCCGGGCAGACGGGCGTGTCGGCCGTAAACCAGACCCGCTTGGACGGCGATCTGGCGACTACCGCCCTTGCCCACAGACCGGATGTCATTCTGTGGGACCTCAGTGACGCAGATAGACGGATCGGCTCTGAGCTGCCGGCCGTGCTGGATCTTGCCACTCCAGTGATCGTCCTCGGCGATGATGAGATGCGCATCGCCGAGGCCGTGGCCTCTGGAGCTAAGGGTGCCCTCCCCCGCCACGTCGACCCTGCCGCCTTGGGCGCGGCTGTGCGTGCCGTGGACGAGGGCCTCGTCGTGATCGATCCGGAATTTTCCGCAAGCGTTCTTCCAACACGCGCTGAGCTCTCGGGTGCGCCGATAGAGGAGTTGACCCCGCGGGAAATTGAGGTCCTCCAACTCGTAGCTGAAGGGCTCCCTAACAAACAAATTGCTCTGCGGCTTGGCATTAGCGAACACACCGTAAAATTCCACGTCGACGCCATCCTGGGTAAGCTTGGGGCGCACAGTCGTACCGAGGCGGTGACGCGTGCTGCCCGGCTGGGACTCCTCGTTCTCTGACGGAGGTCTGTCCCGCCCTCCCCAAACGGGGGATGTGGGAGTGCTCTCGCGTGGCTATGCTGATGCGAGGAGAGGTGATTGCAGATGCAAGGACTGAGTGAAATTTCCGGCGAGTTGTCCGGAATCGTGGAGAAGGTTGCGGCGTCGATTGTCCGCGTGGAGGCGAGGCGGCGCATCCCGGGTAGTGGGATCATTTGGGCCTCCGATGGCACGATCGTGACAGCGGATCATATCATCGAGCGGGAGGAGGACCTGCGCATCGGCCTCGCCGACGGGCGGGTCGCCGAGGCAACGTTGGTCGGGCGCGACCCCACCACGGATGTAGCCGTGCTCCGGGCGCAGGCCGCCAGTCTATCGGTTCCCGCGTGGAGCGACGGGGAGCGAGCGAAAGTGGGACAGCTCGTGCTTGCCCTGGGTCGTCCGGGACGCACGGTGCGTGCTCGGCTCGGTATGATTAGCGCTTTGGGGGATGCGTGGCGGGCGCCGGCCGGAGGGGAGCTCACCCGATACCTGGAGGCGGACGTGGCAATCCGCTTCGGTTTCTCGGGAGGCCCACTCGTCGACACCGCCGGTGCTGTACTCGGGATGAACACAGCGGGCTTGCTGCGGGAGGCCGCCTTGACGGTGCCGGTCGCGACGCTGCGCCGAGTGGTCACGGCGCTGCTTACGCACGGCCGCATCCGCCGCGGCTACCTCGGGCTTGGAGCACACCCGGTCAGGTTGCCTGCGGCGTGGCAGCAGCAGGGCCAGGAAGCCGGTTTGCTGATTGTGTCGATTGAACCCGGGAGTCCTGCCGAACGTGGCGGGCTCTTGATGGGAGACACCCTTGTGGCGATCGACGGAACTGTGGTGCGACGCCACGACGATCTTCAAGCGCGTCTCACCCCGGAGTCGGTGGGTACTGCGGTGCGCGTGCGCTTGATTCGCGGCGGAGAGGTGAAAGAGATCCCGGTCACGATCGGCGAGCGCTCCACGCGATGAGTGCGATCGCCCATCCGGAGATCTTCTCCTGCTGACCTCGGCCTGATCACCGCGGCGTCTAGAAATTTCTCCGCCCGCAACAAGATCTGCGGCCCCGGGGTCTCCTCGCAGGGCCGCAGATTGTGGTCCACGTTGGCTTGACGGCGCGCTGCGAGTGTGCGGGATTACGATCCCGCGGAGTGCCGAGGTCCGCACCCAGGCGGTGGGCAAAGCAGCCCCCGTGACGAGTCTCACAAGCACGGGTTGCGATCTTGACATGGGTTTGCCTTGACATGGACGCGGCGGGTTGTCGATAATCGCCCTATGTGCCCGCCCGACGAGCAGGCGTTGGAGGAGCCGGGGATGAGCACGGTCATCGTCTCGCCACCCTCCGAGCGCATCGATTACGCGACGGTCCTGACGATTCAGACAAAGTGGATCGTGCTGGTCGGCGTGTTGATGGGGTTGTTTGTGGCCGCCCTCGACCAGACGATCGTGGCGACCGCGCTGCCGGCGATCATCGCAGATCTCCACGGCATCGATCTCCTAGCCTGGGTCCCCGCAGGCTACCTCGTGGCCAGCACGACGACCGTCCCCATTTACGGCAAGCTGTCCGACTTGTATGGGCGTCGGAGCATCATGCTGGTGGGCCTTCTGATCTTCCTGGCCGGGTCGGCACTGTGCGGCATCGCGGCCAGCATGATGCAGTTGATCTCGTTCCGTGTCCTGCAGGGGATTGGAGCGGCGGCCCTCACGTCCTCGGCGTTTGCAACCATCGCCGACCTCTTTGTGCCCGCGGAGCGGCCCCGCTACCAAGGTCTGTTCGGCGGAGTCTTCGCCCTCGCCAGCGTGGTCGGCCCGTACTTGGGTGGGGTCCTCACCGACCACATTAGCTGGCGGTGGATCTTCTATGTGAATCTTCCAATCGGGCTGGTAGCGATGGCGTTCATCATTGCGCGCATGCCGCGGCTCCATAGTGGGCTGCGGGCGTCGGTGGACTGGGCAGGAACGGTCCTGCTCATTGCGGCGGTGGTCCCGTTGCTGCTGGGGCTGACGCTGGACAAGCACGTCTACCCCTGGTCGTCCCCGCTCGTGGTGGGCCTCTTCGCCGTCGCCGTGCTGGCGACCGGTCTCCTGCTGGTCGTCGAGGCCCGCGCGAGCTCGCCGGTGATTCCGCTTGACCTGTTCCGGAACCGGACGTTTACGGTGGTCTGTGCAGCCTCGCTGCTGATCGGCGCGTCGTTCTTTGCCGCGATCTTCTTCATCTCGATCTTTATGGTGAACGTGGTCGGCGTGTCGGCGACCGCAGCGGGGAGCACGCTGATCCCGCTCACCTTTTCCCTCGTCGCCAGCGCCGTTACGTCTTCGATGATTGTGCAGAGACTGGGTCGGTACAAGTGGATCATTATGGCGGGGTTCGCCGTCGCTCTCACGGGCTTTGGATTGCTCGCCACGCTCGGCACGGACGCAACCCGCTGGGATGTCACCTGGCGGATGATCGTCCTGGGCGTGGGGCTCGGGCCGGCGATGCCGCTGCTCAACCTGGTGATTCAGAACGCGGTCCCCTTCCAGAAGGTGGGAGTGGCCACAGCCAGCCGGCAGTTCTTCTTGCAGATCGGCGCGGCAGTAGGAACGGCGGTCTTTGGCACCGTCCTGTCCACGCGGCTGACGGCGCAACTGGCGCGCACGGCCGGTCCCTTCCTCGCGCAACTGTCGCCATCGGTCCGCGCCGTCAATCTCGAGCACCTGCGCAGCGGGGCCGTGACATCAGGAGCTGTCAGTGGGTCAATGTCGCCCGCGTTGCGCGAGGTAGTGCGGCAGGCATTTGCTGTGAGCGTGACCCAGATCTACACGTACGCCGCCTTCGTGCTCGCTGCGGCTTTGCTCGTGATCGTGGCGCTGCCTGAGATTCCGCTGCGCCGCAGCAACCGGCAGGACCCGACGTCGCCCGTCGGCTAATCGGCCGGCGCACCAGGGGGATTTCTGCATGGGTGAGACGGGCCGGACCATTGTGGAGGCCGTGGTGAGATGGGCCGGGGTGGAGGCTCACCCCCACCGGTTTGGCGGGATCGAGTTCACTGTCGATCACCGTGAAATCGGCCACCTGCACGGGGACCGACTGGCCGACTTGCCTTTCCCCAAGCGGATTCGCGACGAATTAGTCGCCTCAGGCCGTGCGGGACCCCATCATGTGTTGCCGGATACCGGGTGGGTGAGCAAGTGGATTCGGGGGCCTGAGGACATTCCTGAGGTTGTCGCTCTCTTCCGACTGAGTTACGAGCGTTTGTCGACGATCGGCAAGACCCCCACGAAAGCGCCCTGACGATTCCGCAGGTCATGGAAAACACGGCGTGAGCCGCCGCGTATTGCGGGCGGGCGTGCCCGCGCGCTTTCCTCCATTACGTCGGCAAGATGGGATCCCCCAGACAATGCTGAGCTCCAGACGGGTAGGCGCTCATGCGATGACGTAGCCGTTCGCCCGCAACCACCGGCCGGTGGTCTCCATGGCCTCATCGATGGACCGCTGCGGCGACCAGCCGAGCAATGTCCGGGCTTTCTCCGTGGAAAAGCGCGCGCAGCTGACGACGTAGCCCAAGGCAGAGCGCCGTACGCGCGGCGGCCGGCGTGTCAGGAGCGCCCGCAGCTCATCGGCCAGGGCCAGCATCCACGCGGCGGGGTACGGGATGGATCGCACCGGACGCCCCACCATCCGCGCATAGTACCCTAAGAAGTCTCGCCAGGGCATGTCTTGATCCACCAGTGTGAACGCGTGCCCCACGACCTGCTCCCGCGCGCACAGCAGCATCGCATCGACGAGATTGTCCACGAAGATGGGTCGGCACAGGGTATGCCCGCCCGCCACCATCGCCGGCCGGCCCCGGCGGATCCATTTCGCAAACCGGATCGTCCAGCCGCGAGACCGCGGTCCGTACACCATCCCGGGCCGGATGATGACCGCCGGCAGTCCTTGTGATGCGATTTCCCCCACGGCTTCTTCGCCTCCGATCTTGCTGTCACCATACAGCTCCACCCCTCCCCACAGTGGAGACGATTCCGTGACGAGGCCGCTGCGCACGGGCCCGTACACGGTGATGGAACTGAGGTGCACGAACCGGGTGACCCCTTCGGCGAGGGCATCACGCGCCAGCGCCAGCGTGCCGGCGACGTTGACCGCCCACGCGATCTCGTGCGTGTATGGTCGGCCCAGCCATGCCCCGCAGTGAAACACGACCGAACAGCCGCGGCATGCGCCGCGCAGGGTGGCTGGATTGCTCAGGTCGCCAATAGCGACCTCCGCCCCCGCGGCGGCCAGCGCGGCCGCCTGGTCTGGGCGCCGCACGAGCGCGCGCACGGGCACGCCCGTCGCCAAGAGGCGGTGGGAGAGGTGACTACCAATAAAACCGGTCGCCCCTGTCACCAACGTGCGCGGACGCGGATCCCGGATGGTCATGGCCCCCCCAATTTCGACGTCCCATCGGTTCTTCCCAGGGTGCGCACAGCGTCCATGGTGTTGCGGACAGGGAATGCCTGGCGCGACGGGAAAACCTCCCCCAGCATGACCCGAGAGGATGGCTGGGCCGCGGTGTGCGAGTGGATTCAAAATCCCAACCTGCGCAAGCACTTGTTGGCCACGGAAACGGCCATGCGGGCGTACGCGCGGCGGTTCGGTGAAGATGAGGAGAGTTGGGGGATCGTGGGGCTCGTCCATGATCTCGACTACGAGCGGTGCCCCTCTCAAGAAGCCGGACACCCGTTTGTCGGCGTCGAAGAGTTGCGCCGCCGCGGCGCGCCCGAAGCGTGGTGTCGTGCGGCGCTGTCGCACGCCAGCTACTCCGGAATTCCGCGGCAAACGCGGATGGAAAAAACCTTATTTGCCGTGGACGAGTTGGTCGGTTTCATTATTGCGGTGGCCCTGGTCAAGCCGAGCAAATCCTTAGCGGAAGTCAACGTGGCCTCGGTGCGGAAAAAGATGAAGGACAAGGCGTTCGCGCGGGGCGTGAACCGCGACGATGTGATCCACGGGGCCGAGGAGCTGGGCATTCCCCTGGATGAGCACATCGGGGTCGTCCTCCAGGCCCTGCAGGGCGCGGCAGTTGAGCTGGGACTGTGAGCACCGACTGCGGTGAACCCCTGCATGGACCCTGCCCCGCAGATACTCCCCGGAGGTGTCCCGTGACGCCGCTTGCTCTTCGCCACGAGCGTCGCCGCGCATTCCCTCCGGCTTCCCGGAGGCCCTAGCCCGTGCTGGGGACGCTCGTCAATGCCGTTGCCGTTCTTGTGGGCAGCGCGATCGGCGTCCTGCTCCGGCGCCGTATTCCCACGGGGATGGATGAAATTCTCATGCAGGGGCTGGGGCTTGCCGTGCTTGTCATCGGCATGCAGATGGCTCGGGGGACCCACAACGTCGTGGTCCTGATTCTCAGCATGGCCATCGGAGGAGTGCTGGGTCACGTTCTCGGAATTGAAGCAGGCCTGGAGCGCCTTGGCACGTGGGCCGAGGCGCGTCTCGGCGCGCGCGGAGAAGGCAGCACCTTTGCCCGAGCGTTTGTGACGAGTTCGCTGCTGTTCTGTGTTGGGCCCCTCACTATCCTCGGCGCGTTCCAGGGCGGCCT
>MNEU01000012.1:8600-18408 GCA_001917855.1 Armatimonadetes bacterium 13_1_40CM_64_14 | reverse complement strand
ATGCGATGGCCGCGGGCCTGACCATCAGAGCCGAGCGGATTCCCGAGTTCACGCGGCGATTCGAGGAAGTCGCCTCCGCGCGTCTCACTCCGGATGATCTTGTGCCCACGGTGCCCATCGACTCCGAGGTCGTGCTGTCGGCCGTCACGATCCCTGTGGCCGAGCAGCTGCAGCGCCTCGCGCCGTTTGGTGCCGGCAATCCCGAACCGATTTTCGCTGCCCGGGGTCTGGTGGCCGTGACGACGCGCGTCATGTCAGACGGAGCACACCTGCGGCTGGGAGTCACCGATGGAGACGCGTTTGCGGAGGCCGTGGGCTTTCGGCTGGGCGATGCCTCCGAGTTGTTGGCGTTCACCCGCGCGCGTATTGATTTGGCGTTCACTGTCGTCGTGGATCGATGGGAGGATCGGCCGCGCCTTCAGCTGATTGTCCAGGATCTCAAAACCCCGGGAGTGGAGTTGGCAGACGTCCTGACCGACGGCCGTATTCTAGTGGATCGGCTGTTTGCGCGATCTGCCGATTATCTCGCCGAAGAGCCGCTCGGGCTTGAGGACGCCGGCGCCTTTTACACCAAGGTTGCCGGCGTGACTTTCGAGGGACGCCAAGACATCGTCAGGGCGTTGCGCGCGGGGGACGCCCTCGTGCTGCGACGCGAGCCAGACAACCCTCATGATCCCCACGCCGTGAAGGTGTTGACGGAGGCGGGCGCGCAGATCGGCTACCTCAGCGGACGTGTGGCGTCTCGGCTCGCCCCCTCGATGGACACCGGCGCACGGTACACGGCGAACGTCTCGCAGGTCACCGGCGGCGGGGAACGCGCCTGGGGAGTCAATCTCTACGTGCGGCGCGAGAATGGGCTGCCTCGCGAGGAAGCGGATCTATCCCGGACTCTGCGGATGGGGTGGACGTTGCTGCCTCTGGACGAGATCACCGAGCGTGTGCGCGTACATCTCTGTCGGGGGCGCATGCTCCGGGATGTCCAAAGCACCGCCATCCGAGCCCTCCTGGGCGGCCGTTCGGTCAGGGGGATCTTCGGGCCGGGCCGTGGTCGCCGGACCGTGATGGAGGTCGCAGCTGCGGTGTGGGTGGTTGCCGGGCGGGGTCCGGTCGTGCTCTGCGCACCGCTGCAATCGCAGGTGGATCGGTGGTACGAGCGGCTGGCGGGCCGCCTGCAGGAGATCGGACTCCGCTGCGCTCGCGCACACGGCGGGTTGCGGTTCCGCCAGCGTCAGATCCTGGCGGAGGGGATGCAGACCGGGGCTCTCGAGGTGCTCGTGGCCAGTGTGGAATACCTGCGCCAATGGCGCCCCTCGGGCCCATGGCGCCCGTCTTTGATTCTGGTAGACAGCGAGCCTACAATAGATGGAACTACACTTGCCGCGGTGGTTCAGGCGTTGGGCGACCCCCTGTGGGGGTGGTTTTCATCTCGCTCCCCCGAACCCGCCGTGGCGTTGCCGCATCTGGAGGCGACAGAGGGAGTCAGCGATCCCTTCCTCCGGACGAATTTGCGGCTGGTGGACCGGCGAGAGGCAGGGGATCGCGACGCGCTGATTTCGGCGGTGTGCGCGCGCGGCGACAAGACCCTGCTCTTCACAGGCGCGCGGGCCGCCGCTGTGGAACTCGCCTCGCGGTTGCGCGAGGCGGGAAACGAGCGCGCCGCGTATTACCACGGTGGCCTGCCCCTCCGGGTGCGAGAGGTGCTCGAGCAGTTGTTCGCTGACGGCAAGATTCCCATCTTGGTCGCCGCGGACGGTTTTGCGGCCGATGCGGCTCCTGGGGACGTGCGACAAGTAGTCGTCGCCGGGCTGCCGACTACCCGCGGGGATCTAGCGGAGATCATTGGGTCGGCCGGGCTGGACGGCCGGCAGGCCACCGTCACGCTGGCGTACAGGAGAGACGACTTGCCCGCCGCGGAGGGCGTACTCGTCGAGCGGCATCCGACGCGCGAAATGCTGGCATCCCTGTATCGTGTGTTGCGGTCCGAGGCGGAGCGGGGCGGGGCGGTCACGTGGCCGGACGAGACGTTAGGAGCCGCGCTGCGCTCTGCGGGCCTTCCGCCGAAGGCGGTGGGGTTGGGTCTGGACATTCTGACTGAGGCGGGTGTGATTCAACGGGAGTACGACGGGGACCGTTGGCGGATCACGCTAGGAGGACCGGACCGCAAAGACTTGACGACGTCCCTGCGCTTTGCCGAAGGGCGGCGCGAAGCCGAGGCGCTCGCGGCGTTAGAGACCTTTGCCTTTGGTCCCCTGACCGAGATCCTCCAGGCGGTCGCCAGCCCGGGGGCGGTGCGCTGATGCCGCGACCGGATGCACCGAGGGAACGCGGACGACTATGAGGTGGCTTCAGGCAAAACAATCGAGCGCGTTTGCGGACCTGCCCGTGGCAGTCCAGGAGCTGCTTGCCCGGATGCGCGAGCAGTTCCCCAAGGCCGACCTGGACGTCGTGCGGGAGGCGTACCTGTTCGCAGAGGAAGCCCACCGCGGCCAGACCCGGGCTTCCGGCGAACCCTACATCAACCACTCGATCGCAGTCGCCACCACGCTAACCGACCTCCGCCTGGATCCAGTGACAATCGCTTCTGCGCTGCTGCACGATGTGGCCGAAGATACCGGGGTCACGCTGGCGACGGTGCAGGAGCACTTCGGAGCCGAGATCGCCTCCTTGGTGGACGGGATCACCAAACTCGGCAAGATCGAGTGGATGAGCCGGGAGGAGCGGCAGGCCGAGAGCTTGCGCAAGATGTTCTTAGCGATGGCCAACGACATCCGGATCGTGCTCATCAAGCTCGCGGACCGGCTTCACAATATGCGCACGATCCAGCACCTGCCCGAGTGGAAGCAACGCCGCACCAGCCAGGAAACCCTCGACATCTATGCGCCGCTTGCGGAGCGCCTGGGGATCGGCCGCATCCAACGGGAACTCGAGGACTACGCGTTTGCGGTGCTGCAGCCCGATGCCTACCGGGAGATTCAAAGCCAACTGGCGCAGGCGGAGACCACGCGGGCCCAGTTTCTCGACCAGCTGGCCGACACGCTGCATCGAGAGCTCACCCACGCCGGCGTGAAGGTCGCGCGCGAACGCGTCACGGCGCGCCCCAAGCACGTTTACAGCATCTGGCGCAAAATGCAGCGACCCAAATACGCGGGGCAGCCGGTGGCCCGCATCTATGACCGACTGGGTGTGCGGGCCATCCTCGATGACGTCAAAGACTGCTATGCGGCGCTGGGGGTGGTGCACTCGCTGTGGAAGCCCATCCCCGGCGAGTTCGACGACTACGTCGCCAACCCCAAGACGAGCGGCTACCAGTCCCTGCACACGACCGTCTTCTACGAAGGGGAGCCGCTCGAGATCCAGATCCGGACCATGCATATGCACCAGGAAGCCGAGCACGGTATCGCGGCTCACTGGAAGTACAAGGAGGGGAAGCCCTCCGAGAAGGAGTTCGAGCAAAAGCTGTCCTGGCTGCGGCACCTGCTGGACTGGCAGTCCGAGCTGCAAGATGCGCGGTCCTTTGTGCAGTCGGTCAAGCTCGACCTTTTCCAAAACGAGGTGTTCGTCTTTACTCCCAAAGGCGACGTCGTCGACCTCCCCGCCGGGGCCACCCCGGTCGACTTCGCCTACCACATCCACACCGATGTCGGCCACCGCTGCGTCGGCGCCAAGGTCAATGGCCGCCTGGTGCCACTGTCGAACCACCTCCGGACCGGAGACATCGTGGAGGTCGTGACGAGTAAGACCACGACGGGCCCCAGCCGCGACTGGCTGGCGTTTGTCGCCACGAACAACGCGCGCACCAAGATCCGGCAGTGGTTTAAGAAGATGGCGCGCGAAGAGAACGTCATCCGCGGCCGGGAAGTCCTGGAAAAGGAACTGCGCCATCTTGGACTGCTGACTGCGGTCATGAAGCCTGAAAAGCTGCGCGAGATTGCGCCCAAGTTCAACCTGGTGGGGGAGGAAGACGTCCTCGCGGCTCTGGGCAACGGCGACCTGGGGCTCCTCCCGGTGATCACCGCGTTGCGCGGGGATGTGCCTGCCGCCGAACCCGCCCCCGCAATCCCCATCCCCGCTCCCATGCCTGCCGCTCCGGCGCCCGGCGGGGTGCGCGTCAGCGGGACGTCGAACGTGCTGGTCAAGTTTTCCCGGTGCTGCACGCCGCTGCCGGGCGATCGCATCATCGGATATGTCACACGCGGGCGCGGGGTGACGATTCACCGTCAGGACTGTTCCAACGTCAAATCCCTGGGGGTTCACCCGGAGCGGCTGATCGACGTGGAGTGGGAGTCGATTCCCGATGGGTCCTACCAGGTGGAGGTCGAGGTGGCGGGGTTTGACCGCGTGGGGCTGCTCAAAGACATCCTGGCCGCCATTGCCGATAGTAAGACCAACGTCGTCTCGGTGAACGCGCGCGTGCGCAAGGACAAGGTCGGCGTGATCAACGTTGTCCTGGATATCCGCAACGTCGCTCAGCTGCACGGCGTCATGCAAAAAGTGGGGAAAGTCCCCGAGGTCTACTCCGTCGAGCGAGTGCTCCATTCGTGAAGCGTGAGCGGTCCACCAAATCCCGGCGGACCCCGAAATCATCAGTCCGTCGCCTGAGGGCGTCCAGCCCCCGGGCCCTCTCCAAGGTGCTGGCGGATCACCTGAAGGCCCTGAACCACCGGGACCTCGATCGCCTCATGATGTTCTATGCAGACGACGCGGTGCTCCTGTTCCCCGCCAGTCCTCCGGTGGAGGGGAAGACCAATATCCGCCGAGCGTTTGCGTCCTTCTTTGAGAATTGGGAGGAAACCAGCACCTATGGCGTCGTGATCATATCCGGGGCCACGGCCGCGGTGGAAGGCACCGTGACCGGTCGGCACCGGACGCTCCATCTGCGGATTCCTGGCCGCATCCCCACATCCTCGCGCGCCTACCGGCACAACTTTGCGATGTTTGTGGAGATGGAGGGCGGGAAGATCCACCGCCAGCGCGTCTACTTCGACGCGCGTGACCTTGTCAAACAACTTCTGGGAGATATATGAGGAAGGCATCTCGGAGACGGCAGGGCCCAGTGTGAGGGCGTCTAACATGCCACCAATCACCGATGCCAGGATCAGGAGGCGCACGTGAGGGCTCTGACGGCAGCGCGCGTGGGGTTGTTCACCGAATCGGTCATCCGCGAGATGACGCGCCTGAGTGATCTGGCGGGCGGCGTCAACCTCGCGCAGGGGTTTCCGGACTTCGCGGCTCCCGCAGAACTGCTGGACGCGGCCGCACGGGCGCTACAAGCCGGGTACAACCAATACGCCATTACCTGGGGGTCTCCGCGTCTGCGCGCGGCAATCGCCGAAAAGGCCGCCTGGTACAACGGTCTAGGGGTCCACCCCGACAAGCACATCACCGTGACCTGCGGGGCGACCGAGGCGATGATGGCGACGCTGTTGGCCATCATCAATCCTGGCGATGAGGTCATCGTCTTCGAACCGTTCTACGAGAACTATGGCCCCGACGCCACCCTCTCGGGGGCGACCCCTAAATATGTGATGCTGCACTTAGATGACCCGGAATTCGCGTTTGATCCAGGCGACCTGCGGCGTGCATTTTCCAGTAAAACCAAAGCGATCATCATCAACACGCCCCACAACCCCACCGGAAAAGTCTTTAGCCGACCTGAACTGGAGCTCATCGCTGATCTGTGTCGGCACCATGATGTCGTCGCGGTCACCGACGAGGTCTACGAGCACCTCCTCTACGACGGCAGGCACCACCTGAGTGTCGCCGCGCTGCCGGGAATGGCCGAACGCACGGTGACTATCAACAGCGTGAGCAAGACGTACAGCGTCACAGGGTGGCGGGTCGGCTGGACGGTCTGCGCGAATGCAGAGATCACGAGTGCCATCCGCAAGGCCCACGATTTCCTCACCGTCGGCGCGGCGGCGCCGCTGCAAGAAGCCGCGGTGACCGCGTTGCATTTCCCTCGTCAGTACTACACTGACCTCGCGGCGATGTACGCGGGCAAACGCGACCGGGTGCTGCGCCTGGTAAAGAAGGCAGGATTTGCCCCGATTGTCCCCCACGGTGCGTACTACATCATGGCGAACATCGCCGCGTTCGGACGCGACGACGTGGTGTTGGCTCACGACCTGGTCAATGACATCGGTGTCGCAACCGTGCCGGGCAGCAGCTTTTTCCGCGACGGAGCGCGCGGTCGCGGCTACATCCGGTTTGCCTATCCCAAGCGCGACGAGACGCTGGACGAAGTCGAGCGGCGGTTGGCGCGATTGCCCCATCCCTCCGCACAGCTTAAGCGGGCATGACCCCCGACCTCTACTGAGGACGGGCCGACACCGACGTCGGTCGTGTCTGGGGAAGCGGCCGCGAGGGGGGGAGAGGAGTGGGCGTGGTGAGAACGTCGCTTGACCCGACGGTGGCGTGGGATCGCTACCGCTCGGAGTTTCCGATTTTCCAGAGCAAGACATATTTCAACACCTGCTCGCTGGGCGCGCTGTCCACGCGTGTGACGGCGGCCGTCCGCCAGTTCACGGACCTGTGGGAGGCGAACGGCGCTGCCGCGTGGTACGGGCCGTGGCTGGGAGAGATCGAGCGCCTGCGTGCCCGCGTGGCCAGCCTGCTGGGGGCGTCGGCGGACGAGATCGCATTGTTCCCGTCAATCACCGCGGCGTTGAGCGCGGTTGCCAGTGCGTTCGACGGTGTCCGTCGTCCG
This sequence comes from Armatimonadetes bacterium 13_1_40CM_64_14, assembly GCA_001917855.1. Taxonomy (GTDB): domain Bacteria; phylum Sysuimicrobiota; class Sysuimicrobiia; order Sysuimicrobiales; family Kaftiobacteriaceae; genus 13-1-40CM-64-14. The sequence goes on along the minus strand of MNEU01000012.1, from coordinate 11,702 downwards.
AAGATCGTTCTGAGCGATCTGGAGTTTCCGACCACGGTCTACCAGTGGCGCGCGAAAGAATCGCGCGGCATCACAGTAGAGATGGTTCGTAGTCCAGATACGTTATCCGTGCCGCCCGAACGTTACGCCCACGCCGTTGACGATCGGACTCAGCTGCTGGTGGCCTCCCATGTTTACTTCACAAGCGGCGTCATCCAAGACATCACGGCTCTGGCGCACATCGCCCATGACCGCGGCGCATACTGTCTCATCGACGCCTACCAAGCCACCGGGCAGCTGCCCACCGATGTGCATGCCGCAGGCGTCGACTTCCTGGTCACCGGCGGTTTGAAGTGGCTGCTCGGAGGGCCGGGTGTGGCCTACTTGTACGTGCGGCGAGAAGTCGCCCAATCGTTGCAGCCGACGGCGGTGGGCTGGTTCGCGCACCGCAATCAGTTTGCATTCGATATCCAGCACTTTGAGTATGCAGACGGCGCCCGACGGTTTGAAGGGGGCACCCCCGCGGTAGCCGCGATCTACGCGGGTCGCGCCGGCGCTGATCTGGTCGCCGAAATCGGACTCTCCCAGATCCGGCGGCGTCAAGTGGAGTTGGTCTCGCTCATCGTGGACGAGGCTCGTCGTCGAGGTCTCCACCCGCGCGTTCCCCGCCGGGTGGAAGACTTGGCCGGGATCGTCACCATCCCGCGCGCGGATCCAGCCGGGGTCGTCAAGGCCCTGGCACAGCGGAATATTATCGTAGACTTTCGCCCCGGAATCGTGCGGTTATCTCCCTACTTTTACAACACACCCGAGGAGTGCGAACGCATCGTTGCAGGGATCGCTCAGCTCGAGACCGAGGGCTTGGCGTGATCTCCCGGGCGTGGGAGGACAGGAGCTGAAGAGACCCCCGTATGGCGGAAAGCATCATCTATCTTGCCCGTCACGGCATGCATGACTTGCTGTTGCCCGAGCAGAACCGGATGGCCGGCTCCCTGCCTGGGGTGAGGCTCAACCCGCAAGGGGTGGCCCAAGCCCAACGGATTGCCTCACGGCTGGCTACCGAACCCATCGCGTGGGTCGCCTGTAGTCCGCTGGAGCGCACGCGGGAAACGGCAGAGATTATCGCCCGCCCTCATGGGTGCCAGCTCACGGTCGATGAGCGGCTGCTGGAATGGAGATCCGGTCCGTGGGAAGGCATGGCCATCAAAGAAATCCAGCAGCGGTACCCCACAGAGTGGGCGTTGTGGCGCGAACGACCAGAACAGCTCCATCTGGCGGGAGCCGAGACCGTCGACCAGGTCGCTGAACGGATGCAGGCGGCGTACCAGGCGTGGGCCGCATGCGGGGGCGTAGGGGTGTTGGTTTCCCACCAGGACCCCCTGTCTGCCCTGATGTGCCGCTTGCTCGACGCTCCCCTGAACGGGATGCGAGTTCTGGAGATACCACCAGGCTCGCTGTCCGTAGCGCGCGAGGTTGCCTACGGCACGGTGGTCACGGGGATCAACCTGGGAGCTCTGACCAATGCGTGACGAGCATGCAGCCGACCGCGTTTTGGAGATGGTGGAGTCGGTGGCCCACTTGCGAGGGTATCAATTCTCTCCACAACGCCTCGCCGCCGTGGTGCCTGAGGTGCAGCGGTTGCAGGAGCTCGTGCAGCGGCTGCGTGCCCTGCCGATTGATGATGAGTTTCCGGCTGTGCAATTCACCCCCCGTGAGTAAACACGCTCAGACGTACGCGACGGCTCAGGAGATCGCCGCCCGCGTCAGCACTCACGCAGTCCGTGCAGTCGATATTACAGAAACCGCTCTGGAGCGGATCGCTCACTACGACCAGCGACTGAATAGTTTTATTCGAGTGGTGCCGGATGGGGCGCTTGAGGCGGCGCGCGATATCGACGACGCCATCCGCGCGGGGAAGCTGGTTGGCCCGTTGGCCGGCGTCCCCGTGGCCCTCAAAGACCTCATTGACCTCGCGGGCGTTCCGACCACTGCGGGCTCCCACCGCCTTTTCCATCACACCCCCACCACCGATGCGTCAGTGGTTACTCGGCTGCGTTCAGCTGGAGCGGTGATCGTCGGGAAGACTGGACTGCACGAGTTCGCCTATGGAGTTACCAACATCAATCCCCACACCGGGCCTGTGCGCAATCCCTGGGACCTTGCGCGGATCCCGGGAGGATCCAGCGGAGGCTCGGGAGCGGCGGTGGCGGCCGGGTTCGTCGCCGCGGCGTTAGGAACCGACACGGGAGGGTCGATCCGGATTCCCGCAGCGCTGTGTGGTGTGACCGGCTTCAAACCGACCTTTGGGCGCGTGCCGGTGGATGGTGTCGTCCCGCTGTCGTGGACCCTCGACCACGTGGGCCCGCTCGCGCGCACCGCAGCAGATGCCGCCGTGCTATTCTCCGTCCTGGCACAGGTGCCGGACGTCCTGGCCGAGCTCTCCCGGGGCCTCGCGGGCCTGCGCCTAGGCGTCCCAGAAGGGTTCTTTTGGGAAGAGCTCGATCGCGACGTGATGTCGGGTTGCGAGGACGCCGTGCGAGTGTTGACATCGGGGGAAGCTATCCAGCGCTCCTGTGCATTCCCGCATGCGTCCGAGTGTGGTGCTGCAGCAGCTGTGATCCTCGCGGCAGAGGCCGCTGCGTATCACGAGCGTCGCTTGCGTGAACATGGAGATGCGTTCGGGGAAGATGTGCGGGTGAGACTCGATCGGGGTCTATTTCTTTCTGCCGCGGATTACCTCGCAGCGCAGCGGGCCCGCGCGTTTCTGATCCGCGAAGCAACCCAGGCGCTTGAAGGACTTGACGTTTTGCTCGTGCCGACCACCCCCGAACCTGCCGCGCGCATCGAGGGAGACGCTTCCCAAGGGGCGCGCGCGTCTCTCGCGTTGAGCGTGCGGTACACGCGATGCACTAATCCGTTCAACCTCCTCGGCTTTCCCGCGCTATCCGTCCCGTGTGGCCTGAGTCGCGAGGGCTTGCCGATTGGGTTACAGATTGTAGGACGGCCGTTCGACGACGCGACCGTGCTCCGGGTGGGGCATGCCTACCAGCAGCTCACGGATTGGCACAAGCGACAACCGTCGATCTAGCGCGGACAACGGCGGTCGGCAGTGCTTTTCAGGCT
>MNEU01000012.1:0-8582 GCA_001917855.1 Armatimonadetes bacterium 13_1_40CM_64_14 | reverse complement strand
ATTATCCGGGGAATGAGGGGATCAGGCGTTGCTCTAACGCCTTGTGTGCTTCGGAAAGATCCTTCGCCGTGTCAATCGCCCGCCAGTAGGACTGAGACTTATAGGCTCCCAGCTTATGCTCGCCCGCCAACTTGGGAAAGGTTGAATCCTCGTGGTCACCCCGGACAGGGAGAAGCGGCTCGATCGATCGGGAGAGGATGTAGATCCCCGCATTCAGCCAATAGGGCAGCTGCGGTTTCTCGCGGAAGGCGACGATGCGTTCACGCGCATCCACCTCGACGATTCCATAGGGACTGACGAGGGGAACTAGCAAGACGGTGGCCAGACACCCACTCTCCCGATGTGTCTTGAGCATTGGCCCCAGGTCCAACGTCGTGATCACGTCGCCGTTTGTAGCGATACAGACGTCGTCGCCCTCTGACAGCAACCCAAACGCGAGTTTGAGGGCCCCCCCACGACCTAAGGGCTGTTCTTCAATCGAGTATCGAATCCGCATGCCAACCTTCTCGCCAGTGCCGAAATACGCCTCAATCACCTCATGCCGGTATCCGCACGCCACGATCGCCTCACGCACCCCGTGGGCGTGCAGCCACTGCAACTGGTACCCAAGGATGGGTACGCCTCCGATCTCCACCATCGCTTTGGGGCGGTCAGCGGTGAAAGGACGGAGCCGTTCTCCTTTGCCCCCGGCGAGGATGATGGCCTGCATCGTGGCACCTCCGAATCAATCTCGACTACCAATTTGCCCATTTCAGGGGGTTTCCTTGCATGCTGTAAAGCGGGCGCGGGAGCGGGTTCGGGCCCATTGAAACCGTCTCCCGGCCAGGAACTGCCTGCTGAATCCGGCAATCCGCTTGAAACGTCTGAGAAATAAGCGTAAGATTAAGCTTAAGGTGAACCTTATGAAATACATAGCGGTTGAAGACGCGCGCAAGCGCCTCGGGAGATTGTTGCAGGAGGTCCGAGAAGACGGCCCGGTGACGATCGGCCGTCGCGGCAAAGAGCAGGCGGTGCTCGTGTCCGATGCCGAGTATGCTCGACTCCGCCGGGCCGAAGACGACGCCGCCCAGAGGCGCTTTGAGGCAGCCCTCGCGGCCATTGCGGGTGATGTACGTCGAGCTCGACTCCGGCGACGCCTAGTCGGTGAGGCGATCCGGGCAGCTCGGCGGTGAATGTCGTTCTGGACACCAATACCATCGTGTCTGCGATCGGCTGGGACGGGCCGCCTCGGCGCGTCCTCCTTGCCCTGCGCGTCGGCAGGCATGCTCTCATCACCTCCCCGGACTTGCTGGGAGAATTGACGGCCGTTCTTCGATATCCCAGACTTCACCCCATCGCGGGCCACCCACTCCTGGCGGAGGTCCTGGCGTGGATTCACAGGCCCGAGCATCTGGTCTATCCATTGGAGCATGTTGATGTGATTCGAGCAGACCCCGCCGACAACATGGTGCTGGAGGCCGCGATCGCGGGGAAGGCGGATGCGATCGTATCCGGTGACCAGCACCTTCTGGCCCTGAAGCAGTTCAGGGGTATTCCAGTGATGGCGGCGGCGGCGTTCGCGTCGGCGCATCTATGACTCCGTGCGCATGACTCAGTATGTGTGGTGCCCTTCCAGTGGCGTTACCAAATCGTCCGAGACGTACCACGGGAATTCAGCCAGGCGAGAGATCGCGGCGGTTAGCTCTCGGGCGCCCGACAACATCGAGGAACCATTCCGTGTGATCGCGAGCTTCAGGTTCGGCCTGGATCTGCAGTCGCGCAGTATTTTGACACTGATGAGGACTGACCCGTATAATTCAGACGGACGCGCGATGACGGAGAGCAGTAGGCTGCCACGACCGCGCAGAGAGAGGGGCCGCGCTGCGAAGCTCCTCCGGGTGGCCGCCGAACGACACTCCTGAGCAGCTTGACCGAGCACAACAGCGAGGACGCTTGCGCAGACAGAGGGTCCCAGGCGCAAGATCCTAGCGCCGGTCGAGCCGGATGCCTCCCGTGACGAGGATGAGGGCTGGCTGACGCCAGAACCAGGGTGGTACCGCGGGAAGGAGATTCCCGTCCCTGAAACAGGGGATGGGAATCTCCTTCCCGCGGACGTTAAGGAGCGATTATGGAAACACCCCGCGGCATTCACGATATTCTTCCCGACGAGACGCCGAAGTGGCAAGGGCTGGAGGCGTTGATCCGGGAGTTCGCGGCCCGGTATGGGTACCGGGAGATCCGGACGCCGCCGCTAGAGCACACGGAAGTGTTCCAGCGCACTGCAGGCGAGACATCCGACATCGTCGAGAAGGAGATGTATACTTTCCAAGACCGCGGCGGGCGGAGTCTCACCCTGCGCCCGGAGGGGACCGCCGGCGTCGTCCGCGCGTATCTCGAGCATGGCATGGCCGCATGGCCGCAGCCCGTGCGCTTGTTCTACATCGCCCCGATGTTCCGTTACGATCGGCCCCAAAAAGGCCGCTATCGCATGCACCATCAGTTCGGGGGGGAACTGCTCGGAGCGGTTCTGCCGGCGGCCGATGTCGAGGTCTTGAGTCTGCCCATCCGCCTGATTCAGACGCTCGGGTTGACCGAGGTGATGGTCCGCCTGAACAGCGTGGGGGATCAGAAGTGCCGACCACGGTACATAGAGGCCCTGCGCGAGTACCTCCGACCCCACCGCGACCAGCTCTGCGCTGATTGTCAACGCAAGCTGGAGGTGAACCCGCTGCGCATCCTGGAGTGCAAAGAACCGGCGTGTCACCGGATTGTCGAAGGTGCTCCCCGCATCACGGAGTACCTGTGCGACGAGTGCCGGGCGCACTTTGAGGAAGTGAAGCAACGCTTTGGCCTTCTCGCTATTCCTTACACGGAGGATCCGTTCATCGTGCGCGGGCTGGACTACTACACGCGCACGGCCGCGGAGATCCACTCCGGCCGGTTGGGCGGGGCACAACACCAAATCCTCGGGGGCGGTCGCTACGATGGGCTCGCCGAGCAGCTGGGCGGACCGCACACGCCGGGGGTCGGGTTCGGCCTAGGAATTGAGCGCCTGATGCTGGTCCTGGAAGCCGAGAAGCTCGCGATCCCGACCGCGACCCGGGCTGCGGGCCTCGATATCTTCGTCGCCGCGGTGGGCGCGCCGGCAGAGCAGGAGGCGTTTCGGCTGCTGGACCGTCTGCGGACCGCTGGTCTGCGGGCAGTGGGGGAGACAACCGACCGCGGCCTACGCGCCCAGATGAAACAGGCCGACCGGCTCAGTGTACGTTTTGCCGTGATCCTCGGCGAACAGGAACTTTCAGGGCGGCAGGCTGGGGTGCGGGATATGCGCGCGGGGACCCAGCAAGACGTCCCTCTCGATCAACTCGTCTCCTATCTAACGACAGCTGCAGCGAACGGAGCGTGAGCAGATGCAGCGGACGTTGATCAAGGATCTGCACGCGGCGGTAGGCCGCGAGGTCGCGGTACAGGGCTGGGTCAAGGCGATCCGGGACCAAAAGCGCGTTCAGTTCCTCATCCTCCGGGATCCCACGGGGCTCGCGCAAGCCACGGTGGAGCGCTCTCCTGAAAAGGCGGTCCTCAATGACCGCATCGCCGTCTTGACGCGGGAGTCTGCCGTCACCGTGTCCGGCACGGTTGTCGCCAACCCCATCGTTAAAACCGGTGGCATCGAGATCAGTATCCGCGATCTCACGGTCGACGGTCCTGCTGACCGCTTGCTTCCCATCGATGTTTCGGGCGTCCAAGAACCCAACCCGGAGATCAGGCTGAATTGGCGGTTTCTGGATCTGCGCCGGCCCGAGAACCTCCTAGTCTTTCAGGTCCAGACCGTGATCGAACACGCCATGCGCGAGTACTGGTTGCAGGAGGGATTCGTGGAGATCCATTCGCCCAAACTCATGGGCAGCGCCAGCGAATCGGGGGCGGAGGTCTTCACGGTGGAGTACTTCGACCGGCCCGCTTATCTGGCCCAATCCCCTCAATTCTACAAGCAGATGGCCATGGCCGCGGGGTTTGAGCGGGTGTTCGAAATCGGCCCGGCGTTTCGCGCCGACCCGTCGTTCACGCCCCGGCACGCGACCGAATTCACCAGCGTGGACATGGAGATGTCGTGGATTGACTCGCACGAAGACGTGATGGCGTTTGAAGAACGCTGGCTGCAGTATGCGCTCGAACGGCTGCGCGACCGGCTGGGGACGCAGATTCACGACACGTTTGATGTCGATGTCGTGGTGCCAGCCGTCCCATTTCCCCGCCTGCCGATGGCGGATGCGCTGAAGATTCTCGCTCGCCGGGGTCACACGCCCGAGCGGGCGGGCGACCTCGACCCGGCGGGGGAGCGGCTGCTCAGCGAATACGTGGCCCAGGAGCTTCATCATCAGTTCGTGTTTGTCACGGACTATCCGGCCGCCGGGCGCGCATTCTATCACATGCGGCACGAACACGAGCCCGCGCTCACCAAGGGTTACGACCTGTTGTGGAACGGGATTGAGGTAACTACCGGGGCCCAGCGGGAACACCGGTACAATGTCCTGGTGGCCCAAGCCGAAGAGAAAGGACTGAGCCTGGAGCCCATCCAGTTCTACTTGGACTTTTTCAAGTACGGGTGCCCCCCGCACGGCGGGTTTGGCTTCGGGCTGAGCAGGATGCTAATGGTCCTATTGGCGCGACCGAATATCCGCGAAGTGACCTTTGTCTATCGCGGTCCGACTCGGCTGTTCCCTTGAGGGACCACGTGCCAGGAGGGAAGACGCGATGACCGTGAAGGAAGTGTTGGTTTACCTGCTCGAGTATACGTACGAAAGAAAAGATGGGGCCTATCCTCCCCTTGCCATTGCCCTCGCCGGGCTGACAGCCGGGCAGGCGTCTTGGAAGCCCACTCCGGAACGCCATTCGATCTGGCAAATCGTTCGCCATATGACGCAGTGGATGGAGGCAGGGATGGAAGCGCTTGCCGCCCGGCCCCAGGCATACGCGGACCTGGAGCGATCAGACTGGGGCGCAGCGTCCGGGGATGAGAAGGAATGGCAGGCAGACGTGGCGCGCCTTCAGGCGGACTATCGACGGTTCAAAGAGCGCCTACAAGCGATGAGCGAGGAAGACCTTGCCGCGATGCTTGAGCCCTACCGGGGGATTGGTCGATATCCGGCCGCCATCCGGTTCATCAAGACGGCCACCCACGATACCTACCACATCGGACAAATTCGCTACCTGCGTGCCCTCCAAGGTGCACGATGAGCGGGAGTTTTGTCGCGCGGAGGATGAGACGCGTCCAATGGATGCGGGTACTGGCATCGTAAGCAACCAACGACCCACTCTGGCCTTCGCGTATCCTCGAGGATCCGATTGCATCCAGGCTCGGCCAGGCGTACGATAGTAGAGGCGTAGGGTTCCTGCCGTGCGCGTGTAGGTCGGTAGTTCCGAGCCAACACCGATTACACCGGGAGCCCGGTCTCCAGGCGTGGATGGCACGCCCCGTATTTCGGGGACACCAGAAGCGAATGGGAGGGCACCCACCTGCTTAGGCAGGTTCGGGACTGCTGCCTTACGGCACGGCGGGGTAAATAATACAGGACTGACGCGGCTTCCAGCCTATGAGGTGGAAGCCGCGTCAGTTTGGTGAGGAGGCAGCCGGGCCTGCGACGAGAGCCGGACGGGGACAAGACTCAAGCGGGGCGCCGATTCCCCGCCCCGCTTGTCTGCAGTCGATTCAACCGACGCGGGGACCCCTACTTGCTAGTGCCGAGGATCGCGTCTTTCGCCGCTTTGGCGACGCGGAACCGCACTACACGCTTGGCCGGGATGCGAATTGGTTCCCCCGTCTGTGGGTTGCGGCCCATCCGCGCCTTCCGGTTGACCAGCACCAGTTTCCCGAGCCCGGGGAGGGTAAACGAGTTCTTCGCCTCCCGGTAAGCGAGCTGGGCCATTTCTTCGAGGAACTGGGTGGCCGTCTTCTTGGGAAGATCCATCTTGCTCGCCAGGGCTTCGGCGACCTTCGATTTCGTCATCGATTTGACCATTCGAGCCCTCCTGAGGCAGAGTGGGTTCCGTACCGCATGCGTTTTCCGCGCCAGGCGTGAATTTCCTGCTTATCGCGTGAGAATTTGCAGGTCTGGCGCGGGGTTTAGCGCACTAAGCCCAAGGGGTTACGGTGGTGTGCTACCATCGAGGCGGCTAGCGGCTCGAGGGGGAGGGCAGGGTGGAACTGTTCAAGCAGGCGACAACACAGCGAACGGCCGCCCAGGCGCCTCTAGCGGCCCGAATGCGGCCTCAGACACTCGAGGAGTTCGTGGGGCAGGCTCACCTTGTCGGGTCGGACCGGGTTCTGCGGCGCGCGATCGAACGCGACGAGCTGTCCTCTCTTATCCTCTATGGTCCGCCGGGCACCGGCAAGACGTCGCTGGCCCACATCATCGCCCAAGCCACGCGCTCAGACGTGGAGCAGGTCAACGCCGTCACCGCTGGCGTGGCCGAGCTCAAACAGGTCATCGCCCGCGCACAGGAACGGCAAGCCCTCTACGGGAGGCGGACCATCCTATTCGTGGACGAGATCCACCGGTTCAACAAGGCACAGCAGGATGTGCTGCTCCCCCACGTTGAGGACGGGACCCTCATCCTGATCGGGGCGACGACGGAAAACCCCTTCTTTGAGGTCAACTCCACATTGGTGTCACGGTCCCGCGTCCTGCGCCTCGAACCGCTGCGCGACGAGGATATCAAGACGATCATTAGCCGCGCGCTGACCGATACCGAACGAGGGTTGGGGCGCTCCCAGGTCGCGCTCGACGACGGGGCGATGGGACACCTGATCGCGATCAGCAACGGGGACGCCCGTGTCGCATTAAACACGCTCGAGGTAGCGACGATGACCACGCCACCCGATGCGTCGGGCGTGCGCCGCGTCAGCATACAGACGGTCGAGGAAATCGTCCAGCGCCGGGCGCTGATCTACGACCGAGAGGGTGACGCGCACTACGATCACATCTCGGCGTTCATTAAGAGCATGCGGGGATCTGATCCCGACGCTGCCGTCTACTGGCTGGCGCGCATGCTCGCCGCGGGCGAAGACCCTCGATACATCGCCCGGCGTCTGGTCGTGCACGCAGCCGAGGATGTCGGGATGGCGGACCCGATGGCGTTGGTGGTGGCGACCTCGGCAGCCCACGCGGTCGAGTTCGTAGGCCTCCCGGAAGCGCAGATTCCCATGACAGAAGCGGCCATCTACATCGCCACGGCGCCCAAGAGTAACGCCGTGGTGCGGGCGATCGGTGCCGCGAGGCGCGATGTCGACGAGCGCAAGGCGGGTCCCGTCCCCGTGCACCTGCGCGATTCCAGCCACCCTCAGGCGGTGCGGCAGTTTGGCCACGGGCAGGACTACAAGTATGCCCACGACTATCCCGGAGGGTTCATCCCGCAAGAGTACCTTCCCGACGGCGTCGCAGGCCGGATCTACTATGCGCCCAGCGATCAGGGATTTGAGGCGGAGGTGCGCCGGCGGCTGCGCACATGGTGGAAGGGCTTCAAACACTACACGCCTGAGTGAGGATGAGCAGGTGTAAAAGGTACGCTAGACAGCGTGCCGGTGTTGTCGGCGCGCGCGGACTGCTATCATACTGTCTCGGAGAGGGAGCTTTTACTCGGAGACGGCGAGCCTCCGTGTTTACGGGGACCGCGCCGTATCGTCCAGACTGAGGCTCGTTGAGCGGAGGATCGTGCATGGAGAAGTGGGCCGTCGCGATGAGCGGCGGAGTCGACAGCGCGGTGGCCGCGGCGTTGATGGTGGCCGAAGGGCACGAGGTCGTTGGCTTAACGATGAACCTCTGGCCCGATTGGCTGCCGGAGCCTGACGATGCCTTCAAAGCGTGTTGCGGAGTCTCGGCCATTGACGATGCCCGGGCGGTGGCGCGACGGTTGGGCATCCGCCACTACGTGCTGAACATGCGGGAGGAGTTTGAGCAAAGCGTGATCGGTTATTTCGCCGACGAGTACGCCCGCGGGCGGACGCCCAACCCCTGCATCGCCTGCAACCAGAGCATCAAGTTCTCGCTGCTCCTCGACAAAGTCACCGCCCTGGGGCTGGAGGGAGTGGCCACAGGGCACTACGCCCGCGTCGCGGACGACCCGGCCTCGGGGCGTCGCCTGCTTCTCCGCGCCCGAGATCCGCACAAAGACCAATCGTATGTACTGTCCGGTCTCACCCAGGGTCAACTGCGGCGAGTGCGCTTCCCGGTTGGCGATCAGACGAAACCCCAGGTCCGGGCTCTGGCCAAACTGTCGGGTCTGTCCGTGGCGGACAAGCCCGACAGCCAGGAGATTTGTTTCGTCCCGCGCGGCTCCTACACGGACGTTGTGGCTCGATTTCGTCCGGAGGCTCTGCGGCCCGGCCCGATCTTCGATACCTCCGGTCAGGTCATCGGTGAACATCAGGGCATCGCCCGCTACACGATCGGCCAGCGCCGGGGACTGGGTCTATTAGGGACGGAACCCCGCTACGTGGTGAGGATCGATGCGCGCCGCAACGCGGTGATCGTCGGGGATGCCGACGACCTCCTGTGTGACGAACTCACCGCCTCCGACGTGAACTGGATTGCCGTGCCATCTCT